>ONHZ01000038.1 GCA_900317755.1 uncultured Lachnospiraceae bacterium
CGTGCTGTTATTGACGCCCTTCCTGGCGCTGTAAAGGCGGTTAAAGAGTGCGGAACACATAATGCGTCAATCTACCTTGAAAATGGCGAATGGGTGACAACTTATAGTAATTCAAGTGAGGACGTCGACTCAGCGATTACCCTGAACGGCCCGGATTGCAACTCGGATACTGCCGAATCTTCTGATACGGAATCTTCTGTCACGGTCGATGATCCGGACTCGTATTAGGGTTGTCGCGGGGACGGTTCTTGGTGACGAATATAGAATCAGCCACAGAAAATTCATTTGATAAATCTATCCCATGCTGATATTATATTATTAATAATGATGCTATTAGGAGACATGTATGGCAGCAATAAATGATGAGTACAAGGACCGGCTTTTCAGCTTTATATTCGGGAGAGAAGAAAACCGGAAGTGGACACTGGAGCTATACAATGCGATAAACGGATCGCATTATGAGAATCCAGAGGACATCAAGATTACGACCATTGAGGAGGTCCTGTATCTCGGTATGCACAATGACGTCTCCTTCATGATTTCTGATGAGATGAGCTTGTATGAACAACAGAGCACTTACAACCCGAATATGCCGGTAAGACAGCTGCAGTACTGTGGATATCTATACGAGAAGTACATAAAGGAAAACAAGCTCAATAAATACGGAAGCAGGCTGATACAGCTTCCGGTACCCAGGCTGGTAGTCTTCTATAACGGAACGACTGACGAGCCTGATGAAAAGATCCTTAGGCTTAGCGACTCATTCCCTGAAGGAGCCGACACTGACATCGAGGTCAGGGTGAGGATGCTGAACATAAACTTCGGCAGGAACCAGAAGCTGCTTGATATGTGCAGGCCGTTGATGGAATACTCATGGTTCGTGGCAGAAGTAAGGAAAAACAGCAAAGACATGGAAATTGATAAGGCGGTCGACCTTGCGGTTTCCAAAATGCCAAAGGATTATATTTTGAAACCTTTCTTGGAATCACATGAAGCGGAGGTGAAAGGTATGATGCTGACGGAATACGATGAAGCGGAAACAATGAACATGTTCAAAGAAGAAGGCAGACAGGAAGGCAGACAAGAGGGATCTTATAATACCCTTGTGTCCCTGGTAAAGAAAAACCTGCTGTCAATCAAGGACGCTGCCGGACAGGCAGGCATGTCCGAGGATGCATTCAGAAAGAAGATGGCAGCGAACTGAATTAATAGTTAACGAACGCAGCTAATCTCAGGATAACTAATAAAGCGCTGGTTGGTAGCGAATTGTCAGAGGGACGGTTCTAATTGTCAGAGGGACGGTTCTTACTGACAACTTTTTTATATTTCAAGGCAAAACTACCCATTCGGGTAGTTTATTTTTTTCCTAATTGTTTTACAATTTTATATAGATTTTTGGAGTCTAATAATATTGTCATGTCGTTGCCATACGTCGGTTTTGATTGGCAGCTCGTTTAATTGAAAAGGTGTCAGCAAGAACCGTCCCGTGACAACCCCATTTTTAGAAGGCAGACTATGATTAATGTTTTGATAGTAGAAGATTCCCGCGTTTCAAGGAACGCATTTCAGAGGGAGATTTCCGGGATGGCCGGATATAAGGTCATTGCCGCTATAGAAAATGCGGCAAATGCTGAACTTATCTGCCTTCAGAATAAGGTAGATCTGATCCTTATGGATATCTGCACTGCTGATGATGAATCCGGTCTTGAAGCTGCTGGGAAAATAAAGGAGGATTTCCCGGAAATCCGTATTATCATGATGACATCCATGCCGGAATATACATTCATAAGTAAGGCAAGGGAAAGCGGCTGCGACAGCTTCTGGTACAAGGAAACTGACGACATTTCGCTTTCTGAAATAATACAGAGGACAATGACCGATGATTTCGTATGGCCGGATGAGACTCCCAATATAAAAATAGGCTGTGCTGACAGCAGGGATTTTACGAAACGCGAGCTTCAGGTCATACGGGACCTTGCAGCCGGGAAAAAGTACAGTGAAATCGCTGATCACCTCCAGCTTTCAGAGAACACCGTGAAATACCATGTAAAGAACATCCTTCAGAAAACAGGCTTCCGCAATATACTTTCCCTCGTTGTCGAAGTTGTCGAGAAAAAATATATATTGCCAAAATATTGAAAAGACTACCGGTTTGTGTGGGGTAATTACATTACTTATTATTTATAATAAAAGAGCAGCAGCGGATTATTTACGTTCCACATTAATGAACTTTAAGGAGGAACTGCCATGAAGATATGTAAGAATTGCGGTCACGAGGTTGATGATGCAGATGCGTTTTGCTCTAACTGCGGTCATGCTTTTGGAACTGATGCGTATATGACACAAAATAGTAATACAGCAGGTCCTTCTTCTGCCAGGCATGTTATTAAGCATAAAGCACTCTTTGCAATGGTTGCTGCCATAGCTGTTGCGTTAATCTGTGCCGTGATTGCCCACCCCTATATCAAAGAAAGGCTGATGATAAGAGAAGCGGAGAAAGTCTATGGACCGTTTCTGGATGAATTGTATGACTACATAAATCAAGTAAGAAATTCTGACCTTGATGATGAAGGACGTGAGTTTTTTAACAAATATGACATAGAGCTATCGAATTTATTTATGGAACTTAGGTATCAGGTAGATCCAAGAACCGCTTATGACCCTGATTACATTGCTTATTCAATCCAGGATATTAATGGTGATGGCAAAGGAGAACTACTTTTGTATGTTCTTAATAATGATGGAACTATGGCGGACTTCAGCTCATATGAAAAGGACATATATGGAGGAAAACTTGGATTTATTGGACACCCTCGGGAAGGAGAACCACCTGCTAAATATCTGACATCATCTCAGTTAAAGTACATATTTACATATGATGATGAAAGCGAGGAGGTTAACGCCTTGTCCATTTCGGAATCTAAACATCCAGACGCGTTTAATCATTCATTTTCACCTTTTTTTCTTATGAAAAATGGCAATATTCTTGCCGTTGATATCAGAACAGGAGGGCTGGCGATTGTAACAGTGAAGGATGGAAGTGGAGTAACAGAATGCGTCAAATGGGTTGGATTTATTAACGCAAAGGATGATAAAGGAAATCGAGTTGCTCACTTGGCAGAAGGTAGCAGCTTTGATATATCGCAGGGCACTGAAATCGACAAGGACGAAGCATATGATCTCCTTGATGAAATGCTGAGCGAGATTGCTCCCATGCCGGAGGTCACTGTCCTTAGGAAGCATAACTTTTAGGGTGTAATGGGCGCTCTTGCTGTTTGAAAAGGTATCAGTAAGAACTGTTGCTCTGACGACTCAAGAAATGTATGAAAGGAGCGGAGATATGTTTTGTCAGAATTGTGGAGCAAGAATCACCGAAGAAACAAAATTTTGTCCGAATTGTGGGTGCGCTGCCCAGCAGCCTGGAGATTTGGGCATGGGCAGTAATAATCAGTACACTGGAAATTCGGGCGTGGGCAATAATAATCAGTACACTGGAGCAAATGCTTATCGACAGACTAACTATAATTATTCCCAGCCGGCAGTACAAACTAATGGAACAGGTAAAGTCACGAAGATCATAATGACGATAGTATCGTTAATCCCATTCCTCGTGTATGCTCTTACTTTTCGATGTTCTCCTCCACAATATTATTAGGGGTATTATTTAGCGAATAATGGATTTTGGTCGTTATTTACTTCTTTTTTTGGAAAATTATTGTGGTTATTAGGATTTGAACTACCGAGTGGGGTATTTTTTGGTGGTATTGGTGGAGGGAGATTTTGGTTAGTTGTATTAGTAGCTGCGGTAATATTGATGATCTTTTCATTAATTTCAATCTTTAAAGAATCTAATGTAGTTAAGACCGTTATTGGAATTTGTACGTTTTTGGAGGTTGTCCTTAATTTCTGCACAGTAATTGAAAGAGTTTCTTTTTCCGTACAATTGATATCTAACTCCTTACGATATATATCTAACGGACCTAACGTACCATATCTCTTTCTACTTGACCTGCTATATAGATTCGAAACGGAACCAGGAAAAATCTTGATGTTTGTTTGGTCGATAGTAATGCTGGTGTTTTTCATAGTCATTTACTTGAAGAAAAAAAGAGCTTGAAGTTGTCAAGGAAGTTGTCACCAAGAACCGTCCCTCTGACAACTTGAAAAGTTGTCACCAAGAACCGTCCCCCTGACAACTTAAAATTTCCCCTTGACTTTAAAGCATCAAGAGAGTATATTTGAAAAGCTATCGCCTTGAGAGATGGTTACCGGACATTTCCATTTTGAAAGAATGAGAGCACGTTACAATAGATTTATTCATTGGTCGAAGGAGGACATTAAATGAATACATATATGCCGAATCCTTCTAAAGTCGAGAGAAAGTGGTATCTCGTCGATGCAGATGGACAGACACTTGGCCGCCTTTCAGCAGAAATCGCAAAGATTCTTCGCGGAAAGAACAAGCCAGAATATACTCCTCATGAAGATGTTGGAGATTATGTTATCGTTATCAACGCAGCAAAGGTTAAGGTAACCGGCAAGAAGCTTGATCAGAAGATTTATTATCGTCATTCTGACTATGTTGGCGGTCTCAAGGCTACATCACTTCGTGATCTTCTTAATACTCATCCTGAGCGTGCAATCGAGCATGCTGTAAAGGGAATGCTTCCAAAGGGACCTCTTGGCGACAAGATGTACAAGAAGCTTTTCGTATATGCTGACGAGAATCATGGTCATGAAGCTCAGAAGCCCGAGACACTTACCTTTTAATTGACATAGGAGGAAAAAATGGCAAAGACAAAGGAAAGATATTACGGAACGGGCAGAAGAAAGTCTTCTGTTGCAAGAGTTTATCTCGTACCCGGAACCGGCAAAATCACAATCAATAAAAAAGACATTGACGAATATTTCGGCCTTGAAACTCTTAAGGTTATCGTTCGCCAGCCACTTGTCCTCACAAATACAGAGGGCAAATACGATGCAGAAATCATCGTAAAGGGCGGTGGCTTCACAGGCCAGGCTGGTGCCATCAGACACGGCATCTCAAGAGCACTTCTTACAGTTGACGAAGAATATCGTCCAGCTCTTAAGAAGGAAGGTTTCCTTACAAGAGATCCTCGTATGAAGGAAAGAAAGAAGTACGGTCTCAAGAAGGCACGTAAGGCTCCACAGTTCTCAAAGAGATAATCTATCAAATCAACAAGATATACCCACTGCCTTTTGGCGGTGGGTTTTCTTGTTTTTAGGTGTGGGCAAACAACGTTTGCGGGCTTAAGGTGCTTAGTAAAATACAAAGCCTCTGGAAGAATTTTCTTCTGGAGGCTTTTTTGTTCATAATATGTAATATTTTATTTGGATGTATTGTTTTTTGAAATACATGATATATTTATCCGTAAAAGATGTGGGCACCTGAAAAATTGTAAAATTTATTTTTTTAGTTTCGTGAAAAGGAGGAGAATATGAAGGGAAAGACTGGTTGTTTACTTATTGCAGCAGTAATGGGGATTTCGCTGCTGACGGCTTGTGGAAGTATAGATTCAGCAACTGCAAGTGAAACGGCAGCAGCAGATAGTACAGTATCAGATAGTGATCCTGCTTCAGATGATAGCACTTCGGTACAGGCTGATAGCTCTGATGCTACGGCACAGGATGAAAGCAGTGACAAGATTACGGTTACTGGCAGCGCAACGTTAACTGTGAGAAAGCTTCTGCCAGACTATGTTCTGGACGAAACTACTATGCAGTGTGCAGTTGTAACAGAATTTCAGGATACACCATATATTATTGATGTAGGTGAAGATATTGTCAGCGAGCTTCAGGAAGGTGAGACCTATGTATTCGAAATCGAAGATACAGAAGTCGATAAGAATTTTGTCATGCAGGACGGCGCGCTTGTTGAGAAGGCTGTATTTACGAATTATCCGGTAAAAATAAAGTCTGTTCGGAAAGCAGATGAAAACGAAATCGGACTGGCAAGCAAACAGCTTGAGATAAAATGATTTTATGCATGATGTCCGCTAATCTGGCTGTTTCTGGCAATCGTGGTGCCGGCGGGGAGAAGGTTCATGCCCTTCAGGATGGCATTGTTCCCATAGGTATGGCGGATGAGATTTGCGCTCCGCATGGCAGGAAGGTCCTTGTCCTCAATGGCACTGTCTCGGAATAGATTGTACTGCCTGAGCGAATCTGGAATGACATGCAAAAATGAGATGCCGATTCTTCGGATGGCATAATCTCGATTCACATAAGGCATGTATAATGCAAGTAGATCATTTGTAAGTATCCGGACAGAAGATGTGGCGGATGGTAATTTTTTCTCAATCGAAAGTGCAGGCGGATAATCCTTACTGTATGCTACATAAAGCGTCACTCCGTCTGTCACGAGTCCTTCATCGACGAGGTCAAGTGAAAGAAGATCCACCATCTCTTTAAGCACAAGCTTTCCCTCGTCGAAAGAATAATCCCGAAGCAGCACCTGGTTCGAAGAAAGCGAGTGCATCGGACTTTCATAATCCTTGATGTCAGCAATCGTCACATCATCCCGTCCATAGGCGTGGTCAATTAGAAAAGATGAATTCCGTCCGATCAGTGCTTCAAGCGCCTTTGAATCAGTATTCCGAATATCCTCCATGGTGAAAATTCCTATGGAATTGAGCCGTCTCTCTGTACCGTGTCCAATCATCCAGAAATCTGAAAGCGGCTTGTGCGAGCCAAGCTTTGTGCAATACTCTTCTTCTGAGAGGTATGCTCGCCTGTCAGGAGAATGCTTTGCAAGAATGTCCATAGCAATCTTTGCCAGGTAGAGATTCGTCCCCATGCCGCAGGTCGTGTAGAGACCAAGCTCTGAAAGAATCTCATCCTGCAGCATCTTTGAAAGAATGCGGACATCGTTTCCGTACATATGTATATAGGAGCCGGCCTCGAAAAACGCCTCATCGACAGAATATACATGTATGTCCTCTTTTGCTATGTATTTCAGATAAATGCCATAAATCCTGGCAGCATATTCAATGTAAAGATGCATACGTGGTTTCGCCATAATGTAGTGGAGATTCTTCGGAATCTCGAACACACGGCATCTGTTCTTCACCCCTTGCGCTTTCATGTGAACAGATACGGCTAAACATATGGTGCCCTGCCCTCTGTCCGGATCTGCAACGACAAGGTCTGCCGTCATCGGATCCAGGTGCCTTTCTACGCACTCTACAGAGGCATAGAAGGATTTCAAATCAATACAGAAGCAGCTACGCATATGCACCTCTCTAAGAGAAAAACTCGAAACTTTCGTTCGACTATTAGAATATAGCACGGATATTCGATTTTGTCAATGATAACATGAATATATTTTCGAATATTTATTAATGCCTTATGTACAAAAAGCCCCCGGAAGATTTCTCTCCCGGAGGCCTTGTGTTTTTATTCATTTATACAAGCAGGTTCGCAAAGATTATTTTTTCTTCTTATCTTTACTCTCTTTATTTTCTTTCAGCACATCCTTGTTCTTTTCAAGGGTGCGCATTGCCCAGGCACGGATGCCCTTCTTCTTTTTCTCGGGTGCTTCAATTTTGCCGTGGAGCCCTTTGACACCTACAATATAGAGACCAGCAACCTTTGCCTTTACTTCCTTCTTTATAGGAATGATGTCATAGACCTTTGGGTCAGCAATCAAGGTCATGATCTTTGGACCAACCTTTGCCTTTACAATCGGGATTTTTGAAGCCTTGCCATACCATGGGACCTGCGAAATTGCTTCTTCAGGGAGCCCGGATTCTTTCAGGTGCATCATTTTCTTATCAATAATAAGCATTGGAAAATACTGGGCATTCTGTTCGATAAGCTCGTCCTGTTCGGCCTGCTTTTTCTCTGTACGTTTTCCGAGGAAATAAACGAGAATGAAGAATCCGACTGTAATAGCGGCAAGTACGATTAAAACTATTGCAAATGTTGGCATTTTGATAAACTCTGCTTTCTAATAAATTATGGCTGGAAGAAATATTGTATTTTTGTTTCTTCTCATTTATACTGTGTAATGTTTGTCCTGCCATTCGGAGTGCCAATCCGAAATAAAGATAGGATAATCAATACGAAAAAGTATTCTAACATTTTGATATTTTGAATGCAATGTTAAATGAGGTATTAAATGAAAACAAAAATTGTTGATTTGGATTTTTCATCAAAGATAAAGACTGCAGCTGGCATGCTGCTCTCAGCATCATTATTTTTGACAGCCTGCGGCAGCTCTTCAACTTCTCTTTCTTCCGCAGCTAAAAAATATGTAAAGCTTGGTGACTATAAGGGTATAGAAGTGACTGTAGACAAAAAGGCTGATGCAGATCCTACTGATGATGAATTAAATACCTATATTGATGATACGCTGATCAAGAACACCGCGCCATATATGGCAGATCCTTCAAAGACAGTGATTGGCGAGGATGACATCGTAAATGTTGATTATATGGGCCTTCTCGATGGAGATCCCTTTGACGGCGGCACGGCATCAAATGTAAATCTCGACATCAAGAACAACTGCGATCCGGTTTCGCAGTCTGGCTACATCGATGGATTTACTTCTGGACTCGTTGGTCATTCTGTAGGAGAGACCGTGGACTGTCCTGTGACCTTCCCTGAGAATTATCAGGCGACTGACCTTGCTGGCAAGGATGTCGTTTTCCGTTTTACGATTAATTTCATCGGAATGGCTGCAAACCATGAGAATCTCACAGATGATTATGTGAAGACAAATTTTAGCAAAGATACGGTTGCAGATTTTCTTGACTATGCGAAGGAACAGTACAAGAATGACGCATCCGATGATTATGACAGCGAGCTTCGGACTGCAGTTACAAATGCAGTAGTAAATAATGCCGAGGTCGGCGATGTGCCGGATTCACTGATCGAGTCTGAAACGGAAAGATATATAAAAGCTTTTAAGGCAGCGAATTCTTTGGATAGTGATTCGGATCTTGAGAGCTATCTTTCTTCAAATTATAATATGTCGCTTTCTGATTTTGAATCCTCTGTAAAGCAGAGCCAGTCTGAGAACATAGAGAAAGAGCTTATCTTTATGGCGATTGCTGAAAAAGAGGGCATTGAAGCCAAAGGCAGTGATTACGATGACTACCTGAGCAATCTGGTCCTTAATAATAATTATTCTTCAAAGGATGAACTTTTCAAAAAATACATGCCTGAAGATATGGTGCAGGATTACTACAGGATTAATTCTGCAATTGACTTCTGCGTAAAGAATGCGAAGGCTGATTAACCATAAGCTTTAGAAATTTATTGTATTATTTTGTTTGTTTTGTTATAATCGCATTTATGCGATTTGCAAAAGACTCGAAGATTAAGTGTTTTCGAGCGTAATATTAATATAAAGAAAGGCAAAGAAAATGGAACACATCAAGACATTAAACACAAGAAAGCTTACAGAGTCACTTAAGGACGGCGGATGCGGTGAGTGCCGTACATCATGCCAGTCAGCATGCAAGACTTCCTGCACAGTTGGCAATCAGTCCTGTGAGCACAAGAACGCTTTAAGATAATCTCATGCTTCATCAGTACAGACAAAATGGACAGAATATTGTCCTCGATGTACATAGCGGCGCCGTGCATATTGTAGATGATTTAGTCTATGATATGCTTGAGGAGATTTCAGAGCTGTCAAAAAATCATGACCCTTCGGTCCTGGAGAACTTTGATGATGGCAGGATTTTTGTCGATGACGAAGCAAGGGAAGCTTTTGTTTCAAAGATGAATTCAAGCCACCATGGCAAGGATGCAGATGGTGCGTTAAGTGAAATCGAAGACCTCTGCGAAAGCCACGAGCTTTTCGCAAAAGATATTTACAAGGACAGGATTGAAGCCTACTCAGGACATCCTACAGTCGTAAAGGCACTCTGCCTTCATGTAGCTCATGACTGCAATCTCGCCTGCAAGTACTGCTTTGCAGGACAGGGCGAGTACCATGGTCCGAGAGGTCTCATGAGTCTTGAGGTAGGAAAGAAAGCCCTTGATTTTCTCTGTGAGAATTCCGGACACAGGACGAACCTTGAAGTCGATTTCTTTGGCGGCGAGCCGCTGATGAACTGGGAAGTCGTAAAGGAATTAGTTCGTTACGGCCGCTCAATTGAGAAGGAAAAGAATAAACATTTCCGCTTTACGCTTACGACAAATGGAATGCTCATCACAGACGAGGTCATAGATTTCTGCAACAAAGAGATGGACAATATTGTTCTTTCCCTTGACGGCAGAAAAGAAGTGCATGACAATATGCGACCTCTCAGAGGAGGCCAGCCATCTTTTGATACACTGCTTCCGAAGATTAAGAAATTCGCGGATTCCCGTGAAGCACTTGGCAAAGAATACTATGTCAGAGGCACCTATACGCACTTCAATCTTGACTTTGCAAAGGATGTTCTTTATCTTGCAGACTTAGGCTTCAAGGAAATTTCCGTAGAGCCAGTAGTGGCACCACCTGAGATGCCATACGCGATCAAGGAAGAGGACATTCCGACTCTGATCGAGCAGTACGATATCCTCGAGGATGAAATGCTGAAGCGAAAGGGCACTGACAAAGATTTCAATTTCTATCATTTCATGATAGATCTTTCCGGTGGTCCGTGCGTATATAAGCGTTTAACAGGCTGCGGAAGTGGAACGGAATATCTTGCAGTTACGCCTGAGGGAGATTTTTATCCATGCCACCAGTTCGTTGGCGAAAAGCAGTTCCTCATGGGCAATGTCAATGACGGCATTACAAATACGACACTCCGTGAGAAATTTTCGCATTCGAATGTCTACGACAAGAAGGAATGCAATGACTGTTTCTCAAGATATTACTGCAGCGGCGGATGTGCAGCAAATGCCTTCCACGCAACAGGCGATATCCTAGGGAATTATGGCATCGGCTGCGAGCTCCAGCGAAAGCGTGTTGAATGCGCAATTGCACTTCAGGCAGCAGAGTGAGTGCATATTATTGGTAACGAGAATTTTGCTGAGCATCATTTTTTATCGATATGTGTAATACTCGAGCTGAATAAAAAAATGATGCGTTTGAAAACTATGACTCGGACGTCGGCACTTATTGAGTGCGAGTAGTATGGCGAAGCACGAAATTAGTGCCGCTACGTCGAGTCATAAGTGGGAACGGGTTTTCAAATGTTCATTTTTTTGTGAAGCGAGTATTGAAGAAAAAATGTCAGCAAAATTCGTAAATTGAATTTATTATATATTAACAATGAAAAAGATGAAAAAAGGCGCGGCAGTCACAGTTCTTGTGATTTTCCTCGCAATTATCGTTGCTCTTGGCTATTATACATTTACAATCATTAAGTCCACGGGCATCGGCAAAGACAGAAACATAAAGCTTGGCCTCGATCTTGCAGGCGGTGTCAGCATTACCTATCAGGCAAAGGGAAAGACCCCTACTGATACAGAGATGAAGGATACCATCTACAAGCTTCAGCAGCGTATTGAAAACGACCTCGGTTCTGACACAAAGACTACGGAGGCAAATGTATACCAGGTAGGTTCAGACCGAATCGCAGTCGAGATTCCAGGTGTATCTGATGCCAACAAGATCCTTGAAGAATTAGGTACACCCGGTGATCTTTACTTTATTGCTGAGACTGATTCTGATGGAAATGAGAATTATTCCTATGATCAGGCTACAGGGCAGTACCAGCTCACTTCTGATATTGATACCTTAAAGTCAAATGGTTCTATTGTGATTACAGGTTCAGACGTAAAGTCAGCAACTGCAGCTTATGAGACAAACCAGACGACGAATGCACAGGATCCTGTCGTTCAGATTACGCTGAATAAGAAGGGCACAAAGGCATTTGCGGAGGCAACAAAGAAGGCCTATGCAGCAGGCGAATCAATTGGTATCTACTATGATGGAAAGTTCGTTTCGGTTCCTAAGGTAAAGGCGGAGATTTCTGATGGAAACTGCGTCATCGAAGGAATGGAAGATTTTGATGCAGCTTCAAACCTTGCTTCCTATATCAGAATCGGTGGACTTGATATCCAGCTCGAAGAATTACAGTCAGAAGTTGTAGGTGCACAGCTTGGTTCAAACGCACTGAAGTCTTCACTCATTGCAGGTATCATCGGTATTCTGATCGTATTTGTATTCATGATTATCATGTACAGAATACCTGGTCTGATCGCTGACCTTGCACTTGTTCTTTATACTGAGCTTACATTTTCGATTATTTACTTATTTGACATAACGCTCACGCTTCCGGGCATTGCCGGTATTATCCTTTCCATAGGTATGGCGGTTGATGCGAATGTCATTATCTTCACAAGAATAAAGGAAGAACTGACAGCAGGAAAGACAGTCATCCATGCGGCAGGCGAGGGCTTCTCAAAGGCGCTTTCAGCCATCATCGATGGAAATGTCACAACGCTTATTGCAGCAGCAGTTCTTGGCATCATGGGCTCCGGCACAGTAAAGGGCTTCGCCATCACGCTTGCACTTGGTGTTATTCTTTCCCTATTCACAGCACTTTTCGTTACGAAGCTCATCATGAGATGCTTCATTTCACTTGGCTGTGAGAATGATAAGTATTATGATCATGTACTGAAGATGAAGTCATTTGATTTCATTGGCCACACAAGATTATTCTTTGCAATTTCTATTATTGTTATTTTATGCGGTATCGTTTCAATGATTGGATATGCTATTGCAGGCAAAGGACCTTTGAATTATTCACTTGAGTTTAAGGGTGGTACAGAGACGACAGCTACGTTTGACAAGGACTACACGATTGCTGAGATCGATTCAGATATCGTTCCTGTTATCCAGAAGGTCACAGGCGACACGGATGTCCAGACGCAAAAGGTTACAGGTTCAAATGCGATCAAGATAAAGACAAGGACGCTTGACCTTGATGAAAGAGAAAAATTAAATACAGCATTAAAGGACAACTTCGGAATAGATGAAAAGGATATTTCTTCTGAGAATATTTCTTCTACTATTTCAGGCGAGACAAGGAAAAATGCAATCATCGCAGTGCTTGTCGCCGTATTCTTCATGCTGATTTACATCTGGATCAGATTCAAGGATATCCGTTTTGCATCGAGCGCAATTATCGCCCTCGGCCACGATGTTCTTGTTACATTGACCATGTATGCGGTGATCAGGCTTTCCGTTGGTTCGGCATTCATCGCCTGCATCCTTACCGTTATTGGTTACTCTATTAATGATACAATCGTCATCTTTGACCGTATCAGAGAGAATGCGAAGGAAGTCAAGAAAGAGACACCGGAAACGCTTAAAAGTTTGTCAAACAACAGTATTATGGAGACACTTTCAAGATCGCTTTCCACATCCTTCACGACGGCAGTTACCGTACTTATGCTTTTGATTCTTGGTGTTTCGACAGTTCGGGCATTCGCACTTCCACTTCTCGTCGGCGTTGTCTGCGGTACTTATTCATCCATCTGTATCGCAACAGAGCTCTGGTATATCATGAAGATAAAGATAAAGAGCAAAAACTCTTCAAAGAAGAGCTCATCTTCTAAGAAGAAGCCGGCACCGAAGGCCGCAGTCAAAGGACCTGACGGAGCTGTCGTTTAATTGTTATGCATTCAAGGCCGGATGTTCAATGATATCCGGCCAATTTTGTTTTTCTAATTATTTTCGAAAGGAGCGTGCCTATGTACACACTTGACGACATCAGAAATGAAGATCCGGAAATCGCAGACGCAATAAAGGCTGAATATGACAGACAGTCTGACCATATTGAGCTCATCGCATCTGAGAACTGGGTAAGCCCTGCAGTAATGTCTGCAATGGGATCCGTCCTTACAAACAAATATGCTGAGGGCTATCCTGGACACAGATATTATGGCGGCTGCGAGTGCGTTGACGTTGTTGAGGAACTTGCAAGGAACAGGGCAAAGGAGCTTTTCGGTTGCGAGTATGTTAATGTCCAGCCACATTCTGGAGCTCAGGCAAATATGGCAGTCCAGTTTGCAGTCTGCAAGCCTGGCGATACCATCATGGGTATGGCTCTTGATCAGGGCGGTCACCTCACACATGGAAGCCCGGTAAACTTCTCAGGAACATATTTCAACATTGTTCCTTACGGCGTAAATAAGGAAGGCTTCATCGATTATGATGAGGTTGAAAAGATCGCTCTTGAATGCCAGCCTAGAATGATCATTGCTGGTGCATCAGCTTATGGCAGGACAATCGATTTCGAAGCCTTTAGACATATTGCTGATGAAGTCGGCGCAGTTCTGATGGTTGATATGGCTCATATCGCAGGCCTTGTTGCAGCAGGACTTCACCCATCACCAATTCCTTATGCTGACATCACAACGACTACTACGCATAAGACACTTCGTGGACCCCGTGGCGGTATGATTATGTCTTCAGAGGCAGTCAGCAAGGAATATCATCTCAATAAGGCAGTCTTCCCTGGCATCCAGGGCGGCCCTCTCATGCATGTCATTGCTGCAAAGGCAGTCTGCTTCAAGGAAGCACTCCAGCCTGAATTTAAGGTATACCAGCAGCAGATCGTTGACAATGCAAAGGCACTCTGCGATGGCCTCATGAGCAGGGGACTTTCCATCGTTTCAGGCGGCACAGACAATCACCTGATGCTTCTTAACCTCGTTCCTCAGGGACTCACTGGAAAGGAAGTCGAGGCATGGCTTGACGAAGCACACATCACAGCAAACAAGAACACGGTTCCAAACGATCCGCAGAAGCCATTCGTCACAAGCGGCATCCGTCTTGGCACGCCTGCAGCTACAACACGTGGTCTCAAGGAAGATGACTTCGACAAGGTTGCAGAAGCAATCGCCTCCGTTGTAAATGAAAAAGAGGCAGGCATTCCGAAAGCCCGCGCCATTGTCGACGAGCTCACGAAGAAATACCCGCTCAGCGCTGCGTTCTGAGTTATAAACAAATATAAAATGAAACTTTTAGTAGAAATGCTTCGTCTAATATATTAATAGTAAATTTTTTATGAAGAATTGTAAAAAAGTAGATTTCTTACAATAGTCTGCTATAATAAATACTAACAGCAAAGACGTTGTTTTATAAGGAATAGTTTCTATGCAGAACAAATCTAAAAAAAGTAAAAAGAAGCTTGTTATTATACTCATTATTCTTGCAATTGCAGCAGCCATTATCACATATTTCATTATTAAGAAAAAGAAATCCGATACAGTAAGCTACGATGATTATCCTGTCTATGATTCATCGGGCGTGACAATCGATTCATCTTCAAATTATTTTGCCGGAGTGATCGAGCCGGAAGAATCAAAATATGTCGATGCAGATTCTGACAGGGAGATTGACGAAGTCTTCGTATCCCAGGGCGATACTGTCCACACAGGAGACAAACTGTTTTCATACAAGACCAAGGATGTCTCACTTCAGATAGAAGAGGCAAAGCTTGAGCTGGAGGGCTATGATACCACAATTGCAGACAGCAACCAGCAGATTTCCGACCTTACAGCACAGAAGGCAAAGGCAGTTCAGGAAGCCACGGCAAATAAGGAACCGACCGCATCAATAGAGTATCAGTATGACAGTCAGATACAGTCATTAAATACAGCTATCAAACAGGCTGAGCTTTCTAAGAAAAAGACACAGGCGCAGATTGATGACCTTAATAAAAAGGTTGCAAATACAATCGTCACATCTCCAATAGATGGAACCATCTCAAATGTCAGCACGACTACGGCCACAGGTGGCAGTGGACATTTCATTACCATTCTTTCAAGTGGTGCATACAGGGTGAAGGGAACTGTTGATGAATTAAATGTCGGCTCTCTTTCGCAGGGGCTTCCAGTGATTGTACATTCCAGGGTTGATGATTCAAAAACCTGGAAAGGAACAATCACGAAAATTGAGACAGATTCTACAAACGGTGATTCTCAGAGCGATATGTCTTATGGCAATGGGGCTACATCAAATGACGTATCATCCCAGGGTGCCAGCAAATATACATTTTATGCTTCACTTGATACGACAGAGGATCTGCTTCTGGGACAGCATGTCTATGTAGAAATCGAATATGACAATGCATACCCCGAAGATGGTTCAGGATCATATGATGAAAATCCTTCAGGCGCATTTGAAGATGAAATTATGACAGATGGTTCAGGCGCTATAGATTCTAATGAAGATTCTTCAGATGATACTGATTCAATGACGGTAGAGGGCAATTGATGATAGAGCTATCGCATATTTATAAAACATATGGAGAAGATACAGAAGAGCCAACACCGGTCCTTTTTGATATTTCGCTCTCCGTTCATGAAGGAGATTATGCTGCGATCATGGGGCCTTCAGGCTCAGGGAAGTCAACGCTTATGAATATTATCGGATGTCTTGATGTGCCAAGCGAAGGCACTTATCTTTTTGATGGAAATGATATTTCTAAAATGAGTGACAATGCACTTGCTGAGCTTCGTGCTGAGAAAATCGGCTTTGTGTTCCAGTCATTTGAACTGCTTCCGGAAGAAAGCGCACTTTCAAATGTTATTCTGCCAATGTCTTTTGCTGGTGTTCCAAGAGGAGAAAGAGAGGAAAGGGCAGTAGCTGCTCTTGAAAGCGTAGGACTTGGCGACAGGCTGAATCACAAACCATCACAGCTTTCAGGAGGACAGAAGCAGAGAGTCGCTATTGCAAGGGCGATGATAAATAAGCCCCGTATATTACTTGCTGATGAGCCCACAGGTGCGCTTGACCAGAAATCCGGTGCTGAAATAATGGAGCTGTTTTCAAAGCTCAATTCTGAAGGCACGGCAATTCTGATGATTACGCATGATCCCAACATTGCAAAGCATGCCAGAAGTATTTATCACATTATTGATGGAAAATTAGGGGAGGGCATATATGAAAACAACTGAGCGTATGCCTGAGAATAATGCAACATCAAAAGAAAATACATCTAATATTTCTAATATAGCATCTGATTCAGCAAATAAAGCTGAATTAAAAACAAAGAAAAAGAAGCAGAGGAAAAAACTTCCAAAGCCTGTGAAGATTGGTATGATCTGTGCCATCATTGGCGTTATCGTTTTTGGAATAGTTTACGTCCTGATTCAGGTCCGTGCACAGCATTCGAAGGCTTATGTAGAAAGCGTCAGCGACCTGAATATGGGGGCTTACGATGATACGGCAAAGACCTTTGATGGAACCATCACGGATGAGGATGCCCAGACCATTCCTGTCGACAGTACAAAGACGGTTTCGAAGGTCTATGTGCAGGCAGGAGATGAGGTGAAGAAAGGCACACCGCTTCTTTCTTATGATGAAAATGAGGCAAATCTCCAGCTTCAGTCTGATCAGGAAAGCCTAGCAGATTTGAAGGCAAAGCTCGAAATGGAGCAGAAACTTTTGGATTATTATAATGGTCTCACGCCAATTGCAGATCCGCTTACAAAAGAACAGCAGAAAAAACAGGACGAGCTCGATAAAAAGGCTGACGAGCAGTACGAGAAGGATCTGGAGAAAAATTATCCTGAACTTCAGATTACAGATGTTCCGGACAATACCATATATACAAATACGCTGGATACGTTGTCCATTCATCTTCAGGCCGGAAAAAGCTATAAGGTAAATGTCAAGGCGGCTCAGTCTGAAAATTCAGTCGAGGATTCTTCAGCATCAAACTGGTATACCGATGAAAAATCGATTGCTACGGTAGAAGATGGAACCATCACTGCAGTAAAAGGCCATCAGATTCCGGTCACTATTTCTGCCGAAGGAATGAGCGATCCGGTTTATGTAAACGTAGTATCAGATGTACCTAAATTATGTGCAGTAAAATTAAATAAATACAGGCTTGACATGCCATGCAGCGGTTCAGAAAAAATAATCCCGACAGCATATGCAGGTTCTGATACTCCTGTTTCTCAAAACAATGGAAGCGGAAATGAAGCAGCCCCGTCAGGTCTTGGCAAGGCGATAACCGGAGGAGTCACCTATGCATTTTCATCATCTGATGATACCATTGCGTCAGTTTCATCTGATGGTACGGTTACCGGAATCGCAGAAGGAGAGGCTGTGATTACAGTCACAGCGTCATTTTCAGGTAAGATGGCTTCATCATCAGCGATTGTTGAAGTGCAGAATAATGTAGTATATCCGGATGTTCAGTCAGTGACGCTGAGTGAGAATGTATTAAACCTTGATCTGACTGATGACAGGAAAATGTCGAAGCATATCGGTGCAAAGGTCGCGCCGGAAAATGCAAAGATTGACAAGATTGAATGGAAATCATCTGACGACAAGATTGCAACTGTTGAGGATGGATATATCACTGGACTTAAGGAAGGAATTGCGACGATTACCCTTACCGTAAATGACAAGCAGGCGACATGTCTTGTTACGGTATCTGGAGAAAGCAAGGGCGAGATATTAACAGTTTCTGAAAAAGAAGCAAAAATAAAAGACATAAATTCCGAGATCAAGAGCATAAATCAGGATATCAAGAGCACAGAGGCAGCGATTAATTCTGATAAGCAGGCAATTAATGACCTCACCGTAACATCGCTGGTCGATGGCGTAGTAAAGACAGTTTCAGATCCTGCTACTCCGCCAAATGACGGTTCACCGTTCCTTTCGATTGGTTCTGAAAATGGAGTTTCCGTAAGCTTTTATATTGATGAATACAGCTACCCGGATATTCATACTGGTGATAAATTCACAGTCACCAATTATATGAATGGTCAGTCAGCAGACGCTGTTGTCACATACATCTCGGATTATCCTGCAGAAGACTATCAGGGCTATGGCGGTGGCGTACAGATGTCTTATTATAAGGCTACAGCATATCTCGATAATGGAGATGGGTTCAACGTTGATGATTCGGTATCTGTAATGCAGGCAAGTGAGGATACTGGAACTACGCCGATTGTTTTACAGAAGGTCTATGTCAGAAAGGATTCTAAAGGCTCCTACGTGATGATTGATGATGGAAAAGGCCGGCTGAAGAGGCAGGCAGTTACGACAAAGAAGACATCTGATTCGGAATCTGTAGAGATTACAAGCGGGCTCACGGAAGACGACCTTGTGGCATTTCCTTATGGAGAAAGGGCGAAGGCAGGAACGCTTACCACAACCGAGTACCAGACGAATCTGTTAGGACTATGATGTTAAAAAACAATTATCAGTCAGAAATTTTTGAAGAAGAGAATTTATGATAGAAAACATTGAACAGGCAATAAGAGGAATATTTTCTCATAAGATGCGATCCTTCCTTACGATGCTGGGCGTCATCATAGGAATAGCCGCTATTATGGCGATCGTGTCCATTGTCGAGGGAACTTCAAAAAAACTTGAAAAGAGTCTTGTTGGTGCTGGGAATAATGTCGTAACAGTATCGCTTTCTGATGACTGGGGCGCCTATGATTATTCACAGGGAATTCCTGCAGGCGTGCCAAAGGTTTCATCTGATGCGATCAGTCAGATAGATAATCTGGATGGAGTAGAAGGTGTGACAGCCTTCCGTATGAGACAGGACTGGAATGGCATCTATTATAAGAACATCGTCTGCAATAATGTGGTGATCAATGGAATAGATTCTTCTTATTTTACTTCGCTTCAGTACAAGGTTACGAGCGGACGGGATTTTACTGATGAAGAATACAGGAGCTTTGATAAAGTCTGCATTGTAACACAGCAGGTGGTCGATTCACTTTTTGACAGCGAGAATCCGCTTGGCAAAATTATAGAGATTTCAGGAGAGCCATTCAGAATCATTGGCGTGGCAACAGACATTAACAATCCGCCTGTCACAGACTATGAGGATATCAATGATTATTATAATCAGCAGTATTCCGGCGGCAGTTCAAATGCGATAGTTTTCATTCCGAAGGAAACCTGGCCAATCGTATACGAATTTGATGAGCCGGAAAGCGTTGCCATAAAGGTTCAGGATACTGAAAAAATGGTTTCTACTGGAAATGATGC
Source organism: uncultured Lachnospiraceae bacterium (assembly GCA_900317755.1). Taxonomy (GTDB): domain Bacteria; phylum Bacillota; class Clostridia; order Lachnospirales; family Lachnospiraceae; genus RUG306. Next base: position 19,946 of record ONHZ01000038.1, read on the forward strand.
AGCAGGAATTCTGAATGGATATTTGTCAAACAGCACGCTCCAATATAAGTCATTAAATTCTGCAGATAGTTCAAATGAACTAAAGACCATTACGAATGCGATTACTGTACTTCTCGTTTCGATTGCAAGCCTTTCTCTTCTTGTTGGCGGTATCGGTGTCATGAACATCATGCTCGTATCAGTGACTGAACGGACAAGAGAAATTGGTCTTAAAAAAGCACTTGGCGCAAAAAGAAGAAATATTCTTGCACAGTTCCTTACAGAGTCAGCGGTGCTTACCGGCGTTGGCGGTATACTTGGCGTTGTCATCGGTCTGATCCTTGCCAAAATAATTTCAGTCGTTCTTTCAATGGAATTTGCGATTTCATTCCCATGGATCATTATTTCTGTCGTATTTTCACTCGTAATCGGCGTGATTTTCGGTGTTGGTCCTGCAAACCGCGCGGCAAAGCTGAATCCAATTGAAGCACTGAGGAGGGAATAAATATTTTTTCTTGCTAGATTAGGTAAATGTGGTATTATTATGGCTGTGTGAAAACACAGCCTATATTTATTATTTGGAGGAAAGTTGAGTTGCTAGACATTAAATTCGTCCGTGAGAATCCGGACCTTGTAAAGGAAAATATTAAAAAGAAATTCCAGGATAAGAAGCTGCCTCTTGTTGATGAGGTTATTGAATTAGATGAAAAAGCCAGGGCTGCACAGCAGGAAGGCGACGATCTTCGTAAGAAGAGAAACGAGCTTTCAAAGCAGATTGGCGGACTCATGAAGGAAGGCAAAAAGGATGAGGCTGACAACGTAAAGGAAGAAGTTCGTAAAATCGGTGACCGCATCACTGAACTTGAGGAAGAGGAAAAGACAGACCGCGATGAGCTTCGAAAGAGGATGCTTGTCATTCCGAACATCATCGATCCTTCGGTTCCAATCGGACCTGATGATACGCACAATGTTGAAAATGAGCGTTTCGGCGAGCCAGTAGTTCCAGAGTTTCCGATTCCTTATCATACAGACATCATGGAGAGCTTCGGCGGCATCGACCTTGATGCTGCAGGCAAGGTTGCCGGAAACGGATTTTATTATCTGATTGGCGACATTGCCCGCCTTCATTCTTCAGTTCTTGCATATGCAAGAGACTTCATGATTGGCAAGGGCTTTACCTATGTCGTTCCTCCGTTTATGATTCGTTCACGTGTTGTTGACGGTGTCATGAGCTTTGAAGAAATGGATGCGATGATGTACAAGATCGAGGGCGAGGATCTTTATCTCATCGGTACTTCTGAGCATTCAATGATCGGCCGTTTCATCGACTCAATGAATGACGAGGAAAAATTACCATATACGCTTACAAGCTACTCACCATGCTTCAGAAAAGAGAAAGGTGCGCACGGCATTGAAGAGCGTGGCGTTTACAGAATCCATCAGTTCGAAAAGCAGGAGATGATCGTTGTCTGCAAGCCAGAAGAATCCATGGACTGGTACGAAAAGCTCTGGAAGTTCACAGTCGAGCTTTTCCGTTCAATGGACATCCCTGTTCGTACACTTGAGTGCTGCTCAGGCGATCTCGCAGACCTCAAGGTGAAGTCCTGCGATGTCGAGGCATGGAGCCCGAGACAGAAGAAGTATTTCGAGGTTGGTTCATGCTCAAATCTTGGCGATGCTCAGGCAAGGAGGCTTAATATCAAGATCAAGGGCAAGGATGGTAGCAAGTATTTAGCACATACGCTGAATAATACAGTTGTTGCTCCACCTAGAATGCTTATTGCTTTCCTTGAGAACAATATCAACGAGGATGGAACAGTAAATATTCCTACGCCTCTTCGTCCATACATGGGTGGCACTGAGAAATTAATTCCTCAGTACAATTCAATCGAGAAGGAAAAAGAAAAACTTGCTAAAGAAAAGAAATGATAATACAAAGACAGCGGCGGTTGCTGCTGTCTTGTTTTTATGTGCAAATAAATGTATATTACCCGGATTTATCAGGGCGGCTTAAATATATAAAGGGGTATAAAATGAGTAAACCATTGATTTGGGCACACAGAGGGGCAAGCGGCTATGCTCCGGAAAATACTTTAACAGCATTTGAAAAAGCAAATGAAATGCATGCAGACGGAATCGAACTTGATCTTCAAATGACAAAGGACGGAGTCATCGTTGTCTGCCACGATGAAGAGCTTGAGCGGGTTTCCAATGGAAAAGGATGGCTTAGGGACTATACCTTCGATGAGCTTCGTAAGCTCAATTTCAATCAGCAGTTTCCAGACCAGGGAGAGATGAAAATCCCAACGATGGAAGAGGTTTTTGAACTCGTGAAGCCTACGAATATGACCATCGATATTGAGCTGAAGACCGGCATCGTCTTTTACCCAATCGAAGAAAAAATCGATGAGATGACGAGACGCTACGGCATGGAAGACCGCGTCATCTACTCATCGTTTAATCATGCTTCCATGGTAAAAATGAAGCAGATCAATTCTTCAAATAAAGTCGGGATGCTATATGCAGACGGACCAGTCGATGCCGTCGCATACTGCCGCCGCTACGGTTTTGATGCTCTCCACCCTGCGCTTTACAATATCCAGTACCCACACTTTATGGAAGACGCAAAGGCTGCAGGTATCATGGTAAATGTCTGGACCATCAATACCGAAGAATATGTGAAGATGTGTGTTGATGCAGGTGTTGATGCAGTCATCACGAATTATCCGGACATGGCACGATTTTGCTTGCAAATATCGTGACAATACCGCTGAACACGACATGCGTGAGACAGCATTGTCCGTGCGGGAGCGTAGGATTAGGTTAGTAATGTACATTCAACTTGACGGACAAATTTTATATTATGAGAAGACCGGCTCAGGTGAGCCGTTAATTCTGCTACACGGCAATGGCGAGGACCATCATATTTTTGATGAGCTTGTGCGTGCTGTGCAGAACAGGTTTACTGTGTATGTTATTGACACGAGGGGCCACGGCGAATCTGCTACGCCTAAGGAATTCCATTACAGAGATTTCGGCACGGATTTAAATAATTTTATCCGTGATTTTCATATAGAAAATCCTACTATTGTTGGTTTTTCAGATGGTGCGATTACAGTAATGTGTGCTCTTCTGGAGAAGAAGCAGAGTGGTGAAAATGGTGGGATTCTGAAAGCAAAGAAGCTGATTCTGTGCGGTGGGAACCTGACACCGGCAGGGCTTCGATTTTCTGATAAATCAAAGATAAAGAAGGATTTTTCAAAGACAAAGAATCCGCTCGATGAATTGATGCTGAAGGAGCCTGATATTACTCCTGAGCAGCTTTCGGATTTTACTATGCCGGTCACTGTGCTTGCTGGAGAGAATGATATGATCAAGGAAGCTGAGACAAAAAGAATTGCTGCCGCATTTCCAAATTCAACATTGGAAATTCTGAAAGAGCAGACGCACACTTCTTATGTCATACATTCGGATTTCCTGAAGGACTATATTTAAGCACAGGCATTCCAAAGCATTTGTATCTGGAAGAAAGTTACAGAATTCATTATTATTTTTCTTATGGAAAAAGAATTTTTTATAGGCGAAGACGATTATAAAGACAGGATGAACCATGAGGTCAAGAGCTTCATAGATTCAAAGGTAAAGACAGCAAAATTAAAGACCCGTGATGGCAAGAATATTGCATATTACTATGCCATTCATCCTGAGAGCAAAGGAACTATTGTCATGGTTCATGGATTCTGCGAGTACTTTGCGAAATTCCATGAGCTTGCTTATTATTTTTATCAGGAAGGCTTCTCATTTTATTTTATGGAGCTTCGCGGCCACGGCCATTCTGATCATGATGTTCCGGAAAAATTCAGCAAGGTTTCTACTGCATCATTTTTTGATTTACGTGATGATTTAAAGGAGCTTCTTGACAGAATCGTTCTTCCGAAGGTTGGTAAGGAAAATCTGTATCTTTATTCACATTCGATGGGCGGATGTATTTCGGCATTATTCTTGGAAGAATATTCAGAGTATTTTAAGAAGGCAGTTTTGAGTTCTCCTATGCTTAGAATTAGCTGGAACGGGCTTCCGATGCCTGTCGTAAAAATGCTGATCTGGTATAAAAAAAGGCGTCGTCAGATGGATGACTATGTTCCCGGCGCGCATGACTTTGACGGCAAGGAAGAATTCGAGACGTCAAGCTGCATGAGCCGCGCCCGCTATGACAAAATCATGTCAGACAGGAAAGCCTACAATGGAAATCAGACTTACGGTGGCACATACCGCTGGGCAGATGCCTCGCTCAAGGGCATGAAATCAGCTCAGAAAAATGCGAAGAAAATCACGACTCCGATTTTCCTTGCAACAGCTGGCAGTGACAACATGGTAGACAATTCCGGTCAGGATGAATTCATTTCCCACTGCCAAGCAATTGCAAAACACAAAGTCTATCCTGGTGCTAAGCACGAGCTATACAATGCCACGCAGGAAATACGGGAGGAATACATTGAAGATATCTTTACTTTTTATGAATCATAATTTGCGTGCTCCCGAAGACACAAAACTATCACGAAAAAGGCGCATTCAGCGGTATTGCCACGATATTTGCACAGCAAAATCGTGGCATGTCGTCAGAGCGCATGAGAATGATGCTGCGCATCAAAAGCGCTCTTCCTCTCCCGGCTCAATGATTTTTGCTTGCGTTACTAAATTCGTGCTACGCCTATCGGCTTGCACTCATTAAGTAACGAGTAAAATCAAGACTTTTTCTTAGATAGTTTTGGTCTTCTCGCGCACTAGTTTATTACAAGTAACTACATTAATACATTGAGGGGGAAACAAAATGTTAAAAAAGTACAGGTATGACGGGGACAAGAAATTTGATATCAAGAAGGTGCCGACCGATGAGACTTCTCTTGTGAAGTCAAAGGAAGAAGCACTCGAGAAGATGGACAAAAATTTCAAGAAAATCAATGAGCTTCAGGCAAAACTTTACGCCGACAAGAAAGAAGGCGTCATCTTTCTGTTTCAGGCAATGGATGCCGCAGGAAAGGATGGAACAATTGCAGCAGTTCTGACCTGCCTTTCGCCTCACGGACTCCATGAATCAGCTTTTAAGGCTCCGTCTTCAGTTGAGCAGGCCCACGACTTTCTCTGGAGAATTGAAAAACAGGTTCCGATGAAGGGCGAAATTGCGATCTTTAACCGTTCACAGTATGAGGAAGTCCTGGTCTACAGGGTAAAGAAGCTCTGGGAGACACAGGCAAATGCAAAGCGAATCGACGTAGACAAGATCATGGATTACCGTTACGAAGACCTGAAGAATTATGAGAAATATCTCTGGCACAACAACATTCGCACAGTAAAGATTTTCTTAAATGTTTCAAGAGAAGAGCAGGCAAAGAGATTTCTTGCGAGAATTGAGGAGCCTGAAAAGAACTGGAAATTCTCTGCCAGTGATTATTCAGAAAGGCAGTACTGGGATGCTTATCAGGAAGCCTTTGAGGATGCAATAAATAAAACTTCAACTGAATATGCACCGTGGTATGTAGTTCCTGCCGACCACAAGTGGTATCTCAGGTATGTGGTTTCAGAAATCGTTCTTGCTACATTAAAGGATATGGATCCGCAGTATCCGGTCGTTACCAAGGAAAGGCTTCAAGAGTTCGCTCAGTACAAGACTGAACTTGAAGAAGAACTTGGGAAGTCTAAGAAATAATTGAAAAACCCCCACTCTTGTGTTATTCTACGACAAATGAAAAGAAATAAAGAGAATGATGTAAGTAAAGAAAGTCAGCCTGGAAGCAAAAAAAGCAAGGTTTTAAGTCTCGTTTCTCTGATCGCATCAATATTGGCATACCCACTTTCTGTGATTATCTGGCTTGGAATTTCATTATCTGTTCTTGCCATTGTATGCGGCATTATGCATATTTATTATTTCAAAAACAACCGCATCGTAAAGGCAGCGCTCATTCTTGCATTTCTTTATGTGATTACAATATTATTATGCCTTATTATTTATGGAATTTATAAATCAATGCTTGGGATATGATAAGGCAAAAAAGATTGCTTGGGTTAAATGGTAATGTGCAGGCAGTCTTATATTAACTTTTTGGAGCGGTAATGGACAACGGATTTAACGATAATCCTGAAAATACAAACGAGAACGAAGCAGCCGATGGTCAGCAGCCTAACGACCAGACAGGTCAGCCGAATCAGCAGATTCCAGATAATGGCAAGCCACCGGAAGGTTATTTCGGCAAAGTAAATCGAAACCAGCAGAATCCAAATGGGAATTTTGGACAACAGAATCCAGGCGGAAATTATGGGCAGAACTGGCAGAACAATCCAAATGGTTACGGCGATCCCTACAGTCAGATGGGGCGGGGAGTGATGAACCAGTATGGAAGGTATGACGGCTTCGGCGGACCTGCAGGAAATGGCACATATACACCTCAGCCGAAGGTCAGAAAAGAAGGCGGGGATGGCATTGCACTTGCAGCCATGATATTTGGAATTATTTCGATATGCCTCTTTGCAAGCTTCATCAATTTCTTCACTGCGATTATGGCACTTGTCTTTGGCATCATATATCTAACCGGATATGTTGCGAAACATAAAAAGCAGGCTGTTTCCGGAATTGTGATGGCTGTTGTTTCTATTATATTGTGCTTTGTCGCCTGGGGGACTTTCGTTTCAAGCCCGGTCATGAAAGGCATGATGAGCGAAGCAGAGAAGAATCCGAATTCGATGAGTACGATTTATGAGCAGGTTGAAGATTACGAGAATGGTGAAATTACCTATCAGCAGCTTCTACAGAATCTGATGAATGGCAGTTCGAACAGCAAGAATTCAACCACTGATTCAGATTCAGCTGGAGATTGATTTGTTATGTTAATACCGGCACAAGCCGATGATATAGGAGTTTTTTAGAAAATGTACAAAAAGGTAGACAACAGCCTAGATTTTGTAGGCAGGGAAAAGGAAGTAGAAGAATTCTGGAAGGAAAATGACATCTTCCAGAAGTCAATGGATTCCAGAAAGAAGGGGGAGACCTATACATTTTATGACGGCCCGCCAACAGCAAATGGCAAGCCTCATATTGGACACGTTCTTACCCGTGTCATCAAGGATATGATTCCGAGATACAGGACAATGAAGGGCTACTATGTGCCGAGAAAGGCCGGCTGGGATACCCACGGACTTCCTGTCGAAATCGAAGTTGAAAAGTCTCTTGGTCTTGACGGCAAGGAACAGATTGAAGAATACGGCATCGAGCCATTCGTAAAGCAGTGCAAGGAATCTGTCTGGAAATACAAGGGGATGTGGGAGAAATTCTCTTCACAGGTTGGTTTCTGGGCTGATATGGAGCACCCTTATGTCACATACGACAATGACTTCATCGAGTCAGAGTGGTGGGCACTGAAGGAAATCTGGAATAAGAAATTATTATACAAGGGCTTTAAAGTCGTTCCCTACTGCCCTCGCTGCGGCACCCCTCTTTCAGCACAGGAGGTTGCTCAGGGCTACAAGACAGTAAAGGAAAAGTCTGCAATCGTCCGCTTCAAGTCAAAGGGCGAGGATGCATACTTCCTTGCATGGACAACGACACCTTGGACACTCCCTTCAAATGTTGCGCTCTGCGTAAACCCGGAAGATAAGTACATCAAGGTAAAGGCTGTTGACGGCTATACCTATTATATTGCTGAAGCACTTGCTGACAAGGTCTTAGGTGCACTTCTTGAGGGAGAAAATGCCTGCGAGCCAACAGCAGATGGCAAGGCGTACACAGTACTTGAGTCGTACATCGGAAAAGATTTAGAGCATAAGGAATACGAGCCTCTTTATGAATGCGCTGCAAAGGAAGCAGAAAAGCAGCATAAGAAGGCGCACTACGTCACATGCGATGATTATGTCAGCATGGATGATGGTACCGGCATCGTTCATATTGCACCTGCCTTCGGTGAAGATGATGCGAGAATCGGAAGAAATTATGATCTTCCACTCGTTCAGATGGTCGATGAGAAGGGTTGCATGAAGCCTGAGACGCCATTTGGTGGCATGCGCTGCAAGCCAAATGAAAAGGAATTAAAGAACGGCGCTATTTCAGCAGATCCAGAAGTATTAAAGGATCTCTCACAGAAGAAATTATTATTTGCTGCTCCAAAGTTCGAGCATGAATATCCGCACTGCTGGAGATGCGACACCCCGCTCATTTACTATGCAAGACAGTCATGGTTTATTAAGATGACAGAGGTTCGTGACGATCTTGTAAATAATAATAAAACCGTAAACTGGATTCCAAAGGGAATCGGCGAAGGCCGTTTTGGTTCATGGCTTGAGAATGTCCAGGACTGGGGCATCTCAAGAAACAGATACTGGGGCACCCCTCTTAATATCTGGGAATGCGAGGAATGCGGCTATACTGAGTCAATCGGCTCTAGGAAAGAGCTCGCCGAGAGAAGCGGAAATCCTGAAGACGAGCATAGAGAACTCCATCGTCCATACATTGATGAAGTTACATTTAAATGCCCTCACTGCGGAAAGACCATGCATCGTGTACCAGAGGTTATTGACTGCTGGTTCGATTCAGGCGCAATGCCATTCGCACAGCATCATTATCCTTTTGAGAATAAAGAGGTATTTGAGAGACAGTTCCCTGCAGCATTTATTTCAGAAGCTGTCGATCAGACAAGAGGCTGGTTCTATTCGCTTATGGCAGAATCGACAATCCTCTTTAATAAGTCCCCATATGAGAACTGCCTTGTACTCGGTCATGTCCTCGATGAAAAGGGACAGAAGATGTCGAAGTCGAAGGGCAATGCAGTCGATCCTTTCACAGCGCTTGACAAGTATGGCGCTGATGCAATCCGCTGGTATTTCTATGAGAATTCAATGCCCTGGCTTCCGAATAAGTTCTATGGCAAGGCCGTTGAGGAAGGCCAGAGGAAGTTCATGGGAACACTCTGGAATACCTACGCTTTCTATGTGCTTTATGCTGACATCGATTCCTTCGATCCTACGAAGTATTCACTTGACAGAGATTCCATGACTGTAATGGATAGATGGATATTATCAAGACTTAATTCTGTCGTCGGCGAAGTAGATGATGACCTGTTTAATTACAGGATTACTGAAGCTGCAAGATGCCTTGAGGACTTTGTAGACGAGCTTTCAAACTGGTATGTCCGCCGTTCACGTGACCGTTTCTGGGCAAAGGGAATGGAGCAGGACAAGATCAATGCATACGAGACGCTTTATACCTGCCTTGTTACGATTTCAAAGGCAGCCGCTCCTATGATTCCTTTCATGACAGAGGAAATCTACCAGAACATCGTTCTTTCTGTTGACAAGGATGCGCCGGAGTCAATTCATCTCTGCGATTACCCTGTAGTCGATGAGAGCTTCATCGATAAGGATCTTGAAGACAAGATGGGATTACTTCTGAAGATCGTTACAACAGGCCGTGCTGCAAGAAATGCATCAAATATCAAGAACAGACAGCCGCTTTCAAAGATGTATATTAGAAGTGATGAGAAGCTTTCTGATTTCTATATTGCAGTCATTGAAGACGAGCTTAATGTAAAGTCTGCTGAGTTCAAGGATGACCTTTCATCCTATACGACATATGAGATCAAGCCGCAGCTTAAGACCGTAGGTCCTAAGTACGGCAAGCTCCTTGGAAAGATTCAGGGTGCATTAAAGAATCTCGATGGAAATTCTGCAATTGCGAAGCTTGATGCTGAAGGAGAAATCGCATTCCCTGAAATCGATCCTTCGGTTGTTCTTACAAAGGAAGACCTTCTCATTTCTCTTTCCGGAACAGAAGGCTATGCAGCAGCAGGCGACAGCGGGGTTACCGTAGTCCTTGACATCAATCTCACTCCTGAGCTCATTGATGAGGGCTTCGTAAGAGAAATTGTTTCGAAGGTTCAGACCATGAGGAAGGAAGCAGGCTTCGAGGTCGCAGACAGAATCAAGGTTTATTATTCTGGAAATGACAAGATTTCTGAAATATTTAATAAGTTTAGTTCCGAGATTTCAAAGGAGGTTCTTGCAACAGAGCTCCTTTCTGAAGTCGGCGGTTCTTATACAAAAGACTGGAAGATAAATGGTGAGGCCGTAACTCTCGGCGTCGAGAAAAACTAAGTTTTTACTTAGAGAATGGAGGAAAGCATGGAGAATGCAAAGTCTATTGACAAGGAAGAGTTCAAAAAAGAAGTACAGGAAAATGTAGTCAGACTTTACAGGAAGGAATTCAGTGAGGCAACGAATGAGGAAATATTCCAGGCCGTTTCTCTCGCTGTAAAGGATGTAGTCATTGAGGACTGGCTCAAGACTCAGAAAGCAATGGACGAAGAGGATCCAAAGATTGTTTACTATATGTCAATGGAGTTCCTTATTGGACGTGCACTTGGAAATAATTTGATCAACATCTCTGCTTATGACACAGTGAAGGAAGCTCTTGATGAGCTTGGCGTTGATATCAATGTCATTGAAGATCAGGAGCCGGATCCGGCACTTGGTAATGGCGGTCTTGGAAGACTTGCAGCATGCTTCCTTGATTCACTTTCAACACTTGGCTATGCAGCATACGGCTGTGGCATCAGATACCGTTATGGTATGTTCAAGCAGAAGATTGAAGACGGTTATCAGAAGGAAGTTCCGGATGACTGGCTTAAGAATGGCTATCCATTCGAGCTGAAGCGTTCTGAATATTCCTACGAGGTAAAGTTCGGCGGCTATGTAAAGGCCGAGCAGCATGCTGATGGCAGGACATATTTCACACAGGAAGGCTACAGCTCAGTTCTTGCTGTTCCTTATGATATGCCAATCACAGGCTACAAGAACCATGTCGTAAATTCACTCATGGTTTGGGATGCTGAGCCAAAGCAGGTATTTTCACTTGATTCTTTCGACAAGGGTGATTATCAGAAAGCCGTTGAGGATGAAAACCTTGCGCGTACGCTCTGCGAGGTCCTTTACCCAAATGACTCTCATATTTCTGGTAAGGAACTGAGATTAAAGCAGCAGTACTTCTTCGTAAGTGCATCTCTTCAGAGAGCTCTTGAACGTTTCAAGAAGCATCATTCAAATATCATGGACCTCCCGAAGAAGGTCGTATTCCAGATGAATGATACTCATCCTACTCTTGCTGTTGCAGAGCTTATGAGGCTTCTTCTCGATGAGGAAGGCTTAGGCTGGGATGATGCATGGGAAATCACAACTCACTGCGTTGCCTATACAAACCACACGATCATGGCTGAGGCGCTTGAGAAATGGCCAATCGAGATTTTCTCAAGACTTCTTCCTCGTATTTACAATATCGTTGAAGAGATTAACAGGCGTTTCTGTCTTGACATCGAAAGAAAGTTCCCGAACGACCAGGGCAAGATCGCACGTATGGCAATTATCTATGACGGCCAGGTAAAGATGGCAAACCTCGCGATCTGCGCAGGCTTCTCTGTAAATGGTGTTGCAAGGCTTCATACAGAGATTCTTAAGAAGCAGTCTCTCAAGGATTTCTACGATATGTATCCTGAGAAGTTTAATAACAAGACAAACGGTATTACGCAGAGAAGATTCCTCCTTCATGCAAATCCGCTTCTTTCAGCATGGGTAACACAGCATATCGGCGATGACTGGATTACTGATCTTTCAAAGATGCAGGGACTCAAGATCTATGCTGATGATGAGAAGGCTCAGGCTGAGTTTATGAACATCAAGTACCAGAACAAGGTCCGCCTTGCAAAGTACATTTATGAGCACAATGGCATTACAGTAAATCCACGCTCGATTTTTGATGTTCAGGTAAAGAGACTTCATGAATACAAGAGGCAGCTCCTTAACATCCTTCATGTCATGTACCTTTATAATCAGATCAAGGAGCATCCGGATCTTGACATCACACCTCGTACATTTATCTTCGGTGCGAAGGCTGCAGCAGGCTACAAGATTGCAAAGCTTACCATCAAGCTGATCAATAATGTTGCAAAGGTCATCAACAATGACCAGTCCATCAATGGAAAGCTCAAGGTAGTCTTCATTGAGGATTACAAGGTTTCAAATAATGAGATCATCATTGCAGCAGCTGATGTTTCTGAGCAGATTTCTACTGCATCAAAGGAAGCATCTGGTACAGGTAATATGAAGTTCATGCTGAACGGCGCTGTTACCATCGGTACCATGGATGGTGCGAATGTCGAGATGGTTGAAGAGATGGGCGAAGAGAATGCCTTCATCTTCGGCATGAGCGCAGAAGAAGTCATCGAGCACGAGAAGAATCACGACTACGATCCTATGAGAATTTTCAATGAGGATCAGGACGTAAGAAAGGTTCTCATGCAGCTTGTAAATGGTTTCTACAGCCCGGAGAATCCAGAGCTCTTCAGGGACATTTACAATTCACTTCTGAATACACAGTGCACACAGTATGCTGATACATACTTCAATCTTGCAGACTTTAGATCCTATGATGAAGCACAGCGCAGAATTGATGAGGCTTACAAGGATCAGGCACGCTGGGCAAAGATGGCGATTATGAATGTTGCATCCGTTGGAAAGTTCTCGTCTGACAGGACGATCCAGGAGTATGTGGATGACATCTGGCATCTGGATAAATTACAGATGAACTAAACTAATTTACGTGCTCCCGAAGAACAAAACGATATACGCCTCTGGTGACAAAACGTTTCTGCGTGGTGCGGTCCGTGTCGTAGGCAAAATTATATAAGAAGTATTGTCACGATTTTGCTTGCAAATATCGTGACAATACCGCTGAATACGACGTGCGAGAGACAGCATTGTCCGTGCGGGAGCGACTGTTAATAGCTAGTATTTTAAGAAAGGCTATGAATGGCAGAGAATAACGATAACATTATAGATACAGAATTCATGGAAGTGAATCCGGATGGGACGCCGGTGGATGGAACAAATGCGAATGTTCTATCTGAGACCGATGCGGCTGATAAGAGCGCAGAGGATAAGAGCGATGAGAAGAAGCCGGATGAGTATGAGAAGGTCTGCTATATTTGCAGGCGGCCGGAGTCTGTGACAGGAAAGATGATTGATATCCCTGGCGGGCTTTCGGTTTGTCCTGACTGCATGCAGAAGACTTTTGATTCGATGTCACGAATTCCTTTTGGCGGTGACAATTCCGGTGCGAATATCGACCTTGGGAATCTCCCACAGTTTTCATTTATGAATCTGCAGGACCTGATGAGCGGCATGATGCCGCCTGAGTCACAGAGGCTGAAAAAGAAGAAGCCGAAGGCAGAAGGTGAAAAGGCAGTGAAGCCGGAGATTGACATTGACCATATGCTTCCACCTCATGCGATCAAGGCAAAGCTCGATGAATATGTCATCGGTCAGGAGCATGCGAAGAAGGTCATTTCCGTTGCGGTCTACAACCATTACAAGCAGGTCAAGGCAAATGAAAACCTCTTGAATGACAACAGCGATGGCGTCGAAATCGAGAAGTCAAATGTCCTGATGATAGGTCCGACAGGTTCAGGAAAGACCTATCTTGTAAAGACATTAGCAAAGCTTCTTGATGTTCCGCTTGCAATTACCGATGCCACATCTCTTACAGAGGCAGGCTACATTGGTGATGATATCGAGTCCGTCGTTTCAAAGCTTCTTGCCGCAGCAGGCAATGATGTTGAGAAGGCTGAAAAGGGCATTATCTTCATCGACGAAATCGACAAGCTTGCCAAGAAGAGAAATGCAAATCAGCGCGATGTCTCCGGTGAGGCAGTACAGCAGGGAATGCTGAAGCTTCTCGAAGGTTCAGAGATTGAAGTTCCGGTTGGCGCTTCATCAAAGAATGCAATGGTTCCGATGACGATGGTCGATACCACAAACATTCTCTTCATCTGCGGCGGTGCTTTCCCGGATCTTGAAGACATCATCAAAGAAAGACTGAATAAGTCATCAGCCATGGGCTTCGTTTCAGAGCTTAAGGATAAGTACGACGATGACGAAAATATTCTCGATAAGGTTTCAGTAGAAGACCTTCGAAAGTTCGGTATGATTCCAGAATTCTTAGGACGACTTCCTGTTATCTGTACGCTCCAGCCGCTTTCGACTGAGATGATGGTAAAGATTTTGAAGGAACCAAAGAATGCCATCATCAAGCAGTACCAGAAGCTGTTCAGATACGATGAGGTCGATCTTCAGTTTGAAGATGACGCGCTTACTGCAATCGCAGAAGAGGCAAAGAAGAAAGAGCTTGGTGCAAGAGCACTCCGTTCTATCCTTGAAGATTTGATGCTTGACATCATGTATGAGATTCCGAAGGATGACAATATTGGAACGGTCATCGTGACGAAGGACTATGTCGAGCACAAAGGTGGTCCAAGAGTTCTGATGAGAACAGACGAAAGAAAGATAATAACAGCAGGGTGATTTGAGATTTTATGAAATTATTTAATCTTTCAAATATCTCCCACTTTATGAATGCACTTTTGAAGGGCGATTCTTTTGATGATTTCCTCGTGCAGGAGATTGTCATAAAGAATGGTCCTTCATTCGTTATTGAGGGAGAATATACAAAAGAAGAAGGACTGAAGACGGATTATTCTAAGGTGAAGAATCTGTGCTTTGACATGGTGAAAGGAAAGACGATGCCGAAGTCGATGAAATTTGTCCTTGCACTGTCACCCGAAAAAATTTCAGAGCTTATTACGACCGGCGGGGTTGATGTAGATATTGATTCAGTTTCGAGCCTGTCAATTAATGTGCTGTTTAATGGAGAGGCACTTTCTGTTACTACCGGAACTTCGTTCAAGACATTTGTGATGGACAAGACTTTGGAGAAGGCGTTTGACGCCTATATTGAAGATATGATGAGTGAATATGGAGCATCATGAAAGCATATTTACTAGAAAAATATTCCGACATGAAGAATGCCTATACTGCTAATCGCCTGAAGAAAGAAGCAGAGAAACGAGGTATTGATTTTGAAATTGTAGGAGAAAGAGATATTGAAATTCATGACGGAGCTTTTTACATGGTTGGTGGAAACCCTGCTCTTCAAATACTATACTGGGGTCAGCTTCAAAAGGCCGATTTCTGCCTTCTACGCTCAAAAGAAGAAATAATATTAAAGCAGATAGCCGGCCTTGCAGAGCGTTTCATAAATCCCCTCGATAAATATATCAGATTTCTTGACAAGGGTGAAGAAATAAAGGCACTTCAGGATTCGAGTGTTCCAATGCCGGAACTGATCATGCCATTCTCCATTGAAGATAAAATCACAGAATATAAAAAAGAATTAGGAAATTTCCCTGGCTGCTTTAATGAGGGAGAATCGTACTTCATTGATGACATGATTGAGGAAATCTACTCTTTTGTAAAGGGCAGGCTCGGAAGTCCGTTCGTGATGAAGGGACTCAAGAGCTCGATGGGAAAAGAAATATTTCTCATCAAGGATTTTGATGCATTTAAATGTATAATAGAAAAGTTCCCACTCAATAAGCCTTTTCTCTATGAAGAATTTGTAGAAGGCGGCAATCGTGATGTTCGTCTTTTCATCTTGAACGGTGAAATCATCGCTGCCATGGAGCGTGAAAACCGAAATGATTTCAGGTCGAATGTCGCACTTGGTTCCTCAGTCCGCAAAGTTGAAGTAACGGATGAAATGCGCTCAATTGCTAATATAGTTTACAAAAGAACAGGTCTCGATGTCATCGGTCTTGACCTTCTTCATGGAAAAGACGGACTTCTTTTCTGCGAGCTCAATGTCATGCCCGGTCTTCAGGGAATCGAAGAAGCCAGCGGGAAAAATATTGCCGGGGAGATAATAGATTTTGCAATAAAATGTCAGAAGTAATAATTTCAAAAAAGCAGGAAGCGATTGATTTTATATATTCGTCATATCTGAAGGCGGAGAAATATATTCCTTATGAAGAAAAGGATGCATTGAGACGGAGTCCGGATCTGCTCGCAGGTGAATTAAATGATGAGGCTTTTGGTGGAAGCACAAATGTCCTAGTGACAGGAAGCAAGGGAAAGGGATCGACTGCGAGATTCATTGCGGCACTTCTATCAGGTCTTATTGCTACAGATCATGCGACGGAAAATATCAATTACGATAATATCCATCAGGTTTTCCAAAATAAAAATATAGAAAATAGTGGAGTGAGATGTAACAATACCGTCGGCCTAGTGACAAGTCCGGAGGTTCTGGATTTCTGTGACAGGATTCAGACAGTAGAGACAGTTTCTGATGCAGATGGAAAGACAAAAACTACATTTTCAAGAATTTCTGATGAAGATTTTGTAAGAGAAATTTCTGAAATTGCTCCTAAAATAAAAGAGATTGGTGCGGCGCTTCCAAAGAATAAATATGTAAGTCCTATTGGAATCGTGGCACTGGCTGCGCAAAGATATTTTTCAAAAGAAAATCAAAAAAATGATTCTGATCAATTAAATGAACATCTTTTTTGTGATGAAAAACCTGATAATAAAGCATTTAAAAACAGCATAACATACAAGGTCTTCGAGTGCGGCAAGGGCGCAAAATATGATGACACGAATAGAATCAAGCATGAGGTTTCAGTAGTTACTCCGATTTTTCTTGAACATAAGAGGGAACTTGGTGACACAATAGAAGAGATAGCTGAGGATAAAACCTGTATTGTCACAGATGATGTAAAGGCCTGTGTTTCCGGAAAACAGGAAGAATCCGTTGCAGAAATATTAGAGAAAAGATGCAGGGAAAAGCAGGCAGAATTCTATCTTTATGGCAGGGATTTTTCTGCAGAAAATATTAGAATCGTTGGTGGGAAAACAGTTTTTAATTTTGAATCGTATGCACCGGTTCAGATTAGATTAGATGGTATAGAAATTCCACTTTTAGGGGATTTTCAGGCTGAAAATGCAGCGACCGCGATTGAGACTGTACTTGCAGCACAGCAATTGCATCTATTAAATGATCTGCCGTTTGGTGTGTTTTTCAGAGCAGACAAAATGAATTCTGCATTTGCATCGGTGACATACCCTGGCAGGCTTGAGGTATTTAGAAAATCGCCGCTTGTCGTGATTGATAATACGATTAATCGTGCAAGTGCAGAAAATATTCGACAAATTTTGATTGAACTGCTTCGGCAGACGCAGTCAAAGGGAGATTCCATAAATCAGCCAGATGAAAAATATTCACTTGTCCTTTCCATACCAAATGATAAAGATTTTGTCGGCATTGCAGAGGTTTTTAAAGACATTGTAGATGAAATTTATCTGATGCCGCTTAAAAATCCACATTACAGAATTGATGCTGAAGCTGAAAAAGAAATATTGCAAACGAATTTTGCAGACGCGTCTGCAAAATGTAATATGATCAATGAAGATGAAATTTCTAATTATGTACATGAAACAAAGAAGCCTTTGCTGTTCTGCGGGGTGACTGCGATGGTGAAGGAAGTGCATGAAGTGTTGCAATAGATAATAAATTCATTTCTGTTATTAAGAAAACGTTTTCTGATATTTACACAAACTTTACTTGTAAATCAAAGGCTCATGTGCTACTCTTATACAGTAAAAGCCCTATTTTTGTTTGGGGGATAGATGTTAGGAGATGCATTTAAATGACAGGTACAGTTAAGTGGTTTTCAAGCCAGAAGGGTTACGGATTCATTACTGATGAGACAGGAAAGGATATTTTCGTACATTTTACTGGTCTCAATATGGAAGGCTTCAGAACCCTTAAAGACGGAGCAAAGGTTACTTTTGATGTAAAGGATGGAGATCGCGGACCTCAGGCAGTAAATGTGACAGTTGAAGAGTGATTTTCAACAATCTTTACTTAGTCCATGGCGGTGTACTTAATGTACATCGTTTTTTATTTTAAAAAACTTTACATCTATGCTATTATGGCAATAATTATGAAAAGAATTAATAAATTTTTATTTTCAATTATATTATTATTTTCTCTTTCACTCACATCCGGATGTGGGGATCTCATCACGGATACAGGTGATTATATTTCTGCAAATTTTGGCACGCCCGAGAAAATCGAGTCGGTTTCCACTGAAAAATATATCTACAGCAAGCTTGATGACACTGAGAAGGCAGTCTACGATGAAATGCTGAAGGCCTTCATGAATCACGATGAGAAAGCCACGATCGAGAATATTTCTGATGATGACCTGGAGGATGTCTTTTATGCTGTGCTTGCTGACTACGGTGGAATTTTCTGGGTGAATGGCTACTCGTACAGAAGGTATGAGAAGGAGAATTCAAATATTATTCTCTTTCCTACATATGTTTATTCAAAGAGTGAAGAGGATGTTTACCAGAAGCAGATTGATGATGTGGTAAATGCATTCCTGGCGACGGTTCCAGCCGATGCTTCTGATTTTGTGAAATCAAAAATGGTGTATGAATACCTCATTACTAATGTGAGCTATGACCTGAATTCTACAGACAATCAGAATATTATTTCTGTTTTTCTGAATGGGGCTTCTGTCTGTCAGGGAATTGCGGATGCTGCGAATTATCTTTTCACAGAGATGAATATTCCATCAGCAATCATCCGCGGAACTGCAAATGGACAGTCGCATGCATGGAACATTGTGATGCTTGATGGACAGTGGTATTTCTTTGATGCGACGTGGGGAAACAGTGAGTACCTGGATCCCGAGCTTGGAAACGGTGTCCGCTATATTAATTATGCCTATCTCAATACAACATCGGAGGAGATGGCATCGACGCATGTGGTTGACATGATGGTGGATATTCCGGCATGCACAGCAACCGCTGACAATTATTATGTGGCGGAAGGGCTGTATTTCACATCATTTGATAAAAATGCGATGGGAAATGTATTTAAGAATGCGAAGGATCAGGGGATGAATTCTGCATCCGTGAAATGCGCAACGGCTGACATTTATAATTATACAAAGCAGTATTTTCTGACTGATTTTGGAATTGCAAATTATATTCCGGGAATCAAAAAAATCAAATATAACGAGCGGCCGGATATATTGGTTATTACAATTTATTTTTGATACTTATGTATGTAGGCTGTTATCGGAAATGATATTTAGTGGCACTTAGTTTCATTACATGGATAGGCAGCTTATTCTTAATATTTATTTATGCGTAATAAAGAAAAACATTGACTTAAAGTACTGTCGCACGTAAAATGTGATAAGTTTTGTTTATATTTAGCGTGCGTTGTTTAGGGCACGATTTTAAGGAGAAGTTATGGACATAGTTTGTTTGGATCTTGAAGGCGTATTAGTGCCGGAGATTTGGATTGCATTTTCAGAAGCTACAGGAATTCCTGAATTAAAGAAGACCACAAGGGATGAACCCGATTATGACAAGCTGATGAAGTACAGGATTGACATCCTTCACGAGCACAAGCTCGGACTCAAGGAAATCCAGGATACGATTGCTACGATAGATCCGCTTGATGGCGCAAAGGAATTTCTTGATGCGCTTCGTGCTGAGACACAGGTCATCATTATTTCTGATACATTCACACAGTTTGCCGGACCTCTGATGAAGAAGCTCGGCTATCCGACGATTTTCTGTAACACGCTTGAGGTCGCTGATGATGGAACAATCACAGGCTTCAAGATGCGTGTCGAGAAGTCAAAGCTTGCAACCGTAAAGGCGCTTCAGAGCATCGGCTTTGAGACGATTGCTTCAGGTGATTCATTCAATGACCTTGGCATGATTCAGGCTTCAAAGGCTGGTTTCCTTTTCAGAACGACTGACCAGATTAAGAAGGATTATCCTGGCATTCCTGCTTTTGAGACCTATGATGATCTGAGGAAAGCTATTGAGGGAGCACTGTAAATTACTGATTGATTTTCAGCTGCAGGAAAAATCCTTGCGATATGTTCTTAATGATGTTACAGTGATATCGCTGTTTCATAATAAGACAGCAAAATAGAATAATACAACGGGAGCAATTGCTGAGAGGTGTGAGTATATTTTGGAAACCCGCACGACCGTAAACCTGATTTGGGTAATGCCAACGTAGGGATGATAAAAGATTTTATGCACATCTCTACAATTGGAGATGTGCTTTTATTATATAAAAAAGGTTCTTTAATAATTACAGGATATATTGTTCTGAAATTATTATTTGGAAATGTATCGGTATGAATAAAGATTTTTTGAGATTATATGCTGTCAGCGATTCTCGGTGGCTGAATGGAAGGACAATTGAAGAGGTAGTGCAGGAAGCAATCGAGGGCGGCATCACGATGCTGCAGCTTCGGGATAAAAATTCTACGGAAGATGAAATAATATCTGATGCAGAAAAACTTCTTCCTATTTGTAAGAAAGCTGGCATTCCACTAATAATAAATGATTATCCTGAGATTGCGAAAAAATGCGGGGCAGATGGCGTGCATTTAGGACTTTCTGATGGCTCGATTGAAAATGCAAGAAAGCTTCTTGGAGATCATGCAATTATTGGTGCTACGGCACATAATCTCGAAGAGGCAAAAAGTGCAGAAAAAGCAGGTGCTGATTACCTGGGTGTCGGAGCAGCTTTCGGAAGCAGCACGAAAAAGAATGCGTCGAATTTTAATATAGAAGATTACCTTGAGATTACTTCGAATGTTAGCATTCCAGTAGTCGCAATCGGAGGAATTAATTCTGATAATATTTCAAAACTGAATGGCTTCGGGCTTGCCGGAGTCGCAGTGGTTTCAGCAATATTCGATTCT
The DNA here is from genome assembly GCA_900317755.1 of uncultured Lachnospiraceae bacterium. Lineage (GTDB taxonomy): Bacteria > Bacillota > Clostridia > Lachnospirales > Lachnospiraceae > RUG306. The sequence goes on from ONHZ01000038.1 coordinate 40,600, forward strand.
GATGATGTGAAGAAATCAGCAGAAAAAATGAGACGGCTTGCGGAGAAATTAGTATGAAGACGGCACTTACAATTGCAGGAAGCGATACCTGCGCCGGGGCTGGAATACAGGCAGATCTAAAAACCTTTTCAGCAAATGGAGTATACGGGCAGACAGTCATCACGGCACTTACTGCACAAAACACAATGGGCGTAAATGATGTCTTAGAAGTTCCGGATGATTTCTTTCGGGAAGAGATAGATGCAGTCTGTTCGGACATTTTCCCTGATGCGGTGAAAATTGGGATGGTCGAGTCGTCAGCAAAGATCAGAATTATTTTTGAAGGAATTGAGAAGTACAATTTAATGCATATCGTTCTTGATCCGCTGATGATAAGCACCTCGGGACATAAGCTTCTTCAGGATGAGGCGGTTGGCACTTTGACAGAAATGCTCTTTCAGAAGGCCGAGCTCATCACACCGAATATTCCGGAAGCAGAGGAGCTAGTAAAGGACTCGATAGATTCGGAAGAAAAAATGCGCTTTGCAGCAAAGGCGCTGTCGCAAAAATATCACACGAATGTCCTCATCAAGGGCGGACATTTTGATGGTGATCCGATTGATGTACTGCATGAAAAGAATGGAGAAATGCATGTCTTTTACGGAAAGCGGATAGAAAATAAAGATACGCACGGCACAGGATGCGTGCTCTCGAGTGCGATTGCAGCTAATCTTTCCAAAGGATTTTCACTTTACGAAGCTGTCTCAAGAGCGCGGGAATTTCTGCAAGGTGCGATTCAGGCTGGACTGCATCTTGGACATGGACACGGACCAATGGATTTATTTTATGAAGGAGAATAATATGTCAGAAGAATACACAACACAGATGGAAGCCGCCAGGCACGGCGTCATTACAGAAGAAATGAAAGTGGCTTCAGAGAAGGAGCATATTTCTGCTGAGGAGCTGAGGGCGATGGTTGCAGATGGCACTGCAGTCATTCCTGCAAACCATGCGCACAAGTCGCTTGACCCTGTTGCAATCGGCTCAAAGCTTTCTACAAAGATTAATGTCAATCTTGGTGTCAGCCGTGATGTCAAGGACTATGACGAAGAGATGAAGAAGGTCATGGAGGCCGTCAATCTTGGCGCACATGCGATCATGGATCTTTCAAGCCATGGCAATACCGAACCATTCAGGAAGAAGCTCACGAGCGAGTGCCCGGTTATGATTGGAACAGTTCCGGTTTATGATGCAGTCATTCATTATCAGAGAGATCTCGATACATTAACCGCAGAAGACTTCATCGATGTCGTAAGGCTTCATGCCGAAAACGGTGTTGATTTCGTTACGCTTCACTGCGGAATCACGAAGAAGACGATAGAAGAAGTCAGAGCTGGAAAGAGAAAGATGAATCTTGTCTCAAGAGGCGGCTCGCTTATTTTCGCATGGATGTCAATGACAGGAGAGGACAATCCTTTCTATACGCATTATGATGAGATTCTTGAAATCTGCCGAGAGCATGACGTCACGATTTCTCTCGGTGATGCCTGCCGTCCTGGCTGCCTTCATGATGCGACGGATTCCACACAGATTGGCGAATTACTTCGTCTCGGCGAGCTCACGGAAAGAGCCCACGCACGGGATGTACAGGTCATGGTCGAAGGCCCCGGACATGTGCCGATGAATGAGATTGCTGCAAATATGGTTCTTGAGCAGAAGATCTGCCATGGTGCCCCTTTCTATGTACTTGGACCCCTTGTCACAGATATTGCTCCTGGCTATGATCATATTACTGCTGCAATCGGTGGAGCCATTGCAGCAATGAACGGTGCAGCCTTCCTTTGCTATGTGACACCTGCAGAGCATCTCGCACTTCCAAATGTCGACGACGTAAGAGAGGGCATTATCGCTTCAAGAATTGCCGCTCACGCCGCCGACATTGCAAAGGGAATTCCAGGTGCGATGGATGCAGACAACCGCATGGCAGATGCCAGACGCGCACTTGACTGGGATGCCCAGTTCAAGGAAGCCATGGATTCTGAAACGGCAAAGAGGATTCGTGACGAGAGAGCACCTGAGGATGACCACAGCGACACCTGCTCGATGTGCGGAAAATTCTGTGCAGTGAGGAGTATTAATAAAGCACTCGCCGGAGAGAAGATTGATATTCTCTGATGCTATAGAAATTATTATCACCTATACATTTAAATGTATAGGTGATTAATGCCTTATTTTGAATTTTGTATTTAGAAATATACATTTGTTGGTTGGCAGTAGAATATTGAAATAGAAGAGGGTAAAATTATGGAATTCACAGAAGTAATAAAGAATCGTTATTCATGCAAAAATTTTGACAGCACTAAGCAGGTCGAAGAGGATAAGCTTCAGGCAATTCTTGAAGCAGGTCGTGTAGCCCCGACTGCGAAAAATCTTCAGGAGCAGAAAATTTATGTTGTTGAGTCGCCTGAAAATATTGCAAAAATCGACAAGGTAACGCCATGCAGATATGGTGCAAATACAGTGCTTGTAGTTGCTTTCAATAAAGATGATGTATACACGTATCCTGGCGAGACACAGGACTCCGGAATGGAGGATGCGACAATCGTTGCGACGCACATGATTCTTGCTGCATACAACGCAGGTGTTGACTCCTGCTGGGTGAACCGCTTTGACCCGGTTGCCCTTGCAAAGGATTTAGGCCTTCCGGAAAATGAAAAGATTCTGATGCTCATGGATTTAGGCTATGCAGCTGAAAATGCAAAGCCGCTTCCGAATCACTTCAGCAGGAAGGACTTAAGCGAGACGGTTAAGAGAATTTAACATGCCAGCAAATAACGATACTGATGAGATAAAAAAATATGAACAATACCAGAAGTCTCTGGACAGTCTCGAGGGCGATGCGCTTCTTGATGCCATCAACAATATGGCAGAGGAAGAAGTTGTAGGCATTGATGAATCTGATGAGTATTCTGATACAGATAAGAATGATGTCTTGCAAAAGATTTCAGATACCCCTGTTATAGATGTTGACGATTACAGGGAGATAAATTCTGAGCTGGAACAGACTGAAGAGAATGCTGCAGAAGAAAGATCTGAAACAGAAAATAATATGCAGGAAGAAAAACTTGCTTCTCATGAAAATGCCCTCCAGACACTTATAAAGGAAAATGTCAGTGACGACGATGAAGATGACGAAGATTTTGTCGTCGACAATTATCATTATTATGACACAGCAGCAATATTAAAGAATTCTGATATTTCAAATGAGAAGATGAGGGAGGCAGAAGCAAAATTTTTTGCAGATCCTTCCAGGGCACCATATATTTCTGATATTGATACTGGGTACCTGCAGGATGAAGATGACTCTGTTGAGCCAGGCGGCGAAGCCTGGGTGTTTGCCTATGACGGCAGCTGGAAGGTACGTCTCACATACATGAAGGACCAGATTATCAGGTCATACTGCACGAGCTGCTACTATACGAGACCGGATCAAGCTTCAAGTTTTTTCCATGAGCCATGTGTGCATGAAGTTGCAGCCATCATGCTTCTCACATCCTATCTGAATGACAGGGATATGACAGATACGACTGACCATTCTGCTGACGTCTTTCTTCAGAATGCATTAAATGGAAAGGCATCTCAGAAAAATTTTTCGGTTGATGAGGCACCAGATGCTGAACCGCTTCATATTGAGGCGCATCTTGAAACACCCCGCGATGAGAGCAGGATATTCGTTTCGTTTTCCATTGGCTCCTCAAAAATGTATAAGGTGAAGAGCCTGGTTTCCCTCATCAATGGCTTCAGAAATAAAGAGACACAGAGCTTTGGAAAAAATACGGAGCTCACTCTCTCTGAAGATTTATTAGATGAAAAATCAAAAAATTGGTATGAATTTCTTTGTGATGAATATGATTCCTTTAATGAGATGCGAAACCGTTTCCGCAGCACGGAAGACCTCAAATATGGGTATTATTCTGCAGTTGACGAATTAAAATTTCCAAACACCCTGGTGCTTGACAGCAGCAGGTGGGACAGGTTTTTTGAGCTGCAGCAGGGCACGCCGCTCGATTATACGAAGAGGGATGCTTCACAAAACACAAAAACAAACATGGATCTTCTTGATGGAAAGCTTGACCTGACATTAAAAATTGAGCCGCTTACAACTGAAGAAAATGGCAGGCGGATTTTTGAGGGCGTCAGCGTTACAAGCGAGCCTACGAGGCTTTTCAGGGGAAAAAATTATTTTTACCAGATGACGGATAATGCGATCATCCGCGTGTCAGGAGAGAACAGCAAAATCACGAATGCACTCTGCGATTCCTGCGGCGAGAATGGGATTCATCTCAATTTTGGCCGCACGAGCATAAATATCTTCTGGCACAGTGTGCTCCCTGAGCTTCAAAAGGTGGCTAATGTTGTCATCACTGAGCAGGACTATATCGAGAAATATATCGTGCCAGATCCAGAGTTTCATTTCTATCTGGATGAGCAGGATTCTGTTGTCTATGGTCAGGCAGAAGCATCCTATGGCGGGGCAAGGTTTTCGCTCGGTGAATGGGATCCGCAGAATCTATCTCCTGTAAAAGAAGGCTTCAGGAAGAGAAGCAATGAAGAATATATCTATCAAAGATTCATAAGCTACCTTCCGAATTATGATATTGATCATCATATTTTCTTCTGCCACTTCGATGATGATGCGATGTATGCGCTTCTTGACCACGGCCTGAGGGAGCTGATGTCTCTTGGTGAAGTGCAGGTCACGGATAATTTCAAGAGGCTTCGTATCAGGAACACTGTTCCTATGCGTGTCGGTGTCAGCGTCAAGTCCGGCATCATGGATCTTTCGATTTCTTCTGAGGGCATGAGCCAGGAGGAGCTTGAGAACATCCTCTATGCATACAAAAATAAGAGTCATTACTACCGGCTGAAGAATGGCGATTTCTTAAAGCTCGATGATAATCCGACAGTCGATTCACTCGAGCAGATGATGACGGAACTTCAGATTCAGCTGAAGGATTTTGTCAAGGGAAAGATGTCGGTTCCGGCGTACAGGGCGCTTTATCTTGAGCATATGTTAAGCTCTATGGACGACGTCTATGCAAACCGTGACAGTCATTTCAGGGCATTAGTGCGTGCGTTCAAATCTGTGGAGGATTCGGATTATGATGTTCCGGCTGCTTTGAATGCCAGCCTCAGAAAATATCAGGAGGAAGGCTACGAGTGGCTTCGCACGCTTGACCAGTGGAATTTTGGCGGCATCTTAGCAGACGAGATGGGACTTGGTAAGACATTGCAGGTTATCACGATGATACTATCTATTAAGGAGAGTGAAGCACAATCTTCTGGTGAATCAGAATCTCAAAGTGTTTCCACAAATGGTACCGCATTACCTGATGCATCGAAAACAGGTACTGATATTTCAGTAGTGGAAACGCAACCAGCAGAAAAGATTTCTGAAACCTCACTGATCATCTGTCCAGCCTCCCTTGTCTACAATTGGGGCGAGGAAATAAAGAAGTTCGCACCATCGCTACATTATGTCCTGATCACAGGACCCGCAGCGGACAGGGAAGAGATTATTTCCCATGTTGAGGAGTATGATGTCGCTGTCACATCCTATGATTTTCTGAGGAAGGATGTGAATCTTTACGAAGGACATTCCTTTCGGTTTGCAATCGCAGACGAAGCGCAGAATATGAAAAACTATATGACTGCCACAGCGCATTCGGCTAAGGTGATTAGAGCTAAAACACGCTTTGCTCTCACTGGCACGCCAATCGAGAACAGGCTGAGCGAGCTGTGGAGCATATTTGATTTTGTTATGCCTGGCTACCTTTATGACTACAATACATTTCGTGAAGAGATAGAGCTTCCGGCAATAAAGGATGACGATGAGGAAGCCATGAGCCGCCTTCGCAGAATGGTCACGCCGTTTATTCTCCGCCGCCAGAAAAAAGATGTATTGAAGGACCTTCCTGAAAAATTGGAAGAAGTGCGCTATGCCCACATGGAAAGTAAGCAGCAGCTTTTCTATGATGCAGAGGTTACGAAGATGAAGAACAGTCTTCGTGGAAAGAGCGAAGATGAATTTAAGCATAGTAAAATTGAGATTTTTGCAGAGCTTACGAGGATTCGTGAAATCTGCTGCGACCCGTCATTATTATTTGATAATTATGATGGTGAATCTGCAAAGACTGAGATGTGCATGGAGCTCATCAGAAATCTAATCGATGGCGGGCACAGGGCTCTGATTTTCTCTCAGTTTACGAGCATGCTCGAAATTTTAGAGGAAAAGCTGAAGGCAGAGGAGATTCCATATTTCAAAATTTATGGTGACACGCAGAAGAAAAAGCGGCTTGACATGGTAAATGAATTTAATTCCGGAGATGTTCCGCTGTTTCTGATTTCACTCAAGGCCGGTGGCACCGGCTTAAATCTTACGGGTGCAGATGTCGTCATTCACTTTGATCCATGGTGGAATCTCGCAGCGCAGAATCAGGCGACTGACCGTGCCCATAGAATTGGTCAGACAAAGACCGTCACAGTATTCAGGCTCATCGTGAAAGGAACAATCGAAGAGAAAATTCTCGAGCTTCAGGAAAAAAAGAAGAAGCTTTCTGATGATATCCTGGGCGGTGAAAGCGTAAGCTCCACTGCACTCGACAAGGATGAACTGCTTGCACTGTTGGGGTGATGAGATTCAGCACACTTCAACAATACAGCATACTTCACCGTCGCCCTTATGAAGGACGGCGGTTCTTTTTTTATCAGCTGAAGTTTTGTCCTCTTGTGAAGAAACATTATTCATCTGATCTGCTGGTGGCGTTTTATCTTCAAAGAAGCAGTATGGTGTTATCGTATCGCCAAGCAGCACCTGCTTTGTGAAATTAACACGAAGTCTTTTTATCTGAAGCGGGTCAAAGGTCTTGTCCTTTGATGCAAGTGCATCTATGCCCCAGTTTACGTAGCAGGCATTGTTTACGTGATTGTTAGAATCGAGGTCATAGGTCGTGACAGCAACAGTATCTGCCTTTATGCCCTCGCCCTCTGGCACATGCATCTTTCTCGAAAAATATTCCATATCAAATTTTGGATAAAGCACGTATTTTTCCCTGAATATTTCCGGGACCTTCACTGGCACATAATTCACCAAGTCCATCAGTACCCAGTATGAATCTGCCTGCACAAGCCTCTCACCATCAAGCGTGTCGATTGAAAAATTTCTGAGCCCTGCAAAGCCTTTCATCGCATAGGGGCTCGTTCCAATGCGGATTTTTTCATCGAGCCTCGGGCGCCTTTTTATGTCAATATGCCAGTAGGTGATGAGCCAGCCGAGATGATGGCTTACGAGGTAGTCTATTCCGATGCCAAGCGAATCCGACTGAAAGGTAGAGCAGTCCTGAAGATAATTCACGATTCCAGTAATCGTGAGATTTGACTTGCTGTCTGTTTCAGAATATCTTACCATGCTGTCAAATGTGTACATTTATTTGCTCCCTAATATATTATTTCTGTCTTACCTACAAAATCTCTTGCTTGTAAAAAACATTACTTAATCATAAGTAATGTGCATTATGAATTACATTAACAGATTTTCAAAAAATTTTACATAAACAAAAATCTGATAATATAAAATTATTTCCTGCGTCGTCCCTTTCTATTCGTATTTGCTGAAGTATGATTTCCAGACTTGCCCCTGCTATTCTGTCTGAGCTTTCCACCTGCATCCGAATTACTTTTTTTGCTGAAAGATGAATGATTTTTACTAATTTTCTTATTTGAAATCGAAGTATTATTCTTACCAGACTTTGAAGCGTTGCCGTGGGAATTCAATGTATTATTTTTATCTTTATAAATATTCCTTGGTGGAATCAGACACTCAGGTCCAAAGCCAATCAGGTCTTCGCGGTGCTCCTTCAGCAGAGCTTCCTTAACCAAGTCATAATACTCCGGCTTCCTGTACTGAATCAGCGCACGCTGCATGGCTTTCTCATGCGGGCTCTTTGGTACATAGACTTTTTTCATGGTGCGTGGATCGATTCCGGTATAAAACATCACTGTCGAAAGCGTCGATGGCGTCGGATAAAAATCCTGCACCTGCTCGGGCATGTAGCCTAAATCCCTGATGTGCTCAGCAAGTTCGATGGCTGATTTAAGCGTTGAGCCTGGGTGTGATGACATAAGATATGGCACGGCATACTGCTCTTTTCCGGTCAGCGAATTTACTCTCTTGTATCGCTCGAGAAAAGCCTTGTATACGGAATTCTTCGGCTTTCCCATCAATGCCAGAACCTCATCAGAAACATGCTCCGGTGCAACACGAAGCTGACCGCTGATGTGGTATTTGCAGAGCTCTCTCAAAAATTCATCTGAAGAATCAGCCATCACATAATCAAAGCGGATTCCGGAACGCACAAAAGCCTTCTTCACGCCTGGTATTTTTCTAAGTTTCCGCAATAAAGAAACATAATCCGTATGGTCAACCTTGAGATTTTTGCAGGGCTCTGGCCAGAGGCATTCCTTGTTTGGGCATACTCCTTTTGTGAGCTGCTTTTCGCAGGAAGGAAATCTGAAATTTCCTGTCGGCCCACCGACATCATGGATATATCCTTTGAAATCCGGATCCTTTGTCATGGCAGTCGCTTCACGAATCAGGGACTCGTGGCTTCTTGCCTGGACAGTCCTGCCCTCATGAAATGTCAGGGCGCAGAAAGAACAGCTGCCAAAGCAGCCCCTGCAGGAAGTCAGTGAAAATTTGATTTCATTGATTGCCGGTACCCCGCCTGCAGATTTATATGAGGGATGGTAAGCATTCATGTATGGAAGCTCATAAATATCATCCATCTCCTGGGTCGTAAGTGGTGGCTCAGGAGGATTTACTACGACAAATTCTTTGTCCGGATAAGCCTCAACCAAAGGATGTCCGGTGACAGCATCTGTATTTTTGTACTGGGTGAGGAAGCTCTCGGCGTACTTTATTTTGTCTTCGGAAATTTCTTCATATGCCGGCAGCATCACAGGATTCACAACCATCGAAATATCCTGCGTCTTAAATGCAGTACCACGGACAAATGTTATGTCTGTCACATCAATACCGGCATCCAATGCTTCCGCAATCTCGACCATGCTCTTCTCGCCCATTCCATAAGAGAGAAGATCTGCACCGGAATCGAGAAGAATCGACCGTTTTATTTTGTCTGACCAGTAATCATAATGCGCGAGCCTACGAAGGGACGCCTCGATTCCACCGATGATGATTGGGGTCTTCTTGTATGTTTTTCTGATGAGATTTCCATAGACAATAGTTGCCCTGTCAGGCCGTTTTCCCATGACGCCACCGGGTGAATATGCGTCAGTATGCCGGTGCTTTTTATTCACGGTATAGTGATTCACCATTGAATCCATATTTCCACCACATACCAAAAAGGCAAGCCGCGGCTCACCTAAAATAGTAATGCTTTTGTCATCTTTCCAGTCTGGCTGTGAAATGATTCCGACCTTGAAGCCATGGTTCTCAAGCACCCTTGAAATAATCGCCGGACCAAAAGAAGAGTGGTCGACATACGCATCGCCAATTACATATACAAAGTCGCACTGCTCCCACCCGCGTACTTTCATATCTTCTTTACTTATTGGTAAAAACCCGGTCATATCACCCAATAATCCCAGACTTCTGGATAGCCGTCACAGCCTCCTGAATCTTTTCTGGAGGGAGTACCAATGCGAAGCGGACATAGCCTTCACCGAGAGGTCCGAAGTTGATGCCAGGGGTGACGATGACGCCGCTCTTTTCCATGAGGTCGAGAGCGAATTTGGTGGAGTCAGTATAGTTCTTTGGAAGCGGAACCCAGACGAACATCGTGCCTTCACTGTCGATTGCATCCCAGCCGATGGAACGAAGCCCGCCGCAGAGTGCATCACGGCGTTCCTGATAAAGCGTGCACTGCTTCTTTACGGAATCAAGCGGGCCAGTGAGCGCTGCAACAGCTGCTTCCTGGACTGGCATGAACATGCCGAAGTCAGTCTGCTGATGAATCTTCCTGAAGGCGGCGACAATATCCGAGCGGCCGACAAGGAAGCTTACCCTTGCGCCTGTCATATTGAAGCTCTTTGAAAGTGAGAAAAATTCCACGCCGACATCCTTTGCGCCAGGATAATTCAGGAAGCTTGTTCCTTTCTTTCCATCAAAAATAATATCACTGTATGCATTGTCATGAATGATGATAATGTCATGCTTCTTCGCAAATGCGATGATTTCTTCATAAACTTCCGGAGTTCCGACTGAGCCCATCGGGTTCGAAGGAAGGGAAACGACCATGAATTTTGCACGGTCGGCAACATCATCAGGAATATCTTTGACATTTGGAAGAAAATGATTTTCTGCAGTCATCGGGTAGTAATAAGGCTCGGCTCCGCACAGCTTTGCGCTTGTGATGAAAAGCGGGTAACAGGGGGTCGGCAGAAGAACCGTATCGCCTTCATTTGCAAGGACAAGACCGATGTGGCCGAGACCATCCTGGGTGCCGTTGCAGCTTTGGATTTCATCCGGAGACAGCTTCACACCGAAACGCTTCTCATAATATGAAATAACAGCATTTGTGAGCCTGTCTGAATCACGAAGCGTATACTTCCAGTTGTCAGGATCTGCGGCAGCGGTATTCAGCGCATCAATAATATGCTGCGGCGTCTTGAAATCAGGCGTTCCGACTGAAAGGTTGTAGGTCTTTACACCTCTCTTTTCAAGCTCGATTTTCTTTTCATTTAATGCTGCAAAGATCTCGTCGCCAAAGCGGTTTACTGTTTTTGAAAATTCCATCACTATCTCCAATATTATTTAGAATTTGCCCAGTTGCTAATAAATATATGTTAAACGATTATTTGTTAAGTCAAAAAATAGGATTTCATATATTTATATTTTCGTGAAACAATCTGACACAAAACCATATTATACTACTGACCAACAATTTTGTGTAATTTAATTTAGAGGTGATGCATAGTATTTTCGCACTAAATAGATTATAATATTTTGATTGTAACAACCAGAAATTTATGGAAAAAAGATGATGCGTACAGATAAACATAGAAAAAGAGGTAAGAATAATGGAGGGATTACTCGATTTTTTCTTATGGTTTATTCCGATTGTGATTCTTGATTGTTTTTGGATTACTGATTATTTCAAAACGCA
>ONHZ01000012.1 GCA_900317755.1 uncultured Lachnospiraceae bacterium
CGTATTCTTTTCACAATCATATTCGTATGCGATCCAAAACTTATCTGATTCCAATGTCATGGCCATTTTTACTTCGCCAACTCCTTATACATTTTCCGAATCGTGTTATCTATATTCACTCCGTGGATATATCCGAAATCCACGCCGTGTTCTTTTACGATATTCATATACTTAAAATATGTACTATGGCTGATTGTATCTGTAAAGAAATACACATAATCAGCTTTATCGACCACGGATGCTTCCAGAGTTCCGCTGACCGAAGGCTCGATGTAAACCCAGTCCTTAAATTCCTGTTTCATCTTCTGTCGCCAATTACTGTGTCCGCCGACGATGATTACTCTCAAACTGTTCAGATATTCCTTCATTTCATCTACGGAGACAGTGATGTCTGCTTCATCATTCTCTGTCAGACTATACACATGCTCACGAAGTGCAACCAGTTCTTTGCGGTCCGAATCCAACTGCTCTTTGAGCTTTCTGTTTTCCTCAGCAAGCTTTCGGTATTCCGCAATTTCTCCGCGAAGTACCTTGATATTTCCCTCCTGCTCGTGAATCTTACGGTGAAGAGCATCAATGTCAGCAATAAGAGTCTCTTCCTTGTACTTTGGAGAATCGGGCTGTTCATTCTCTGCAGGGGTTTTCACTTTTACAGGTCTTATCTGCTTTGCCGGCTCTGACTTTCCTCTCATAACTTCCTCTGCCTTGAAGAATGGAGGATATTCCTCATAATAATCAGTACCTTTCTCGCCATATATCACATCATTCAGCTTGTTATCAACATCATCGGCAACACTCATAAGAGCATCCACCGCTTCCATGATGCTGGCAAACATCATAATTTCGTCTTTAGTGAATTGTTTGTCCTTATAAATTTTCTTGAGGATATTGATTGTACGTGCCAGCCTGTCTTCAATACCATTGTCACTCTCATTGAACAGCATCACGTAATCCTCTACATATCCCTCAGAACGGAGCACGGTCTCAATAAATGTTTCATACTTATAGCGAAGATCATACATTTCTTCTTCGCTTTCAAAATACTTCTCTACTTCATTCAGCCCCTCGGCATATAAGTCTGTCATTTCATCCATGAATCCCCAGTCAGGCTCAAATATATGCCGTTCATGCAAATCATTAAGGAAAAGATAGATAAAATCACATTCAGGACTGATATCTATTCCATACATTTTCGATATCGCAAGGATCCTGGCAAAAGCAATATGAGATATTTCGCCACGATCATTTGTGGCAAGCCCCATAAGCTCGCCGATTGAGAGCTTACTGAAACGTTTAATCTGCTGATACTCTTTTCGGTAATATGTCTTATACAAATACAGGAAAAGATTTTTTGTATAGACACTTCCGTAATTAACAGCATTCATCATCATATTAAGGACGTACTTATGAAACATCCTTTCCGGCCAGTCAGTTCTCGAATCCGGCTCCAGGAAACGCACCATCTCATGCTCTCTGACATTTTGAAACTCATGTAGCAGAAAATCCCTCGCGATCAGTGAAAAATCATCCGACATCTGTATCGTGACAAAATGCTCAAGGAAAATACTGTCACAACCAAAAGTATCCGGTGATGTTCTTTCCTCATCGGACATTCCGGCCATTTTCATTTTGAGCCGCATTAGATGCTTGAAAAACTCACTGTGTTCATCAAAATCGAAATTCAGCGGATCTCCCGGCATTGGCAGATTTTTATTTGTAAACGGGATTCCAAATCCCTTTGGCGTTTTCTTCATTGTACCCCAATAGCTATTGCCATTAAAACTTTATAATACTTTTGTTTTCACATATTCTCTAAGATACTTAAACGGGAACGGCAACACCGTAAGCTGCCCATTATGAACAAATGTTACACTCATTGTAGGTAATAAGCGTTCAAACATCAACGGAGCATCGTTATATCCTTCAATACTTCGTACATTAGCTGCCCTTGGAATCACCCATCGCATTCCCTCGCCAATTGTTCCTACATAATAAAACTGTTTTCCGTTTTCCTCGTACATTTTGATATCCAGGCATGACGAAAGCAGTTCTTCTCTTCGTTCTTTGCCTCGAAGCTTCGTATCACCAACACTCAATAATTGTTTGATCTCTTCTGCCTCCGGCAATGTTATTATCCCAGTATCTTTTATAATATTTATCTTTCCTTCATGGTCTCGGATAAGACCTTTTACAATTTCTCCCTTTGTCTTAGCATCTTCAAATATATTGACGCAATCTGTATATTCGTTCATTTCAAACAGTGTGAACTCTTGCTCGTGTATTTCAAAAGAACCATTGGGCTGTATTTTTATGAAATAGTATCTGCTACAATCTTCATCTTCTGATTGTATTCCAAAAGATATCTGATCTGAAAAACCTAGTTGTTCCCAATCAAACAATGATATCTTCCCATCTTCCAAATCTTTTTTTATAAGAACTTCATTAACAACCGTAGAAATGGCAAATTCTGCATTTGACGCAAAATCCTCCAAAGTAACATGCTGAATCGCTATATCAAGGTATTCTTTCTCATGAGGATCCATAGCACCCTCATAGTACTCTGCATTATGAATTACACAAATATTTAGCTCTTCCTTCTTAACCCTTTTTCCTATTGTCACTTCAATTCCATACTTTTTTATTAAAAGAGTACGCAGCTCATCAGAAAAAATATCCGAGTAATCATCCCCTATCAGATCAACAATATGGACTCCTCTTTCATTCAGTATTTCACGAACTCGTACATCATTCTCTTTTATGGCTTTTTTGCAAAAATCAATTCTTTGTGTGGTTTCGGCATAATCGCACTCAACATGCGCTAGCGAATCATACTTCTTATTGAATGCGTTCATAACCTTAAGAAGAGTACCAACCTTGCACTGATCAAATTTTCCTTCATTCTGAAAATCCAAAAATGGAATCTCTGATTTAGTACCATCAATCTGACGCATAATGAATCCTGACTCGGTTTCCTCCGGCAGTCTTCTTCTCAAGGTGTTATCCTTTGAAATGATATACTTCGGGTATTCTTCAAACTTTTTATGCTTAAAGCTTATTTTCTTTTTGAGACGCTCCGAGGTAAATGTTCTGACCTTCATCTCAATGAGGCAATCCTTCGTTACTTTAAACTCAAGACAAGGTATTTTCCAAATAATATCCTCATTTTTATCCTTACCATGTTTCATCCATTCCGGATGAAAACAATAAAGATGTCCGGTCAAATTGTTGAATTTAAGGATATTTGAGTCATATGACGAGAGAGCATTCAACATAAGCTGAACCAATACATTATCCGGAATATCACTCACCTTGACATCAATTATGGAAAGGCTGCTTCCGCCTTCTACTTTCCCTATCAAGTTTTTGAGCGATACTCTGCATTCTTCACTCTGTTCCATCATGATTAACGCTTTTCTTCCGGACTCAAAGCAAACACTTTTTATGTTTGAGTCTAATGATGTAGCGTCAAGAATGTAGGCTCCTCTCTTAATATACTTATCACTGGTTTCAAGCGCAAAATACATATACCTTCGCTCAATTTCCTGTCGATTAAGAGAATATGCGAGTTTATTTATCTTAATCTTTGTATTCACTAATACACTCCCTGATACTATTCATGGCTTTAATGTTGTCCACCATGTTCCCATTATCATCAACGACAAGCGAAGGGATTGTGATTATCCTGACGCCTCCAACTGTAGTATCTGATACTTCCCATCGAGGTTCAGCAATAATATTGGCTATAATAGCGCATTTGCAATCACAGGTAGCAGCTTTACGCGCTATCTTATCCAGCATAGCAGTACGATCTGTAGTTTCTCCCTCATGCCAATTCTTAAAATCTACATATATCGGTGTTCCGGGAATCTTATAGTCAAACAATTCAAACAGTGCCACGTCCTCGATATCTTCCAGCTCAACACCAAAATTCTTCATGAACAGGAATTTGCCTACAACTTCTCCCAATGCCCCCTTGTAAATGTTGTTCCACAGAGCAGGTGTCATAAGATAATCATTTTCTTTATAGGCACAAGCCCAACCGTTTGTTTCAAAAAGTTCTCTAACGCCCGGAATTCTCAGCATCTTATCCAACTTACTTCCCTGCTCCGAAACAATGTTTTCATGTTGACTATCCTTGCGGAAAGAAATGCTAATGTTGTTATAATCAGAATCCTGATAATAAAACAATACATTGCCCTTTTGAGGCAGCCGCGCATAATAATTCTTAATAATAAAATTCCTTGATGCTTCTTCTCCCGAAGCTGTAGGATAAACTAACACCAAATCACGAAGTGCCTTCCAGTGCTTTATCTTTGCTTCAGTCCAGTCATTATTAAGCATATTATTTATGTCTTTGTTTACTCTTACAGCCTTTAAAGATGCCTCATCTTCAACAGAAACTTCCTCCGGCATTTTATCCCCATATTCTTTTACAGCTTCCAATAAGCTCATAAATTCAGGGTTAAACACTCTTCCGTCCGCCACCGACACATCCAGATTTTCAGCTATTCTGTCATCAGCATATACATATATATCCTTGCTCTTAATATTCGTTCTGCAAATACGACCAATCGCCTGGATAATATATCGTGTACACATAAGAACAACGCTTTTCTTACCATAAACGCCCTTGCCCTCATACGCCCTTACACCCTGCATATAAGTCTTGAAGGCATTTTTGATGTTCTTAATGGCCACATCAGTAGATATTTCCGCTGTTTCCTGAAGAAACTCCATCTGGAATAAGTACTTAACAAAATCCTCTTCCTCAAG
>ONHZ01000008.1 GCA_900317755.1 uncultured Lachnospiraceae bacterium
CTAAATTCCACAAACGGCTGCGTCATGAAAGCTTCGCCTGACATCATCGCGCCACTGCTCCCTCAGTACATAAAGAACGCCCTCTTTGAACATGACTATGATGCCGAAATGTATTTTTCAAATATGGGGCGTGACAGGGAAGTCACCTTTGTCTCCTGTCTTGGCCTTGCTGAGAACAAGTCATTAATGGATGCTTTTTCAAAGCTATTGCAGACTCTTGAAAAAGAATATGATTATCCTGTAGACATTGAATTCACCATAAACCTGTCACGTAATAACGGCTTTATCATTAATCTTCTCCAGTGCCGCCCGCTGCAGACTTTGTCAAACGGAAAAGAAAATGAAAGCATCTCTGTGCCTGAAAATCTATCAAGGGAAAATACCATATTAAGCGTTCAAAAATCCAGCATGGGAATGTCAATGAGCTTTCCTGTTGACGAAATTGTCTTTGTTGATCCGAAGGAATATTATGAGCTTTCCTACATTAAAAAGCCTGATGTCGCAAATATAATTGGCAGACTAAACGAGGAAATCCGTGCGTTAAAAAAGAAAGCCGTTCTCTTTGTTCCAGGCAGAATAGGAACTTCTTCACCAGAACTTGGCGTCCCTGTGAGCTTTGCGGAAATAAGCGACTTCTCCGCAATATGCGAAATTGCAGAGTCTTCCTACGGCTACAATCCCGAGCTCTCCTATGGTAGCCACATCTTCCAGGACCTCGTCGAAACGAAGATTCTCTATACTGCAGTTTTTGAAAATAAAAATACAGAGATTTTTACTCCAGAAAAATTAAAAACAGGGCAGCCTGTAAAAGAAAGCTACCCTGTGTATGTACTTGAAAATACTGGATTTACTTTATTTCATGATATTACAAAAAATATTACATTAATTACGAAAAGATAATTCCAGGTTCACATTATTATTTTCTAAAGTAACATAAAATTTTCATACGAAAAGCGGCCGTGAATTCACGACCGCTTTATTGCTGTAAAAAATAAACTAAATTAGTATGTAATCCCCTGTGCGATCATAGCATTGCAAACCTTCTCAAAGCCTGCGATGTTTGCGCCGGCAACAAGGTCACCACTCATGCCATACTTCTCGGCAGCATCGTAGCAGCTGTGGAAGATAGTCTTCATGATGTTCTCGAGCTTCTGATCAACCTCTTCAAAGGACCATGAAAGTCTCTCTGAATTCTGTGACATCTCAAGACCTGAAACGGCAACGCCGCCTGCATTTGAAGCCTTTGCAGGAGAGAAAAGAATTCCTGCATTCTGGAATACCTTGATGGCTTCAGGAGTAGAAGGCATATTTGCGCCCTCGCCTACTGCAATAGCGCCGTTAGCGACGATTGCCTTTGCAGACTCCTCATCGATCTCGTTCTGGGTTGCGCAAGGAAGATAAACATCAGCCTTTACCGTCCAGATGCCCTTGCAGCCTTCATGATATTCGCTGCCAGGTACTCTTTCTGCATATTCCTTGATTCTTCCTCTCTCGACTTCCTTGATCTGCTTTACAACGTCAAGATTTACACCGTTATTGTCAACAATGTAGCCATTTGAATCGCAGAGTGCAACTACCTTTGCGCCAAGCTGGGTTGCCTTCTCTGTTGCATAGATTGCAACATTTCCTGCGCCGGAAACGACAACTGTCTTGCCTGCAAATGAGTCATTCTTCATGCATTTCAGCATTTCCTCTACATAGTAGCAGAGACCATAGCCTGTTGCCTCAGTTCTTGCAAGAGAACCTCCGAATGAAAGGCCCTTTCCTGTAAGGACGCCTGTGAATTCATTCTGGAGTCTCTTGTACTGGCCGAACATGTAGCCAACTTCTCTTCCGCCAACACCGATATCGCCTGCCGGTACATCCGTATCAGGTCCGATGTGCTTTGCGAGCTCTGTCATAAAGCTCTGGCAGAAACGCATGACTTCCATGTCGCTCTTTCCCTTGGGATCAAAATCGGAGCCGCCTTTGCCTCCGCCCATAGGAAGTGTAGTAAGCGAGTTCTTGAAAATCTGCTCGAAGCCTAAGAACTTGATGACTGAGAGATTTACTGTAGGATGGAAACGAAGTCCTCCCTTGTAAGGTCCGATTGCAGAATTAAACTGAACTCTGTAGCCACGGTTTACCTGGACTTTTCCATTGTCATCAACCCATGGCACACGGAACATGATTGTTCTTTCAGGCTCAGTGATTCGCTCTAGGATAGCGAACTTTTCAATCTGCGGGTTCTTTTCAACAACTGGCTGAAGGGAAAATAATACGTTTCCTGCAGCTTCAAGGAACTCCTTCTGTTCAGGATATCTCTTTTCGAGACCATCATAAACAGACTGCACATAAGTGTTTGAAAATTGCATTGAATCTCCTTCCTTCCACGTCTTTGTGGACAGGATACCGTACAGCATTAAGCCAAAACCAAAAAAATCCTTATGCCAAAACGACATTCCCTTCGTCACGCATCAGGTCCGTCATTCGAGCATAAGGAAATTTAATAAAAATTTGAGCTTAAAAACTATACATTATTAAATTGTAACCGCTGAATTTATAAGAAAATAAAAAACACAGCATTACTATAATAACGAAAATAACAAGATAATGCAATTTAATATTTCAGATTTTACATTACTATATTCCTCTGCCTCAGACTTATTTAATACCTTCAAAAATAAGAAGAATTTCAACGCATGATATCTTTTGCCCCTTTATATCCAAGGCAGCTTTCGCAGGATAATACCGCATCCTCAATTGCCTTAGAAAAAACGTGGGATGCGATGGTCCCGACCATGCTAAGGTCAGCTTTTACTTTTCCATAAGACATGGCATAGATTGAATCACCGTCAAACATCGTATGCACTGGAAAAATTGATCTTGCCATACCGTCCTGTGCGAGAGAAGCAATCTTTGTCATTTCAGTCTTATTAAATTCTGCGTTCGTGAGTACGACGCCGATTGTGGTATTCTGATGAAGGTCCTGTGCATGATCCGAGCTGACTGCTCCATTTTCGGATGAGCCAATCGACGAGCTGGTTTCCTCATGCATAGAATATGGGCTTGCACTTTCCTTTGAAAAATCCTTATTCATCTTTTCGAAGAATGCCTTCCTCGCATCAATAAGATTTCCATCTTTATCAATAGGACCTGCAATTTCCTTTCCGGTCTCATAATGAAATACTGCGCCATAGGAATTTACGACAGCAATCGCGCCTACCTTTAATTCCCCGATCTGAAGTGCGAAAGAGCCGATTCCGGACTTCATGGCAAATTCATTTCCTAAGAATTTTCCACACGTCGCACCTGCCCCTGCTCCGACTGAACCATGAGAAAAATTCCCGATATTCTCGCATGCCTTAAATCCCAGTGCCTGATCAGGACGCACTTTTTCATGATTCATTTTAATATCAAAAATTGCGGATGCACAGACGATTGGAACAACACCATACGGCGTTTTGAATCCTACATTTTTTTCTTCAAGATACTGCATCACGCCATCCGCAGCTGACAGTCCGAAAGCACTTCCTCCCGTAAGAAGCACCGCATGAACCGCCTCATTTGCTGCAAGCGGATTTAGCGATGCCGTTTCCCTTGATGCCGGACCGCCGCCTCGAATGTCAACTGCTGTCACAGCACCAGATTTACACAGGATTACTGTGCAGCCTGTATGTTCATTAGCGTATTCGGCATTTCCTATTTCAAAGCCGTCGAAATCTGAAATTTTGATTTCTTTCATAGAACCTTCCTATCATAAAACAAAATTGCATACATATTTAATCTTTTTCTATGTGATAAATTATCATAATCTTACAAGTTTATATATGATAAAACGCCATTTTTCTATACTTAATTTTTCTCATACGCTGATACCTTTGGTACGAGCCCGGAGACTACTCTTTCAGATGGTGCTTTCGTACTTGATTCTTATCAGCCGGCATGGTTCATGCCATAAGAGGCGTTAATATTAGTCTTGAAAAAGGAAAAACTGCAGCAATAGTCGGAGAATCAGGCTCCGGCAAATCCACCATAGGAAGAGCTGTAATAAGGCTGTATGACCCGACAGATGGAAAAATTATCTTTGAAGGAAAAGACATAAGCAAAAAGAAGCTGGATAAAGAAACACGTACTATGCTCCGCCATGATATGCAGATGATATTCCAGGATCCGATGGCTTCATTAAATCCCCGAAAGAAAGTCGAGGATATCATAGGCGAAGGCTTAGATATTCATCACTCTTATAAGACAATGGAGGAAAGGGATGAAAAGATAAAGGCTATCCTTAAGAAGGTAGGACTTGCACCCGATCAGGCACAGGTCGTAAACCTTATGAAGGACATTCAGGAAGAAACAGGCACTGCCCTTTTATTTATCGCCCATGACCTCTCCATGGTAAAATACATTTCTGACAGAATCGGCGTTCTTCATCTGGGACATATGTTAGAGACTGGCACAACTGATGAGATTTTTAATAATCCGATCCATCCTTATACCCGTGCCCTTCTCTCCGCAATACCGACACCGAATCCGATCGTTGAGAAGAAACGTATCGCAATGGAATATAATTATAAGACCTCCGGCATAGATTACAACAAAGGCACGCCACACAATGTAGCAGGGACTCATTATGTCTCCTGCACAGATGAGGAATTTGTACAATGGACGAATGATTCGGGACATACTTTATGATGCTGTCTGTCCTCTATATATTCAGCCTGTCAGCATATTTTTCATAAGCTCCACAGTACAAAAAATATTTACTTTTTATTGTCGAAAAACTGTGGAGTATCGTAGTCGACCTTGCCTGCCGACCGGTAATAATTGTTTACAGCCTTTTTGCTGGCACGAACTCTTTTGGCTTTTTCACGGATGTTCGCAAACTTCTTGTCGGCAAGTTCTTTATTTTCCTGTTCCTCGCGCTGAAGCTCGACGGAGAGATCCGTAATCTGACGGATCAGGTCCTGCATCTTCTTGATTTCATCACGATGCTTTTCTTTATTCTGTTTCAGTTCTGCTTCAACATGCTTGAAGGTCTCTTCAAAACCGTCATCCAGGGAATTTAATTCATCGATGAGATGATCTTTTTCTTCGAGGCTGTCTTCAAGATCATCAGGTGTAGCCTGCTCACTTGTCAAGATAAGGCGCTGCTTCTTATTTGTCTCCTGAATCTTATGAAGTACCGTGATTTTCTTTTCAAGACTGTCTGAAAGTATCTCTATATACTGGTCGTTTGTCATATTAATTTTTACCTACTGCGGCACCGTTGTTTGTCTTCTTCATTACCTCGACCCAGGTGTCACGCATAGTACGAAGATGTCCGAGAACCTCTTCAAGATCTTTAGGATCCTTTGAAACCTCTGCCTCAAGAAGTCTGTGACGGATATATTTATAAACTTCATCAAAATCCTTCCAGACAGGATACTTATGATTCAGCGTAGCCTGGAATTCCTCGATGATTGCATCGACCTTTTGAATATTGATGTGTGCTTTCTCAATTTCCTTATTTTCACACGCAACGATAGCGATATTGCAGAACTTAATAGCTCCTTCATAGAGCATCAGCGTGAGCTCTGCCGGGCTCGCTGTCATGATTTTATTATTCTGATATTCTGCATATGGATTTCTAAGTGCCATTATTTCCCCCTGATGATCATGCTTTTTATTTTCCCAAATATTATGGAAAAATAATTTTATTTAAGATGCAGTGTTCCAAACATCTTCACTCAGCCTGCATTTTTTGAAGAATACAGGCTGAAATAATTTCATCAACCCATCATATTAGAAAGTGATGTCGAATTCGACTGAAGCGTTGCCAACGCAGACTCCATCTTTGAGAACTTCTTGTAGTAGCTGTCCTCCATGTCTGAAAGCCTTGTCTCCCAGGTCGAAATGAGGTCTGAATAATTGTCGTATTCCTTCTTCAGTTCCTTGTCATTGTAAATCGTATAAGCGGAACGAAGCGTCGTCGACTTCATCTTCTTATCAAGTGATGTATAAAGGCCGCTCGTTAAATCCTTAAAGAAATTTACGACACTGTCCGGATCTTCAGTGATGGCTGCAAGCAGCTTGTCTGTCTTTGACGAGGTATCCGTATCATCTGCATCGCCATCGATGTGGTATGCATTGTACTCATTCTTTTCAGAACCTAAGATGCCAAGTGTGCTGATCCCAAATGAGCTAAGGGACAATGTCTTTGTATTGCCATTTGAGTCCGTGTACTTAAATGACTTTGCCATCGAATTTGTCATGGTTGACATTACGTCATTAAGTGTCGTATCACGACGGAGGAGTGAATCCTTGATCTTCTTCTCCCACTTCTCAACCTCGGTATCGGACATCTTGTCCTTTTCCTCATCGGTAAGCGGTTCATAGCCCTTCGAAGAATCGGCATTGTAAAGTTTTGTCAGATCATTGATGACATCATTGTAATCTGAAAGGAAGTCCTTGATCTTGTCATACAACCCTTGCGAATCTGTCTGTGTCGTAACGGTAATCGGCTTGTCCGTGTCCGTCTTTGCAAGTGCATTGATCGTGAGACCATTTACCGTAATGGCATTTGATGATGAAGTATACTCAACACCATTGAGCTTAATCTTTGAGTCAGCTCCATTTACCTTTGTTGCATAATTCGAAGGATTTTCAACTACATCAGCTGCTGTAGAAACGCTGTCATAAAGGCTTGCTGCAAGTGCTTCAAGCGTCTGGGTGTCAGTAATCTTTGAGCCTAAAATCTTGTTGTCTGAAATATAGGTGTTGTTCGTATTAATTTGCTTCTCAGCATCAGAAATCTTCGTATCAAGATCAGACACAGTAGCATCTACATTTCCATTTATAGAATAGTCAGATTCAACACTCTTGAAGAAATCACCCATGCTTGAGTCATTAGCAAACTTAACAAATTTAGAATAATTTGTCTTGAATGTTGCAAGGCCATTGTCTTTACCATCGTCTGAGAGAAGACCAGCATTCTTTGCTTCTTCATTGATTTTATCCGAAAGTGTGCTGAGCTTACTTTCTGTGGTCTTTGTCTTGGTGTCATCCGTTGATGAGGAATATTTATATGTAGTATTCCCGTCATCATCCTTCGTCTCTTCTACCTTGTCATAAATAGTGCCATTATCGTCAATGTAAACTGTTCCAGAATTCTTCTCTGCTAAAGCAAGATATTCTTCCAGCTTTGAAAGGTCTTTTCCATTTGTCGTAGCAGAATTTTCAGCATCCTTTACAGCTGCATATGCATTTGCATATGTCTTTTTCTGATTGTAAGTAGTGATATTCGAGTTCTGCGTAGTATTATCAGTAACGGCATTCCTGTATTTCTCAAGAACACTCTTGATATTATCAATCGTAGCATCCTTGTCGCCTGAAACGTTGTAGGAAGCAAGTTTCTGATAATATGAAAGATCTGCTGTAGAACTCGTTGCAATACCTAGTGCCTTCATAGCAGAGAGGCCTGTAGAATCAGCACCGGTAAGCGAGAAATCATTATCGGCGCCGGACTTCTTGGCATTTACATAAATCCTTCCTGAAGAAGAATCGAAATTTGCCTGAAGACCAGCATCCTTGAGACTATTTACAAAGGAGTTTACTGTCGTGTCTTTATTTACAGTGATGTTTGTGGTCTTGCCACCAGTCGTGACCGCGATCGTGCCATCACCGGAAATATCCATAAGCTCTGAAAGCTTTGTTGCGCCTGTGACCTTTGAAGAATCAGAAGAATCCTTTTTCTTTATCTTGCCGCCTGTGATGTAGCCGGCACTGGCAAGCTGGGTAATTTCAAGAGACTGAGAAACATTTGCAGCATTTGAAGAGGCTGAAACCGTAGCCTTTGTAGCATCTGAAACGGTAGCCTTCTTTGTGGAATAGGCAGATGTGAATCTGAGGCTCGATGCCTTCTGATACAGTGAATAAACCTCTGAGTTTACGGACTTCCATGCATCCTGCTTCCATGAAACCTTGGTCTGAGCCTTTTTATATTTATTGGTCTTTTCTGAATATGAAGATACGAGAGCTGAAACAATCGACTCTGTATCGAGACCGGACGAGAGTCCTGACATTCTGATCGCCATACTATTCTCTCCTACATAAAATTATTTTTCGTTGTCAATTTGAAACTTGATAATTTTCCAGCGTATGCCCGAAATTATCTCTTCTCATCAACAAGGATGCCTGCCATCTCCCACACCTTTGCGATGAGATCGAGTGTCTTCTCTGGCGGATATTCCTTGATGACCTTTCTTGTCTGCTTGTCAACGATCTTTATGGTGACACGATTGGTCTTGTCATGAATTCCGAAAACAGCCTCTGTGCCATAAGCGTGCTTGTTGATATCACTGACTGCATCCTCAATCTGTTTCTGGGATGCCTGCTTTTTCTTCTCATCATCATCCTTATTCGGGTCAGTGGAAGAATCGGAAGTCTTTGCACTTGCTGCAGCGTCTGCAATCGGAACGGCTGAGGTATTGATATTCTCAATGCCTGTATCCGGATTCTTATTCGTCTCACTGGGCTGCGCTGTCTGTGTCACTGCACTGGAAATGCCTGCACTTCCCTGTCCGGCATACCCTGCATCTAATGTTTTGATGTCCATACTATACACCTCCATGTGTCTTCTGCTGCAAGTGCCCGGAAATATGTTTGTCAGGGCATAGTCACAGCTATTTAGCTACTTCTGTAACTATTATCGGACGAAATAATAAAAAATAAATAGAGCCGTACAAAAATATCCGGCTTTTTTTCAGAAAAGATTTTTCAGTTTTGAAATATTGGAAGTATCGAGCGAGTTCTTGTTCTCATCCTGAATCTCTTTATATACTTCCTTCCTGTAAACCGGCACTTCCTTCGGCGCTGCTATTCCAAGCTTCACCTGGTCGCCTCTGACCTCAAGTACCGTAATTTCTATATTATTATTAATAATAAGGGATTCATTCTTTTTTCTTGTAAGTGCAAGCATTAGTTTTCTCCCTTCTTTTCCTTGGCAGCCTTCAGGATATCATAGACAGGGAATCTGACATCTACGTCGTCCTCGACTATGATCTGGTCGCCCTTTAATGTGTCAGTATTTATAATGATAGGCGCCTTGAGATTAATGGACATATCTTCTATTTTCTCAGGAACCTTTACTGTGACAAGGACATAGGTATTTTCCGGTGACATTTCGCCAAGCGGAATAAGTAATTCGTCATTTACCGTAGGATTGTAATCCGGAACGATGTCGTTTGGAACAACTACCGGAAGCGCAAATACAGGCTCATCAAGAGACTGAAGCCACATGACGCCGCCGTTTTCTTCCTTGTCACTGTCAAAAATCAGGGTGAAGCGTTTCATTTCCGGGAAACCGATAAGGCCGCTTGTCAGCGTGATGACCTTGTCATCGCCGACCATGACCTTGCCAAATAAACGTGTTTCTATTTCCATTTGTACTCCTTTATATTCTTAATACTCGTTTCACAATAAATCAACATCCAAATACTCGAGCGCGAGCGCTCGAGTATTACAGCAGTTTCAGTTACTAAATTATGCTACAAACTCGAGCGGATGTACTACATCAAATGTAATTCAGCAGTGTCTGCTGACCGAGACGACCGGCGGCGGTGAGGGATGACTGGTAGGCCGTATAGGCCGAGATGTATTTCAGAATGATCTCTGAAATGTCGAGGTCGTCGTTCTTGGACTGGAGGTCCTTTACGGTCTCCTGCTGCTCGGACATCCTCTTCTTTATCATATCAAGCTGGTCAGATTTACAGCCGAGCTTTGTCGTAGCCTGTGTCATCTTCTCAAGGTAGTCGCTGCAATGGCCGATATACTTCGAATACAGCGTCTGCATCTGATTGTCAGCTAAGTCTGCTTCCTTCTTCGCTGCTGAAAGCCACTGGTTCAGCTTATCCTGGCTGTCCGTATCCTGATATCTTGAATCATTCAGCATATTCTGAATCTTCGTCACCTTGTCGTTTGCATCAATTGCGGCAGTGACTGAATCCGTCATATCCCGCATGTCCTGCAATATTGACATATCAAAAATATCCGATGCCTCAAGGTTTACAGAAAGTGTCTGATTCTGTGAAACAGTATAATCTATATTATAACTTTTTGCATTACCATTTTCATCAAATCTTTCATATTTTATCGGAGGATCGTTTACTGAGCCCTTGTTCTTGATGAGGTTGCAGTCATAATAAAATTCAGGTCGAAGCTCGCCATTCTTAAAGCCTGTCTTGTCATAGGAAAGATTGACCGACGCCTTCTTTGAAATGAGATCTGCTGAAAAGCTGTGTCCCATTACGATTTCGCCTGTATCCTTTATGATAACCATTCCATTGTCCGGCACATATTTGCCCTTGGCTTCAGAACCATCATCTTTCGTCTGTGTCTTTGACCATTCCAGCCAGTCATCCTCGTTATTAAATACAAGGGCATTCGTAGCGTCTGGTGTCGTATTCGTTCCACCAGAAGAATATTCTGAAAGTGCTATTTCAGTAGTCTGTGTATTGCCATCCGCATCCGTATATGTGTAGTTGATTTTAGAGTCATCTAAGACGTATGAATTTGATGCAGTGTCAAATGCGTATGTTCCGACCTTGTCATTCTTTGAAAGATCATATGCCAGACGGATTCTGTCATAAGTCGAAGACTCAAGATCCGGGATGGAAAGAGACTTCTGGGAAATCTCATCGCTTGTTGAAGGAACAGTCACCGAACCGGAATTATATATTTTTGTATCTATTGACTCAAAAGAAAGTGTCTGGTCAATATTGTACTCTGTATCTGTCTCGTCTGTCGTAAATGCAAGATCACTGTCTGTACGGAAGCCAGTGAAGACCGTTCGTCCTGCAAAGTCGGCATTCCCTTCCTTGTAAATCTGCTCCTGAAGACTCTGAAGCTGCTCCTTTATTGTCTGCCTGTCTGCATTTGTATGCTCCCCATTTGCGCCCTTGTCACATAGCGTCCTCATTGTCGTGATCATTGAGGTCATATTTGTAAGCGCGGTCTCTGAAACATCAAGCCAGGACTCAGCATCAGGAATATTTTTCTCATAGTACTGGTTTACTTTTGTAAGCTGTGTCGATAAACGAAGGCTCCTTACTGCAATGACCGGATCATCTGATGGCTTCTGAATCTTCTTCTGATTCGTCATCTGGTCATTCGTTGTGGAAACAAGTTCCTTTACGGCATTTATGTTGCTTCCCGCATTTTTCATTATCATCTGATTTGTGACACGCATAGCATTTTCTCCTGTCAAACAAAATCATATATTCCCGCTCATGCAGAGACTACCTAACATCTTGCGAGTCCGCAAATGAGCTAATCAAATATCCTTATACTCCTGTATTCAGGATCAGTCTGTCATACATCTCTGTCAGTGTCGAAATGACCTTTGAATTCAGCGCGTATGCATTCAGGAATTTCACAAGGTCGAGTGCTTCCTCATCTTCATCAACGCCGGAAACTGACTGGCGCTGCTTGACGATTTCTGACTTGATGCTCGCATAATTTTTCTTAAATACCTCTGCCTCCTGAGTATCAACTGTGATATCTGAATAAAGAACCTTCAGGAAGTCATCAGCGGCTCCATCTCTGTAGACCTTCTCTTTGCTTTCGAGAGCCTTCAGTTCATCCATAAGGCTGTATGAATCTACGCCTTCATTCTTGTCTGCATTTGAACCATCATCCGTAGTCTCATATTTCGTAGCTGCAAATAATGCCGGGGACTTGTCAACCATGGAATTTACCGTGACATTTTTTGCTGTCATCCTGTAATAAGATTTGTCGGTAGAAAGCACGGTCCTCCTTGCTTCACCAGTATTGGCATCTACCGTGGTCTTGTCTTCATAACCAGAATCATCAGCTGATGCCGTGACATCATAGTTTAATTTCTGCTCACCATCTGTATCCTGCACCGTAAAGAATTCCTGACCATGGTCGCCGTTTAAATCACGGCCTGTAAGCTCTATGTCATTAAACTTCTTCGTAAAGCTTCGAAGGAAACCATTCAGCTGCGCCTGGTAATATGGAATTCCCTTGTAATTAACGCTTTCACCAATGCTAGCCGTCATGCCTTTTGCTGCTGAAAGCTTGCCCTGATTCATAGGGAACTTGAGCTTGAAATGGTAACTTGTGACATTCCCCTCAGCATCTGTTTCAAAAGAAAACGAAGTATACTCCTGCTTGATATTATTCACTGTGATATAGCCCGTTGCCGGCACATTCATCTTGTCAATTCCAGTAATGGATGGGCTTGAAATAATAAGTTCATCGGCAGTAGATGAAGAATCCAGTTTACCGCGGAGATTCTCTTCGTCATTCCCGTCACGGAGTGTAAAGAGTGCCTTCAGTGTTCCGCTTGAAAGGGCATTGGTATTAAAGGTATCTCCGGTCTTCTTCCACCTGATCTCATAGAGCCCGTCGATGTCTGACTGATTATTCTTTTCAGAACGGCTCGTCGCATAAATTTCATTATATCTTTCTGTATCTACCAGAAGATTTCCATTTACCTTCAGTGTATAGGTCGTCGCACCGGTATACATGTCAGGATGCTTTGGATCCGTGACCTTTTCCTCTTCCACTTCAACAGGTACGATTTCCGAAAGCTCATCGACCAGCAGGTCTCTCGAATCCCTGAGTTCATTTGCCTTGCCGCCGTTTGTCTCGATCGTATTGATCTCTTTATTAAGAAGCGCAATCTTCTGCGAAATATTATTTATATTGTCGACGGTCGTCTTGATCTCGTCATTTACAGTCTCCTGAAGATTCTCGAGATTTACCGCAGTGGAATTAAAATAATCCGTAAGCTTCTTCGCATCTGATGAAACTGCCTGCCTCTTTGAGATATCGCCTGCGCTGTTCGAAAGAGAATCAATTTCATTATAAAGCTTGGCGAAGAGCGTCGAAAATCCAGGATTTGCAGAATTATCCACAAAGTACTCCTGAATCTGTGGCATATAATAATTCATCTTCTGGTAGTAACCGTATTTCGTCTGATTTGCCCAGTATTTCTGGTCGTAATATTCATCGCGGCTCCTGACGACTTCCTTTGTCTCAACACCTGCCGACGTGCTGCCATATCTCTGGTAAACACGGAGTGCAGACTGGGTTCCGAGATTGACTGACTGCTTTGAATAGCCTTTCGTATCAACATTCGAGACATTATTTGCCGTCGTATTAATCTTCGCCTGAAAAGCATTCAGTCCTGTATGTGAAATTTCAAGTCCGAAAAACTGTGATGACATATAAGTCCCTTTCTGATTTTCGTGCTATTAATAATCTAAAATAATAAAGGTTCTGCGCAGCTTTCCACGGATTGCTATGCGCTACAGTTAATATATCGGCTAGTTACGTAAGCGAATTCAGTAAATAATCGATCATCGTGCTCACAACATTAATATATCTGCTCGAAGCATTGTAAGCATTCTGGTACTTGATCATGTTCGTAAGCTCATCATCAGAGCTTACCCCGATCACGCCCTGGCGGCTAGACTCGATTGACTTCGATGTCCCGTCAAGGCTTTCAGCTGTCGTTGTATATACAGAGCCTGAATTTGCAAGCTCGCCGACATACTTTGTGTAGAAATCCATAATGCTGCACTTCGTATCATCGGCAGGATTAATCTGGTAATCAATATTTTCCCAAAGAGCATCAATCTGGCTTCCGATATCATAGATGACATTATCCTGATTGGTATTCAGTCTCTTTGAAGGAAGCTCCTCAGGACTGTCAACCAGAGTCTGATTTACCTCGACATTATTCAATGTATAAAGCGAATATCTGTCGTCGGTTGTCTCCGGCCTGTACAAATAAGCCTCCGTAACCGTCTTCGTCGAACCATCGGAATAAGTAATAGTCAATGGGGTATCCAGCGTGATCTTGTCATATCTGTCACCCTGGACTCTTGAGAAAATCTCTTCAGATGGAATCTTGCCAGACGCACCAACGCCAGGATTGATATCATCAAAAATCAGTGAATCGCTCGAAAGGTTCTTCGTCACGCCGCCCTCTGCAGTATATGTAAGAGAAGAATATGCATCCGACGAAATCGTGACATTACCATCAGCATCTACAGAAGCAATATTGTTTCCTCCTGCTGTAACGCCGGTAACTGTCTTCGTGCCTTCGCCGCTTTCAGTAATATAATCATTTAGGCTCTTTGTAGGCG
This sequence comes from uncultured Lachnospiraceae bacterium, assembly GCA_900317755.1. Lineage (GTDB taxonomy): Bacteria > Bacillota > Clostridia > Lachnospirales > Lachnospiraceae > RUG306. The sequence continues at coordinate 14,136 of ONHZ01000008.1, forward strand.
AAAGTAAATCATTTACCTTTGTCATGATCGTGTGGGTCAGCTTATCAAGCTCTGCCTGGCTGTTCATGACTGCAGAACGGCCAATGCCATTTTTGTAGCTCTTTGCAGAGGCATTCTCTATTTCCGTATATCTGCCTACATGGTCTCCTCTTGCAAGAAGAAGTCCCCTGATCTCACCAATATCATTATTTTTTCTGCTCTCAACATTGTCGAGATTGAAAACCGGTGTGTATTTCCCAGTAGATGGGGTAGAAAGCTGTGTCCAGTATGGCGTATAATACCCTGTCTGCTGATCAGCTTTGAGTCCGATTGCATAAGTCTGGTGCTCTGTAATAAAATCCGTACCTTCAAGGCGGACACGTACCACTCCGTCAGCAGTTTCAGAATACTCAATCTTCGCAAGACCTGAAAGCTCATCAAGAAGTGAATCCCGCTGGTCTCTCAGATCCTTTGCAGTCTCAACATGGCCGGCTTCTATTCTCTGAATATTCTTATTCAGCGTGACGATTGATTTTCCAATCTCATTGATGCGGTCTACGTCGTCCTTTATCTTTGTATTCAGCTTCTCCTGATATTCGGTGAGTCCTTTATAGACTGCCTTTGATCTTGAAACAAAAAGCTCTGATTTCTGGATGACAAGGTTCTGGTTTACATCGCTGGAAGGATCCTTTGCGAATTCTGCAAATGCAGTATAAAGATCAGAAATAGCATCTTTAAACTCCGTCCCATTTGACTCCTGAAGGAGGGTCTGAATCTCGTCAATCGCATCGGCATTTGCCTGATAAAAAGACTGCCTGCCATTCTCCGTCCTGTATGCCCTGTCAAGAAATTCGTCCCTTGCATGGATGACCTGGCCTATTTCAAGACCAGTGCCGTTTAACTGTGGAGAAACTGCAGCAGAGGAAAATTTGTTATAATTTGTATCTTGAAAAGCGACCTGCTGACGGACATAGCCTGTCGTATCAATATTTGAGAGGTTGTTCGCGACGATATTCAGGGCATTCTGCGCACCTCGAAGTCCTGACGAACCTACATATAAAGATCCAAAACCATTTGCCATATCTGTCTCTTTCTCAAAAATTAATCAAGCAATTTACACTATTAGCAGCATCGTACATCGCTCATCGTAATTATGCTTTATAAAAACAAAAAGGAATCATATCCTGTAGACTTTTCTCCAGGATAAAAGATTCCTTTAAGATTCCATTCTATTTATTGTTTGAAGTCGAAACCGCTTCGTCCGAGAATGTCCCCGGTATTTTCAGCATCCCTGCCGTAGTTTGCTGTCTCAGGTGCCTGCCGCATGCTCTTGTAAAGAGTGAGATCAAAATCGACCATTTCAATAGCCTGCTCTAATAAGACTTTGTTTTCCTGATTCAGAAACTGCATATTTGTCGCACTCTTTATAAGCTCGTCACGAGCCTCGGTGAGTGCCTGTTTTTCTTCGTCCTGTCCCTTAAGTGAATCGATCACTTCTGTCACTGTAAGGATTTTGTCATCATGACCGAGGACCGACGACATGTCCTTAAGTATCCTCGTCCGCTTCTGCTCTAGAGATTTCAAATGGTCTGACATCTCCTGCTCTTCATCCGTGACGGCGGTAAGGGTAGCTAAGTCTCTGTCGATGACAGCCTGTCGTTTCTTCTGTCCAAGAGAATAAAGGTCATCATAGCCTTTTTTCTCTTCTTCCATTGTGCCCTTTAGCTCTTCTGAAAGACTTGCCAATTTAATGCTCCTTATTCAGAAAAACTTCAGACAAGCGAATCATATTTCGCAATGAGTACGGAAGCGAAATCATCATAGTCCACGTCCGTATTGTTCTTGTACTTGTCCTTCATTGCAGAAACAACGTCTTCCCTGACATCAGGTGCATCTGCAACAGCTTTCTTTGCTGCAGCGAAGTCCTGGCCGAATGAAGAAATCTGAACCTCATCCTTCCTGCCAGTCTCTGTCTTGTTTACTGACTTTGCTCCGGAAGACCGCTTCGTACCGTAGACCTGCGAAATAGCATTGTACGCATCTACTCTCATACAAAGGCTCTCCTTTCTAAATCAAAAATCTTTATTGTTTCACTAATTGTATCGGTCGATTTGTTCAATACTTAACAAGGATTTTGAAATAAAAAAGTAAATTTCCCATGGCAATGCAGGGAAGATAATGTAAAAAATGCACAAAAATGCCCTTAGACAATGCACTCCATAATTTGCGGCTGATACAAATATTGAGAGTTTTGTCCAAGGACAGATTGCTGCTTATTTAATATGATAAGTATCAATATTCATTTCGACAATATCTATTCATTCACACCGGAAGACTTGGGTCAAATACCATGATTCCGATAAGGCCTGGACCGGTATTTATTGCCATCGTAGCTGAAATCTGCTTTGTATAGATAAGTTCCATGTCAGTAATTCGAGCCTTCAGTTCTTCTACTGAATGAAGCAGCATATCGTGAGCTTTGCCTTCCATGACTGTGACCCAGACATGTTTGTCACCGGCGTGTTCAACCATATCATCGATCAGAAGCCTGTTTGCCTGCTTCGTACCGCGGGCTTTTCCCGCTACATAATATTCGCCATCTTCATTGCAGGAAATAAGAGGCTTCAGCTTCAGGATATTGCCAACCATAGAAGAAACCTTGCCGATACGGCCACCCTTCTGCAGATAGGTAAGCGTGTCCATGTAATAAATAAGATAAGGATCACGGATTTTTTTCTGCATGCCTTCTGTAACTTCTTTAAATGAAAGACCTTTTTCCTTTATCATACGGGCAGCCCAGTAAGCAAAAATTCCGGAGCCGCATGAAATATTCTTCGTATCAAATACGAAGAATTCAACTCCTTCTATATAATCTGCAGCAAGCTTCATGGCATTGTAAGTGCCGGAGAATTTTGAGGAAATCGCTACAGAAATAATATGCGTATAGCCCTCTTCTTTCAGTTTTCCATACAGACACTTGATCTCATCGATAGTCGGTGTCGATGTCTTCGGAATCTCATCTGGGAATCTGTCATATACCATCATGGGATCGATATCGACATCGTCGAAATATTCCTTTTCAGGATAATATACATGAAGCGGAAGCATCGTAATGCCGTATTCCTTCGCCAGATCCGCAGGAATATCGCAGCCTGTGTCCGCTACAATCGCTATCTTTTCTTCGCTCATCATTCTCTCCAAAGTCAATTTCGCAAACACTGTTGATGTGCTTGCGGTTCGCCGTTTCACGGCGTTATCTGTTAATTAATAACTTATACCTCAGGATGAAAACATTATGCTAGTTTCCTATTTGAAAATCAATAAACTTTCTATTAACTTTTGTTCACAAAATATTCACAAAAATTATTAGCACTCACTCTTGACGAGTGCTAATAATCGTGTTATAACTATACACGATGAAAGGAAGAAAGAAATGAAAAAGAAATCTTCCAGACATCAAAAGTTATTGTTTATTACATATTACATTACTAAAGGAGGTAGTTATTATGTTATTCCCTAGTGTATTTAATGATGGTTTCTTTAATGACTTTATGGATTTCCCAGTTGCTGGAAGCAAAGATGACGGCTTCGGTCATTTCCTTACACCGAACACCATGAATGGCTTCATGAACACCGATGTCAAGGATGCTGGCGATCACTATGAGATGGACATTGATCTCCCTGGCTTCAACAAGGAAGATATTACCGCAGAAGTAAAGGATGGCTATCTCACAGTTTCTGCAAACAAGGCTGAGAACAATGATGAAAAGGACAATGAAGGCCACTACATCAAGAGAGAGCGTTACACAGGCTCAATGTCCAGAAGCTTCTATGTTGGCGAGGATGTCACAGAAAAAGATATTTCTGCAAAATTCAACAACGGCACGCTTTCTATCGCCGTTCCAAAGAAGGATGAAAAGAAGCCGGAAGTTGAAGACAAGCACCTTGTTGCAATCGAAGGATAATTTCACAATTCCACTTTTCTCCTAATCAAAAGGCCGTCCGGCGAAAACCGGACGGTCTTTTGTATTCACGCAAAAGAAATAGGCATTCAACTGTAAAAAACACAGCTGAATGTCTTTTTTGTTCCGGATCATCTCATATTCTTAAGCATCTCGATAGCTTCCATGTCATCTGCATTTAGTTTCAGGTTTGCAGTCTTCTTCTCACCGCCAGGTGCAGTCACTGAAATCTCGATGACGCTGCCTTCTTTATAATCATCTCTTGTCGCAGCAAAGAATGAAAAAATCTTCGGATGGTTCTCCTGAAATTTCTTCATAGAATTTGTAAGTTTCATCATATCCATAGGATTCATTGCCGCCCCCTTATTTCTTCTTTGCGGCGTTCTTTCTCTTTAAGGCATCAAGCTGCTGCTTCATTCTCTTCTGCTCAGCTTCCTTGCTGTCCTTATTTTTCTTTCCCATCTTACTCATATATGCCACCTCATTTCTATTATTAACTTTCGTTTCTTCCTGCCGTCAAAAGCAAAGAATCATCTTATTGATGTCAAGATAATTTTTCATCAATTACTTATCATAAAATATTGTAACTGAACGACGTCCGACAGCAACTCTATATATTTACCATCAATTCAATATTCTGTCAAGTTCAAGCGACTCATCACATACCCTTTAATAATGTGAATGAACAAATGATTACGATAATACCAAGAGCGATTCTGTAGTAGCCAAACACCTTGAAGTCATGCTTCTTTACGAAGTCCATCAGGAAGCGAATGATGAAAAGCGAGACTACAAATGCAGTGATGCAGCCAACCAGGAGGACGCCAATCTCATGGCCTGAAAATGCTGCACCGAATCTTGCAATCTTGAGGACCGATGCGCCAAGCATGACAGGGACTGCAAGGAAAAAGGTGTATTCAGCGGCGCAGGATCTTGAGACACCGATAATCATTGCACCGATAATCGTCGCACCGGATCTCGAGGTTCCTGGAAAAATCGCAGCAAAAAGCTGGAAAATACCAATCATAAGAGCTGTCTTCCATGTGAACTGGCTGATCTTCGTGATCGTAGGGCTCATGTCTTTTTCTATATTTTCAACGATAATGAAAACAATACCTACGATAATTAGTGCAAGTGCAACCGGAATCGGATGATAGAAAAGCCGCTCGATGTCATCATCAAATTTGAAACCGACAATTGCAGCCGGTATGCAGGAGATAATGACCATAAGCCACATTCTCCAGACCTTCTTTTTGGAAATGACATGTCCCTCTTTCAAACCAAACGGCCATAGCCTTTTCCAGAACAGAAGAACTACTGCAAGAATCGCCCCAAACTGGATGACGACTTCATACATTGAATAAAAGTCTGCTGATGTATCACGAAACTGAAAGAATGGGATATTGTTTAATAAGAGCATGTGCCCGGTCGAGCTTATGGGCAGCCACTCAGTAATTCCCTCGACAATTCCATAGATAAACGAAATAAAATAATCCATATTGTCCTCACAAAATCAAATATTTACAAAAACAGAAAGTAGTATAACAGATATCACCAGATAATATCCTAAATTTTCATAAATTTTCCAAAGAAAAAAGTTAATAAAAATTTAATATGCTTTATGGTTTTAATATTGTATAATTCAATGAGGTTTGTTTTTAGGAGATTATCAATGTTTCGAGCACTTGTTACAGTATTATTCGTATTTGCCTTCATGATTATGTCGCTGGTCCTGCTGCCGGTCATGTGGGTGGTTTCAAAGATAAATCCATCTCTTGCGGAGAAGCAGAATTTTGCAATCGTAATGTGGGGCTTCCGCGTTATACGCGCTGTCTCAGGATCAAAGATGCATGTAAGCGGTCAGGAAAATATTCCTGAAGGCCAGTCTGTGATTTTTGCTGGAAACCACCAGAGCTACTTTGACATTATCTTGGGCTATCCTTATCTTCCAGTCCCGACTGCAATGCTTGCAAAAATCGAGCTTAAGAAATTCCCTATTGTCTCAAACTGGATGAAGAGAATCCACTGCATCTTCATTGACAGAAAAGATCCCCGCCAGGCCATCAAGGCGATTTCAGAAGCAAGCGAGGACATAAAGAATAATAAGACATCTGTCATGATTTTCCCTGAAGGCACTCGCTCTAAAGATGGTGAAGTTCATGAATTTAAGACGGGCTCACTCAAAGTAGCCACAAAGGCAAACTGCCCTATTATTCCTGTTGCCTTCCGCTACAGTGACAGTGTCTGGGAAAAGCACTACAAGAAGCTTGTTCCACAGGATGTTTATATTACATTTCTTCCACCAGTCATTCCAGGCGAACTTGACAAGGAAGAAAAGAAACATATCGGGGATGTCGTACGAGAGAAAATCGTTAGTTATCTCAAATCTACCAATTGATTGCAAAAATTCCTGACATTTGCAGTAAAAGCAATGCCAGGAATTTATTCATTTCATCATGTAACCGATATGATTCGCTACTTAATAGTATATATTAGGCAAGTGCCCGAATTTCCTTAATCAGTTCTGCATACGATCTGTTTTTTCCGAAAAGCAGATTTGTTCCAAGAACAAAGCCCTTCACCCCCATTGGTGCATATTTTTTTACCTTATCGGCTGTACACGAACCATCCCAGTAAACTTCAAATTTCATATCATCTTTAAGCGAAAGCAGCCTTTCGTATTTCTCACCGACATAGGGAAGAAACATCTGGCCGGCGTTACCAGGATTTACAGACATTACCAATACTTTATCCACAATTCGAAGCATCTCATATACAGTCTCAACAGAAGTGCCTGGATTAATAGCAATGCCAGGTATCATGCCATGGTCTATTACCTTCTGAAGCGTAGTTGATGGATTGTACTCGGCCTCAGGATGAATGTATACTGTATCTCCTTCATGAAGTGCATTAAGGAAAAGATGGATATTATTGTTTGGGTGCTCAATCATCAGATGCACATCAAGTGGCTTGTCTGTAAGAGAACGAACCGCCTTGAGATCATTTAAGGACATGGCAAAATTCGGAACATACCTGCCGTCCATTATGTCTATATGAAAAGAATCGATTCCCGCCTCATCAAGTTCTGTAACCTCCCGCTCGAGATTTCTGAAATCAGCACACATGATGGATGCATTAAGTTCAAAATTCATACCATATCTCCTTTATAACCCCACTACCTGTTTCTTCAAACAGTAATAATTTAGTATTTTATCTCTTATTGAGAAAATATGCAATTCGTGTTAATATTGCTAACTGCAAACACTTACTAAATTTGAAAATCTTCTTAATATTAATTTGAATTGGACAAAGAAATGAGCACACCGAATTATATTTTCATGGACATAGATATGACACTCTGGGATGAATATCTGAATATCCCACAAAGCACCATAGAGGCAATTCACCTCGCACAGAAAAAAGGAAATAAGGTCTTCATAAATACCGGTCGCTCGAGATCGAACACCCACTACAAGCCGCTTTCCGACATTGGGTTTGATGGTATCATCTGCGCCTGTGGGGCACATATTGAAGAGGATGGGAAGATTCTTTCTGAAGTCGTGCTTCCATGGGAAGTAGTGGACAAGGCCATGAAGACCTTTAAGAAATACCATATGCCGGTTGTAGTCGAGGGGCGTGATTTTAATTATCTTAATAAAGGCGACTTTTCAGATGATCCATATGTCATTGCACTGTGGGACCATCTCGGCGATTATGCGAGACCACTTTCGGCAATCGATGAAAAATCAAAGATAAATAAATTTTCTGCGGACATCACTGACATTACAGATTTTCCGAAGGTACAGGAAGCGCTTGAAAAAGACATGCACTTCATCTTCCACAACAGCACGATCATTGAAATGTGCCCGAACGGAGTCTCTAAAGCCTCGGGTATGAAATGGCTTCTTGAGAAAGATAACATTCCGCTTGAAAATTCCTATGCCTTTGGTGACGGCATGAATGACTATGAGATGATTCAGGCAGCAGGCCACGGAATTGTCATGGGAAATGGGAATCCGAATCTCAAGAAGGTCGCTGACTACATCACGACAGATATTCATGATGATGGAATATATAATGCATTCAGGGAATTCGGACTGATATAAAAAAAGTCCTGCAGATTGCTCTGCAGGACTTTTTGTTCTAAAAATAATTTTTGATAAAACTATTTCTGATTCTTCATCATATCGCGAATTTCGGTCAGAAGTTCTTCTTCCTTTGAAAGCTTTTCTTCTTCTTCCTCTTCCTTCTCTTCCTCGTTCTTCTTTGCAAGCTTCTCTGCGTTCTCACGAATCTTGTTCATCGTGCGGATCATGATGAAGAGAATCAGAGCTAAGATAATGAAATTAATCACAGCGGAAAGGAAGGCACCATAGGTAATCGTGGCGCTGCCAATCTTCACGGAAAGATCTTTGAATGAATTCGTCTTTACAAAGATTCCAATAAATGGCATCAGAATATCATCGACAAGGCTGTCTACGATTGCCTTGAATGCGGCACCAATGATGACGCCGACTGCCATATCCATGACGTTGCCCTTTGAAATGAATTCACGGAACTCACCGAAGAAACCCTTTGCAGCTTTCATGCTCTCATCGGCAAGATCCTTGCCGGTCTTCTTTTCTTTCTTTGCCATCTTTTTTCCTCCTTACTATTACATTCATACTCACGTCGCAAAGAAATGAACATCTGAAAACCCGCTCCCGCTTATGACTCGACGTAGCGGCACTAAGCTCGCGCTATATCAAACGCTGCTCGCTAAGTGCCGACGTCCGAGTCATAGTTTTGCAGATGTCTCATTTTTTTACTCCGCTCGAGTATTATGTCAAAGTCATTCAAAATCCCCAAGTGTCATGTCGCGGTTCTTGATCTGCGAAAGGATTGATGTCTCAAATTCTTCGTATGAGATCGTTGCGGACTTGCCGGTGTCACGGTTACGGACGGTGATGTTGCCGGATTCTGCTTCCTTCTCACCAAGGACGAGCATATATGGAACACGGTCAACCTGCTGGGCTTCACGTATCTTGTAGCCAATCTTCTCAGAACGGTCATCAAGCTTTACGCGGACGCCTGCTGCCTTGAGGCTTTCTGCAATTTCGGTAGCGTAAGCCAGTGTCTTGTCCGATACAGGAAGTACCTTTACCTGGCATGGAGAAAGCCATACCGGGAACTTGCCTGCGAACTGCTCAATCAGGATGCCCATGAATCTTTCAACGGAACCAAATACAACACGGTGAATCATAACAGGTGTATGCTCCTTGCCATCCTCACCGATGTAGGTAGCGCCAAAGTTCTTCGGCATCATGAAATCAAGCTGAATGGTTCCGCACTGCCATGTACGACCAATGCAGTCCTTCAGATGGAAGTCAATCTTCGGTCCATAGAATGCGCCGTCTCCTTCATTGATGACATAAGGCATGTTCATCTTTTCAAGGGCAGCCTTTAATCCGTTCGTAGCCTTCTCCCAGACTTCAAGAGAACCCATATGGTCTTCAGGCATAGTGGAAAGCTCTACAAAATATTCAAAACCGAACTTATTATAAACTTCATTGATCGTCTTTGTGATGTGCTCGATTTCTGCCTCAATCTGGTCATCAGTAAGGTATTCATGAGCATCATCCTGGTGGAAGCATCTTACTCTCATGAGTCCGTGAAGCTCGCCAGATTTCTCATATCTGTGTACAAGGCCAACCTCTGCATAACGAAGAGGAAGTTCCTTATAAGAACGTGGCTTATCCATAAATACCATCATGGAACCAGGGCAGTTCATAGGCTTGATGCAGTAAAGTACATCATCAATCGTGGATGTATACATATTATCCTTGTAATGATCCCAGTGGCCTGATGTCTCCCAGAGTGACTGGTTCAGCATAATCGGTGTCTCAATCTGAAGATAGCCGTTTGCATCATGAATCTCTCTCCAGTACTTCATCAGTTCATTTCTGATAATCATGCCGTTTGGAAGAATGAATGGGAAGCCCGGTCCTACATCCTTAAATGTAAAGAGCTCCATCTCTTTTCCAATCTTCCTGTGATCACGCTTTAAGGCCTCTTCCTGCTGCTTTTCGAAAGCCTCAAGATCTTCCTTTGTCTTGAAAGCGATTCCGTTGATACGGGTGAGCATCTTATTATTTGCATCTGCCCTCCAGTATGCACCGGACACTGTCGTGAGCTTGAAAGCCTTCAGTGCCTTTGTATATGTAATATGCGGGCCGACGCACATATCAATGTACTCGCCCTGCTGATAGAATGTAATCCTTGCATCGTCAGGAAGGTCGCCGATGTGCTCAACCTTGTAGGATTCTCCTCTTTCCTTCATGAGCTTTACAGCCTCATCGCGTGGAAGCTCGAATACCTTAAAAGGAAGATTCTCTTTGGTGATCTTTACCATCTCGCTTTCGATAGTTCGAAGATCGTCATCGGTGAGTTTCCGGTCTCCCAAATCAATATCATAGTAGAAGCCTTTTTCGGTTGCAGGTCCGAATGCAAACTGCGCATCCGGATAAAGCCTCTTTACGGCCTGAGCCATGATGTGTGCTGCGCTGTGTCTTAAGACATGAACCTCTTCGTTCTCAGGGCATTCACTGACTGTGCCGTCATTCATAAGAACTTTCATTTTTGAATCTCCTTTTCTCTTTTGTCATTAAATGAGAATTTTTTCATTACAGAATAATGTCTGAAATCAAATAAACAATTCCCAGATAATGCAAGGTACGATTATAACAGATAAACACATAATAATCAAAACTATTTTTATTGATAGCCCACAAAGCATTTAGGCTCAATCTAACATCCCGAATCTTCTTTTATTGAGTCACTACCGATATTTTCTCAAAATAATGCATAAGATTTTCTTCACCGGTCTGCTGCGCAAGAAATGCCGCAAGCATATCTCTCATTTGTTCAGAATGTACAATGATTTCGTCTGCAAAATAAACAGCCGGTGTCTCTGCGACATATTGAAAATTCTTCATTTCCTTGAAGTCATCAGGCGTGAAATCCCGAAGCGTAAATGGCGGAACATAAGTGAGCTTCTCCGTATGCTCCACAAGTTTTTCCGCAAAGAATTTTTCATCTACCGTCCAGGATGAATTCGTGTCATCATACGGAAACTGTATGAAAATCTGATGGGCATTTAAATGTGCTGTATCAAAATCGGCTTCTTTATGAAAAATAATATTTTCATTGAGAAATTCTATCGAAAGATGTTCTCCAGCAAAATCGTAAAATTCCTGAAGAAAATCTTCTTTTGTAATATTCGTCTGACCTGTACCGATTATATTTTCCCTGAAATCTTTGTAATAAACACTAATAGTAACAATGTGGACAGGATCTCCATCTTCTATAGATTTCAAAATGAACGGAAACATTTTCCGAAAACCATCTTCTCTATAAGGAAAGAAATATGACCCTTTAGCACTTTCTTTTGATTCATTTACATTATTTACATAGGGTGCTTTTGGTATTTCATATTCAATTATTCCGTACTTTTCCTTCCACTTCTCGAACCTATTTGAAAATGCAGGGTAATTGTGCTTGCCACCATTCCTGTAAATCGTCATATAATCACCATACTCGACCTTCAGGACATTGTCATATCCTCTGGGTACAGGAACAGTTGTAAATTCAAAAGGCACAGAAACAGTCTCATCAAACCAGTGCTTATTGTGAACATGGTTGCCATGGCCAACCCAGTATGGAAGCAGCACAACCTCTTCGGATTCTTCCGGAGGCACTACTGTTGCAAGCATCTCTTCAATAAGAAGAAGCTGGTGTCGGACATTCCCATCTCTGTCAATCTTAGTATTATACTTTGCCTCTATCGCTTTAATATTCTCTTCATTTGCAATAATACCTTCTTTATCCTGAACTCTCTCCTCGAGCCAGTTCAGTTCAAAAATAAGGCTCTTCCTCTGCTCCTCAAAATTCCTGTCAGGGCTGATGTAGTCAAGCGGAAAAATATCGACGCCGGTTCGAACCGGGAAGCCATAGAATTTCTCAAGATTTTCATTATCGTCTGGAGATAAATCTTCCGTACAGACATAGGTCGTAAATTCAATATCGTTCTCATCCGTATGAATCGTCACAAGATGAAAAGGCGGCTGTAATTCCTTTTCAGCCACCTCATTAAAAACAGTAAGGTCATCCCGCAGCATTGCCGTATCGAAATCATCATCCCATGGAATAAAGCCCTTGTGCCTGATCGCACCGAGGAGTGAGCCGCAGTCTGCAAAAATCCTGAGATGATATTTGTCACAGATTCTCTTGATTTCTTCATAAATCAGCATCTGCGCTGCCCAGCCATGCTTTATGAAGGTCGGGATGAAAAATCCGTCTCTTACTTCGTCTTCAAAGAAACTATAGGGTATGTCCATAATCACTTCAGTATCATCTTATCAATTGCTTCGCCGCCCTTTACCATAGGGAAGACTAATTCGTCAGAACGGATCATGAATTCAATCAGGGTGATTTTATCTTTGTTGCCCTTGGCTTTTTCAAGGGCAGGGACGATGTCCTTTTCATCAAATACCCTGATGCCCTCTCCACCGTAGCTTTCGATGAGCTTTATGAAATCCGGAACATAAGGCGGACATTTGTCAGATGGTCCCTTGCAGTTTTTCGGGCACTCCGGACGCTGCTTCAGGCAGGTAATCTCGTAACGCTTTCCATAGAAAAGATCCTGGAACTGATGAACCATGCCAAGTGTCTCATTATTCAATAAAACAATAGTAAGATTTACATGGTTGCATACTGCTGTCGCAAGCTCCTGCATATTCATCTGGAAGCCGCCATCACCGGTTATGGAAATGACATCTGATTCCGGACTTGCAAGCTTTGCGCCAATTGCAGCAGGGAATCCAAAGCCCATCGTGCCAAGACCGCCTGATGTAAAAATCGGCCTGTCTTTCTTTTCTGGAAGATACTGCTCTGCCCACATTTGATGCTGGCCGACATCCGTCGTCACGATGCCGGTTGGGAAAACTTTATCGATTCCTTCCATAATCATCTGCGGTGTCATGCCGTGGTCACGGCGCATGCCAAGTGGATGTGCTTCATTCCACTCTTTGATTTTTGAAATCCATTCATCTCTTACAACCTTGTCAGCTGGCTCTTCTGCCCATTCATTAAGCTTACTAAGTGCGACCTTCGCATCGGCAACGACAGGGATATCGACTATGACATTTCTGGAAATCGAAGATGTATCGATATCAATATGAATAATATGCGCATCGGGTGCAAATTCTGAAAGGTCACCTGTAATCCTGTCATTAAACCTCGTGCCGATGGAAAGAAGGACATCGGAATGCGTCATCGCCATGTTTGCAGAATATCTTCCGTGCATGCCGGCATTTCCGACGAAGACCTTTGAATCTGAAGGAATTACACCATTTCCCATGATGGTCGTGACGACAGGAATATCCATAGTCTCTGCAAAGCACTGAAGCTCATCCTCTGCACCGGAAATCTTGACGCCGTTTCCTGCTAAGATGAGCGGACGCTTTGCTGTCTCAATCATCCTGAAGGCTTTCTTGAGCTGACCGATGTGAACACCCTCTGCAGGCTTATAACCTCTTAAGTGAATCTCTGAAGGATAATCCGGGGTTCCCTCCTTAAGCTGAATGTCCTTTGGAATATCGATAAGAACCGGTCCCTTTTTGCCAGTCATCGAGATATAAAACGCCATCTTGATCTTTGTACCGAGCGTCTCGCGGTCACGGACAGTGTAGCCGTACTTTACGATGCCCCTTGTCATTCCGACAATATCTACTTCCTGAAAAGCATCATTTCCAATCAGCGGCTGTGAAACCTGACCTGTAAAAATAATAAGCGGTACACTGTCATAATGTGCATCGGCAATTCCGGTAATCGTATTTGTAGCACCAGGACCTGATGTTACAAGACAGATACCAGGCTTTCCGGTAGCCTTTGCATAACCTTCTGCTTCATGCACAAGTGCCTGCTCATGACGGGCAAGGACGACACGGATCTTCGAAGTCTTATACAATTCGTCAAGAATATCCGTAATCATGCCACCCGGATATGCAAATACCGTATCGACTCCTTCAGCTAAAAGAGCCTTTACAAAAAGTTTTCTGCCTGTTATCTGTAATGCCATTTTTTACAGCCCCTTCACATCATTATTTATATAAGTATTGAAAGTAAACACAATATCAAAATATGTGCTCTCGTCACTCTCGTCTGTGAGAACCCAGTTTTCCTTTTCATCGAGGTTCGGGAAATAGGCATCAGCCTGGTAGCCAAAGTCAATCTTTGTAATGATCGCCTTGCTGCAATATGGCTCAAGCTGCTTATATATGCTCTGCCCGCCGATGATAAAGATGTCATCATCAGGCGTACCCTCGAGACTCTCCTTCAGACCTTCAAGGTCATGAACCACGATGCCGTTTCGAACGACATAGTCTTTATTTCTTGTGAGAATAATATTCGTCCTGTTCGGTAGGACGACGGCATTGGGAAAGCTCTCCAAAGTGCGGCGTCCCATCACGACAGTCTTTCCTGTCGTAAGCCTTCTGAAATTTTTCATATCTTCTGGGATTCTCGTGAGAAGGCGGTTCTCGTATCCGATTGCCCAGTTCTTATCTACTGCTGCGATGAGTGTCATATTTTCTCCTAAACTGCTATTGGTATATCCTTGATCTGCGGGCCGGTGACATAATTTTCAAGGCTCACATCATCTGCGGTGAATTCGTAAAAATCATGGATGTCAGGATTCAGGTGGAAGATTGGTGCAGGGTATGGCGTGCGGGAAATAAGTTCCTTGATGAGCGGCACATGACGGTCGTAGATGTGTGCATCTGCGATGACATGAACAAGCTCGCCGACTTCCATGTCGCAAACCTGCGCAATCATATGCATGAGGACTGCATACTGCATGACATTCCATGAATTCGCTGCAAGAACATCATTCGAGCGCTGATTTAAGATTGCATTCAAAATCAGTTTGTCATGACCTGGTTTTTCCGTGACATTGAAGGTCATCGAATATGCGCATGGATAAAGATGCATCTCCGAGAGGTCGCTCATCACATACATATTCGTCATGATTCTTCTGGAAAACGGATTATGCTTCAAATCATAGAGCACTCTGTCGACCTGGTCCATATCACCTTCAGCGTAGTGATACTTCACGCCCATCTGATAGCCGTATGCCTTTCCAATGGAACCTGTCTCATCTGCCCATTCGTCCCAGATGTGCGGCTTCAGATCATGAATATTATTTGACTTTCGCTGCCAGATCCAGAGAATCTCGTCCGTACAGCTCTTGATGCCGGTCTTTCGAAGCGTCAATGCCGGAAACTCTTTCGAAAGGTCATAACGGTTTACCACGCCGAATTTCTTAATGGTATATGCACTTGCTCCATCCGGCCAGTGCGGGCGGACCTTCTGTCCTTCTGTCGATGTGCCATTCTCTAAGATGTCCTTGCACATCGAAATAAATATTTCATCTGCTTTACTCATTTTTGTTCCTATTAATTTCTTACATTAAAAAAGTTCCTGGCAGTAATTTCAGGAACTTATTTTTTCATAAATTAATTTTAACATTACCCAATCCTACTGCAAATGGTTTATCTGGCTTTTCTTTTTTCTGTGCCAATATTCTATTCAGCATTTTTTCTTCTTCAGCCTTACCTTCAGAGGCAGACATTTGTAAATAACGCTTTGGAATCTGTAGGGTATCATTCTCCATAATCATAATATCAAACCTCCTTTACCTTTATTTCAAAATGTTTTGATATTTTCTGTAATGCCTCTATCTGCGCATCAAATTCATTATAACCACTTCGAATATTGTTAGCAACAACCAAATTATAATAATCTGGCTCAATTTTTTCATGTGAATCATAAAGAAATAGCTTACCATTGTGACAGGCAATTACCCCAAATGTTGTGTTATATTACATTATGTATCAAAAAAATTTCCAACCTATTCCAGTTGGAAATATATATGCTATCTTTTTATTCACCAATAATTTATGCTGTCTTCTCCACTCCACTCTGTGGCAGGCTCTCAATATTAATTCCCTTGTGCTCGATTTTTTTCCAGCTCTTCTGTGGGAAGAAAAGAGAGACAAGTGAGCAGACAGAATATACAAGCATAAATATCGGGAATGTGAGGAAACCCGATGAAATTTTCTTCATCGAAATATTTGCCTGCTTCATTGCGTACGCTGTGACAAACCATGTTGCAATTACCTGAAGGCCGATTGTCACAAGCCAGAAAATTAAGGTGAGAGGGAAGTTCTTTAGAAGCACAAGGTTAATCCAAATTGAGCATACAAATATGATCGAGTTGGCAGGACCGAGCGTTAGAAGATTTAATATATCGATGAGCCTCTTTGACGGCTTCTCATGGAAAACTTCTGTCCATGACTTGAAATACTTCGGCAGAATCTGATAGGAGCCTGTGCACCAGCGGGAGAGCTGATTTATCATCACGCCGAAATTTGAAGGCTGCTCATCGTAGAAGATAGCGGAAAGATTAAAAGAAGCACGCCTTCCCTTCAGGCATTGCTGAATCGTAAATTCGACATCCTCTGTGATAGTCGTCGTATTCCAGCCTTCCTTAGCAATGATGTCCTTTTTTACGACAAAACCTGTTCCTGTGACAAGCGGAGAAAAACCGAGCTTTTCTCTTGAGTATTCAAAAAGAAAATTATAAAGCACCCAGTAGATTGCATACCAGGATGTGATCGGTGACTTGAAAGAACCTGCTGCACGGCGATTGCCCTGTATGATCTCGTTTCCAGAATTGAGAGACGTATTCATCTGTTCCATAAAATCAGACTTTGGCACATTATCCGCATCAAAGAACATGAAGGCATCAAAATTGTAAAGCCGCTCATCAATTATTTTCTGAAGTCCCCAGGAAAGCAGCGCACCTTTTCCTTTTTTCTGTGTTTCAAGATTTCTTTCAAGGACTGTGACATTATGAAATGATTTTGTGACTTCAACAGTCCTGTCTGTGCAGTGATCTGCGAGCACGAAAATGTGAAAATAACCTCTCGGATACTTTTCGGCATTTATTCCCTGAAGCAGTGCCGGAAGAGACTTCTCTTCATTATGCGCACTGATGATGACAGCAAACTTATTGTATACAGTGATCCCTGCAGGAGCCTTTTTCTTTTGAAGAAGACCGAAACAGGCGACCAGTCCGGACCATGCCAGCACGATATATGGCAGCAGCTGTACTGAGAACAGCGTCACTAAAATCGGCTTGTGAAAAAAATATACAAGAAAATCTTTTATCATCATTTTTACTTTCTCCAAAGCAAATTTATTTTACTATGTAACGATATGATGCTTAGGTTACTGCATAGTTACATTTGGAATGAGACTTATCCCATAAATTAACTATGCAGACATTATAAATGAAATATTGTGTAGCAATTGTAAAGATTTCTTAAGATTTTTGTAATTTTATTTTCGTTCCACTTTTCGCAAATTCTGATAGACATTTTTAGTTTTAGGTGTTATTATGGACTATGTATAAATAGATATTTTATCTTGGGCGAAAAGCGTTTTCCCAGGACAGTATTTTTGCATATTACTTCTCTGCAGAGAATGTCAAAGGATTGACTGAATTACGTCTGCACTAGATTTCACGGAAGAAAGGAGGGGAGCATATGGCAAAGATTGATAATTCTGCATACAATTATTTTCTTCAGGCCTACGGTGACAAGCTTTCGGGCACACGCTTTGATTCTCACAAGCGCGAAGACCTCGAAAAAATCTACAACCGCATCGTTCGAAAGAACCGCTCCACTCCTGTCTACAAGATTACCTTTGACGGCGATGTAAAAAATTTCGCAATTGACTTAAAGGAGCAGTCGCGCTCTACTCTTAATCTCGTCTCTTCCATTACAGAAGATTCCGATGACATCGAGTCTGTCTTCTACAAGAAGATTGCGACCTCTTCAAATGAAGATGCCGTGAAGATCAATTATATTGGTTCTGATGATGCGGACGGGCGTACCGCTTTCACGGTCGGCGTGGATTCGCTTGCCCTTCCGCAGGTCAATACCGGAAACTACCTTCCGATCAAAGGCAATGATTTCGAGGAAGGCACGTATTCTTTCGACCTATCGACACCGTTCAAGTCCTATGAATTTGAATTCAATGTCTCATACGGTGACACGAACAGGGAAGTCCAGTCAAAGATTGCCAGACTTGTGAATTCTTCAAATGTAGGGCTTTCAGCAAAGGTAGTCCGTGACGGAAATGGAAATTCTGCCCTTCAGCTCACCTCAAAGCAGACGGGCCTTTCAGAAGATGAGAAGAATCTTTTCTCAATCAGCTCCGATTCTTCATGGAATGAGATCAACAAGCTTGGCATTGCAAACATCACGCAGCCTGCTTCAAATTCCAGATTTAGTCTCAACGGAAAAGACCACAGTTCTCTTTCAAATACCTTCACGATCAATCAGGAATTTGAAATCACGCTTTCAAATACGACGCCGAAGGACGAGCCTGCGGTCATCGGTTTCAAGGCAAACACCGATGCCATTGCTGACAGCGTCAGTGATCTTCTTACGAGCTACAATGGCTTTATCGCTGTCGGTGAAAAATATTCGACGAGCCACAGCAACAACCAGCTCCTGAATGAAGTCCACGGCATCAGCATGCAGCTTTCTGATGACCTTAAGAATATCGGTGTAAATGAAAATCCTGATGATGGCACGCTCTCACTCGACCGAGAAAAGCTCGCCGACTCTGTCACGAGTGCAAACGCAAAGCACACGTTTAAGGTGCTGAATAAGTTTAAAGACATGCTGACAAAGGAAGCCGGAAAGACATCGATCGATCCTCTGAACTACGTTGACAAGATTACCGTTGAATACAAGAATCCGAAGAATGTTCTGACCGCGCCTTATGCATCATCGATTTATGCAGGGCTGCTGCTGGATTATTCGCTGTGATTTTCAGTCTGCCGGATGCAGATACCCATCTTTATCCACCGTATAATATCCTGTATCGACCAGGACTTTCTGCATATTCTCCTTTGTAACTGCCGTAGGCATAAGAAGATATGATGGTATCGCACCTGTTCCATTGTCATAAGAAAGCGTATCATATGTGCATTTGAACCCCCAGTTGGAATTTCTGATCAGGCTTTCGCCAGGGGTGAGCCCCTTTAATATTTCATCTGCAAGATCTACTGTCACTATGACTTCATTTGAAAGCGCTTTGAAAACGGTCATACTCTGTTTTCCATCAACGATATTTTTAAGATTTTCTTCGTCGCCATCCTGGCCGGTTATGATGACATTGTTTCGTCCCTGATATTCCTCATCAATCGCACGGGTCACGCCGAGAGCTGTGGAATCATTCGCACATACGACGGCATCAAGCCTCTGCCTGTCAGCATAAAATGATTTCAAAATATTCTTCATGCGCTTTTCAGCGTTCGCAGTGCTCCATCCATCTGTAGTTACTTTGTCATAATCAGTCTGTCCGGAAACAACTCTTATATTTCCATTATCAATATATGGTTTCAGCACATCATATTCGCCATTATAATACAATGCAGCATTACTATCTGAGGCATCACCCTCTGCAAATTCAATATTGCGCGTGACATCGTAGTTGGTAAGTCCAAGCGCTTTTACAATGTACTGTCCCTGCAGCTTCCCAACAACGTAATTGTTAAAAGAAACATTATAAGAAATGGCATCTGTATTCATGATCAGTCTGTCATACGAAATAATAGGAATACCAGCCTCTTTGGCTTTATCCAAGGTCTTCGTGGGTGTGCTTGCATCAACTGCCGCGATGACAAGAAGATTCACATGATCGTTCATTAGCTTTTGAATATCCTTATTCTGCTTTTCATAACTGTCATCAGCATAAATAAGTTCGACCTGATAGCCACGATCTTCAAACTGCTTCTTTAATAAGGCGCCATCCCTGTTCCATCTTTCAAGCTTTCTGGACGGCATGGATATTCCAATAGTTGTATTGTACGGATTAAATGAAGCAGATGTTTCGGTATCTGATTTATCTGAATCTGTGTCTTCGTGATCAGCTTTATTTTCCGTAATTGAAGCACCCACAAGAAGAAATACAAGGAAAGCTGCTGTAATAATTACAGATATGATTCTATTAAAATTTTTCATCTTTGAAAAATCTCCTCAATACTTATCGGGCTGAACCCTTCATGGCAATCTTATTCTTGTACATTAAATTGTCTGCCATCTTCAGTGCCTCTTCAGGTGTGCTTATATCTGAAGCTTTATGTATTACTTTTCCTATTGCTACGCTGACTGGAAACGGAAGAGAAGCCTCATCATTTGCCTCTGAAATAATCTCATAAAATCTCTTCTCTACACGATCTGCTGCTGAAATATCATAGAGACACGCTACAAATTCATCGCCGCCATATCGCCCATAGAAGCCTGCCTGTCCATCTGACGCTTCTTTCAACGCACGTCCTACAAGCTTCAGCAGCTTATCACCGCATTCATGGCCATACTCATCGTTTGCTTTCTTCAGATTGTTTGCATCCATAAAAAAGATTGCATATTCATTAATATTATTTTTTTCAATCTCATGAATTGCCTGCGTAATATAAAGGCGGTTTGGAATTCCGGTAAGCGCATCATATTTTGCCAGATTCTGCAGGGTCGCGTTTTCCTGTTCAAGCTGTCTTGCCCTCATAAAACGCGACATATAGCTGATCATCAGGGTACTTACAAACACTATGCAAATCGGCATGATAAGATTTATTTCTGCAATAAAATGCGCTTTGTATATTCCTTCACCGGCACTGCTGACAGCTGCATTTCTGATTATTTCCAGAATGACTAATATAAAAATAATAATAAAGCCTATCACCTGAACTCTTCCGGATGCATCCCTTTTATTTTTCATATTGATGAGGACGGCAGCGCAGCTAATCAAAACAATGATGAGTAATATTCTAAATACTGGCACTGAAGAGATTACATTGAAAGGGGATTTTATTATTTCGCCAGTGTATACCGCAGCGGCAAAGGCTACAAGTACGGCAGTAAAAATTCGAAGAAACAGCTTGGTTCTTGGTTTTACATGCTGGAGGCAGAAATAGCCGGTTAATACTGGCATGATTAGGTATGAAACATAATATTCGCCAAATGCGCAAAGCCTGCTGTTGCCAGAGCACATGTACATAAGGCCAGTATAACAAAGTGCCCAGATGGAACCACCAATGCTGAAAAGCATAAGCATAATACCATCGCCGACCTTATTTCCCTTTAATTGCAATACTATAAGAAGGCTTAATAACAAAAGACTGGTTAAAAAGAAAAAAAGCACCAGGACCAATGTAAATTGTCCATTTAAAAGCACAGGGTACCAAGCTGACTGACTTGAATTTACAACATATACACCATTTATCGTAGATATTGTTTTGTCTTCCAAAGGATCGATTCTGATGTTTACGAAATTCCCCCAGCAATAATTAGGAATCGAAGCTTTTATCATCATGTGTCCTGTAAGATTTGTCGCCAGCCGCTCTGCAGAATTACTACTGTATATGAGCTTATTGTCCGATGCAAAAACCTGGATATTGGCATTGTAATAGCTAAAACAGAGCATGGCAGAAGAAACCCTGCGGCTCTTAGGCAGAGGTACATGCACATAGACATTATCTGTTTCAAGCGGAGGCGAAAAAATATTGCCTGAATAGCTCGTAGTCGTCTGATCTTCATGAATGATGTCAACAGTAAGAAGATCGTCTAGCTTTTCAGCCTCAATGTATTTTTTGCTGGTTCCAAAAAACTGCAGAATTACAGCCAGAATAATATAAAGTAAAATAACAGCAAGCGTCAGTGTGATGGCTGTCCCACGACCATCGTCATGCTCTGACAAATCACCCGGGCGCGCTGAGTTCCTTTTCTTCCCCTTAAACAAAAATCTTCTCTCTCCTGCTTATCTAATGCTTTCTAAATGATGATGTTTACACCCAGGTCACATAATCATCAAGTCATCATAATATTCAGAAAGTCCAACAAGCATTTAAATAATTAAAAGAACCCACACCATTGCGAATTCATGAGACTATCTACGAAAATCAAGTTTATTCTTTTATTGATTTTGTGTCAAGATTTGCTTGAAAATATTATTTGCTTAAATACATTTTTATGTACCAATAATTTTCTTTATTACTTTCGCCTTGACATCCTCATTTATTGTTTTTGCTTCTTCAAGACTCCTTCCTTCAGAATAAAAGTAAAACTTAATCTTCGGCTCGGTTCCGGATGGACGGACGAAGAAGGTCGTGCCGTTGCTTAATACATACTTGAGCACATTCGATGGCGGGATGGCCGGTCCTGTCAGTGTTCTATCGTCTGCTTCTGATGCTTTTGTAAGTGCCACAGGAATTTCTGCCGTACAGCTTGCTGGAAGCTTGATTTCCTGCTGCACACCATCGGAATAGTCGGTGACTGACACTACGTCATAACCTGCAACGTTCTTGAATGGATTTTTGCGAAGGTTCGCCATCATATCAGAAATTTCTTTTTTGCCTTCAAGTCCTTCGCGGATAATGAAAGGCTCATCTTCAGCAAAATATCCGTATCTTGCATAAATTTCCATCAGGACATCATAGAGGGTCTTCCCCTGTTTTTTATAATAGGCTGCCATCTCAGCAACGAGCATGCCAGCGCAGATACCGTCCTTGTCCCTGATGTCCGGGCACGGTGCATAGCCTACGGATTCCTCCCAGCCGAAACGATACTCAAAACCATTTGCATTGAGCCACGGAATCGTGCCGCAGATATTTTTGAAGCCAGTCAGACTTTCTATGAGAACTGCGCCATGGGCCGCTGCAATCCTGTTTGAAAGAGGGGATGTCACGATGGAGCGAACGACAGCGGGGATTTTGTTTTCATCTATTTCAGCATCGTTAGTGTTTGCATTTAATTGTACATTCTTTTTTATATTTTCTGCATTAAGTTTCGAAGTACTATTTAACGCTGCATGTTCGGTTGAAGATGCAGTATCATCTGCTCGTTTATTGTCCTCTGCACTCAAAATATAGTCGAGCAGCAGATACCCGGTCTGATTTCCATTCAACGGAATATATTCAGGCGTCTCATCCTTCACAGTAGGCGTTAAATACATGCCATCTTCTGAAAAAATTCCATTTTCATCTGAAACAGCCGGAGCACTTTTCTTTAGTTCAATTGCAAACCTGTCACTGTCTGGATCCGTCGCAAGCAGCACATCTGCACCGACTTTTGCGCCAAGCATTTCAGAAAGCTTGAATGCCTTTGGATCCTCCGGATTTGGATAGCCGACAGTTGTAAAATCCGGATCCGGGTCCTTCTGTTCTTCAACAATGTGAAAATTTGTAAAGCCACGGTCTGCCATCATCGTCCTAAATGGAATACTGCCAGCACCATTTAAAGGTGTATAGACAATTGGAATATTTTTATCAAGCGCGCCTCCATCGTGGAGTGCCATTGCCTCTATTCTGTCAAGATAGGCTCTGTCCTCCTTCTCTCCAAGCAGGGTAAAAAGCCCCTGTTCTTCTGCAATTTTAGGAGGCAGGCGAAGAACAATATCAGACTCTGTCGGATTTTCAAGGTGCGTAATTGAAACCACCTCTGAACCAAAATAAGAAACTTTTTCGATTTCTGCAGCAATGCCATCTGATACTTCTCCCGAAATCTGGCAGCCGTCTGAATAATAAACCTTATAACCATTGTAATCCCTGGGATTGTGAGAGGCTGTGATGTTGAGTCCGGCAGTGGTTTTCAAGTATCTGATCAAGAAAGCGAGCTCTGGTGTCGGACGGATGGAATCAAAGGAATAAACCCTTATACCGTTCGCTGCAAAAATCTCTGCTGAAAGCTCTGCAAATTCCTTTGACTTGTGTCTCGGGTCAAAGGCGATCGCAACTGAAAGTTCCTCCCCTGCCCTCTTATTCTTCAGAAGATAATTTGAAAAGCCCTGTGTCGCACGGCCGATCGTGAGTCTGTTCATACAGTTTGTTCCTGCTTTAAGCTTTCCCCGTAAACCCGCCGTTCCAAAATGAAGTTCTGTAGAAAATCTCTCCTCGATTTCTTTTTCATCACCCTTAATTGACAAAAGTTCCAGACGAAGCAGATTGTCATCTCTCATGTTTTCAATCCACTCATCATATCTTTCCTGTGCTGTCATTATTTTCCCCCTTATATTCTCAAAATATACTACTAATCTTATTTTATATTGCTGAAAATATAAGTCAATTATATATTTTGCCCACTCATCGGAAGCTCATCATATCTCAATATCATATATATCGGCATACCCAATCTCTGTACTGTCTTCCGCATTTTCAAACAGCACTTTCAGACATCCGTCAGCTTTTACCTCTATAACTGTCCCGTCACCACTAATATATTTATCTCCATCATAGTAAGTAATCTCTACATACATGCCTGGATGAAGACGTGAATATGCAAAATTCAGATATTCAAGCTGGTCATCGGAGAGATCTTTTTTCTCCTCATGATAAATCTCCTGCTTTTCAAGAGTCTCATAGAGTCCCTTCAAAGCATTAAACGAAGCATATATTTTCGCATTTCCCGGTTTCATCCTGTCCTCCTGGTATGCAAAATATTCGCACACAAATAAATCTTTTGAGGCATCCTTCAGCCATTTTCCACTCCAAAAATAGAGAAAAAATCACCGCCTACCATAAAAAGATAAGCGGTGTTGAAAAGAGGTCTACAAATGTGACGGTCGCACAGTGATCACGTCAACGATAACAAATCCACCTATATGACATCACGCAACATCGTCAAATGCCTGATCTGCCCTCGAAACAAGTGCCCTTCTCCTATCAGCCTGCCTGGTCTCTTCCGCCTTTTGAATCCTGACTCTTTCTGCACGTCTCTTTGCCCTGAGCGCTTTTTCATGCTGGAAAACACTATCGGTAATAGCATAGGATATCCAGAGGGATGCAACTCCGCCCACCATAAAAAGTCCTGAATGAAGTCCAATATTGTCAATGACCATGACTGCAATGATGCTTGCTACAACTGCTGCACCTAATAAAAATTTCCTGAAACCTTTAACAAATCTATACATAACGGCCTCCTTCTAAAGAAGTAATCTAAAACATAATCTGTATTTCTTCAGCTGATGCCCGTATCATATATCTTAATATCTAAGATGTCAATACTAAATTTTGCGATTTTCGTGCATTTAATTGTCTTAAATTCAAAGATTTTTGCTTGCATTATTTTTATTAACCTGTTATACTGTCAGTGGATTTTTAGATGAACTCCTAGAAAGTCAGGATACAGTATGAACGAGATTGGGATGCTCCTTAAACGTGACCGTACAGCGGCGAAGATGAGCCAGGGCGCACTTTCAAAGGCGCTGGAAGATTATGGCATCAATCTTTCACCAAAGACTATTTCTGGTTATGAAAATGGTGTCAGCGAGCCGAATGCTTCATTATTTCTTATCATGTGCGAGGTTCTTAAGATTGCAGACCCGGTGGATGAATATGCTGGTCTTAGAAATAAAGACACAGCCTGTCTTAATTCTGAAGGCATGGCAAGGGTGCGTGAATACATGAATCTTCTCATGAATGATCCGAAATATCGAACAGATTTTGATGAGGCTGCTGCACCATCTAAATCAAAGCAGCCTGTTGTTTCAATGAAAACTACACGCAAAACCGCTTCAAAGAGCAAATCAGAAAAGATTGTCAGCCTTGAAACACCTGTTGCAGCAAAGAAGAATTCAGACAAGGTCGTCAGCATCGAAAAAGCCGCATCCCTCGCAAAGAAATCTTCTGCAAGGCGCGCCGCTGTCATCCGTATCTTTGACAATGCTGTTTCCGCTGGTACTGGAGATTTCCTCGATTCTGAGAATTATGAGCTGAAGGATGTCGATGAGACTGTTCCATTCGGTGCCGATTTCGGTGTCAGGGTTTCCGGCGACAGTATGATGCCTCGCATTCATGATGGTGACATTATTTACATTAGGAAGCAGGACACTCTCGAGAACGGCGACATTGGAATCTTCTCTCTTGATGGGAATGCCTACGTGAAGAAATTAAAGAGCAGCTCAGATGGTCTCTTCCTTATCTCTCTAAACAAAAAATATTCCCCCATCCCTGTGGGAGAATATTCAGACTTCAAAATATTCGGTAAAGCGCTTATTTAAATATCTTAAATATTATATTTCAATTAATATTAGTCCTGGATCAAAACATTCCAGGACTTTTTTCGCATTAAATCATGCCGTTTCAACAGCTTCGGCCTTTTCATGCTTTGCTTCGATCTTTTTTATTAGATAATGATACGCAAAAAATACAAATGTACCGGCACAGATCCATGCGCATGGATCACAGAATACCGCAAGATTATAGGAATGCAGCTTTATAGATACTAATGCACAGACGACTCTTGCGCAGAATTCTACTACGCCTCCAAGCATAGGCAAAAGACCATAGCCGCAGCCCTGCATTACGTTTCTGTATATGAAAATCATACCAAGCGGCACATAGAAGATCGATGCATAGATAATATAAGGTCTTGCCCATTTTATCATCACATCCATATCCGTATCAGCTGTAAAGAAAAGATACATAGTCGGTCTGAGTAACACATTCGTTAATATTATTGCAATCACTGTGTATATGATCATGACAATAAAGGTGCTCTTCACGCCCGCCTTTACTCTGCCAATATCTCCCTTGCCGTAATTCTGTGCTGAGAAAGTTGCCTCGGCCTGACCGAACGTCATATACCCCTGCATCAGAAGATTTACCAGTTTTCCAGCTGCCGTAAATGAAGAAATAGCAACAGAACCGAACGCATTTATCGCTGTCTGCATTACCATTGCGCCGCTTGCAGTAATGGAAAACTGAAGTGCCATAGGAAGACCAACGCCAAGCTGTTTCTTTGTGTCTGGAATATTGATAAAGAAATCCTTCCTCCTTGGCCTTAGAATCGGAAACTTGACCCAGATATATATGCCACAGAAAACTGCAGAAATACCCTGTGCCGCATCCGTTGCAAGGGCCGCACCCATAGTTCCCATCTTAAATACTGCAATAAATAAAAGGTCTAAGAAAATATTTAATGCAGCTGAAAATATGAGGAAAAACAGCGGTGCCGTTGAATTACCAACAGATCTCAGAAGTGACGAAAACAAATTATAAAACACAATCGTCACTGTTCCCCAGGCAATCCAGATAATATAGTTATAGGCATAATCATATATATTATCCGGCGTATTCATAAGGTGAAGCAGTGGCTTCATAACTGAAACTCCGACGACGGTTACCACAATTGATGTAATAATTGAAAGTACAATAGAGTTTGCTACGCTCTTCTTCACACCTTCCGTATCGCCTGCGCCAAATCTCTGCGAAGGCAGCACAGCATAGCCCTGGGTAAGTCCTGTGCCAAAGCCTAAAAGAAGAAACATAATAGTACCAGTAGAGCCTACTGCGCCAAGAGCATCAGCATTTACAAAATGCCCAACTATAATGGAATCAGCCATATTGTAAAACTGCTGGAATACATTTCCAATAAATAATGGCAGGGCAAAACGCAGTATCAGGGACATGGGGTTCCCCTCTGTCATGTTTGTCTCACGTGACTTCTGCGTTTTAACCTCTTTTTCTTTTGTCACCACTTCTGACATAGAAATACCTCGTAAATAACTATGTAGTGTAATCGGCGTCATTGCCGTGTAATTGTGCAATATATATTAAACTGATAATAAAGTCAATATGAATTTTAATCTTTTTTCAGGCATAAAGAATTACCATGCATGTTCACTTACTATGCCTATAATACTTGCATAAATACAAATAAGCCTATTGAAAGCTGTAAAAAAATAACCGGCGCAGTTTCCTGCACCGGTCTCATAATACATCAGTATCGGAGAAATTTATACAAGCTCGAGAAGAACTTCAAGGGCTCCATCACCCTTTCTCTGACCAAGCTTTACGATTCTTGTGTATCCACCCTGACGATCTGCGTACTTTGGTGCATACTCATCGAAAATCTTGTCTGGAAGGCTGATTTCCTTTGTATCTCTCTTGTGCTCACCCTTCTCAGTAACAGGGTAAAGAACCTTCAGCATCTGACGACGTGCATGAAGTCTTGATGGCTGATCCTTCTTGATCTTCTTGTCAACTGTATCGTATACAGTAACCTTCTTGCCATCTTTTTCTTCCTTGACACGATGTCCGTCCTTGTCCTTCCTCGGAACCTTTGCCTGAACGGTAACTTCATCGAAATTGTCTTTTTCTTTGATTCCAAGAGCAATAAGCTTCTCAGCAATCTTTCTTACTTCCTTGGCCTTTGCCTCTGTAGTAACGATGCGGCCATGATAAATAAGATTTGTTGTCTCGGCACGAAGAAGTGCCTTTCTCTGGTCTGTAGGTCTACTTAACTTTCTGTAACCTGGCATGATAACCTCTCTTTACAAACGCCGCTGTCCGCTCATCGGTCTTATGACAGCAGATTAATGAGTAACACGCCTGCCCGCTCGTCGGACTTATGGCAGCCGCTAATGCTAACAAACTTTCATTTGCTCGCTATAAAACCGCCGTTTTACGGCTGATTCTATATTTACTGAATTTCATCAGAATCTTTGAATGAAAGACCAAGCTCGTGAAGCTTTGCTTCAACTTCATCAAGTGACTTTCTGCCAAGATTTCTGACCTTCATCATATCTTCCTGAGACTTCTCTGTAAGTTCTCTTACAGTGCTGATGCCAGCACGCTTCAGGCAGTTGTATGAACGAACTGAAAGTTCAAGTTCCTCAATAGGTGTATCGCCAAGAACTGGCTGAGCCTCCTGAGTATTGTCTGTCATAACCTTGACTTCCTTGGCAGCATCTGAAAGATTGATGAAAAGATTGAGATGCTCTGCAAGTACCTTTGCTGCAAGTGAAACTGCATCATCAGGTCCAAGTGTGCCATTTGTGATGACATCAAGTGTAAGCTTGTCGAAATCTGTCTGCTGGCCTACACGAGTGTTCTCAACCTTCATATTTACACGCTCAATTGGTGTGTAAATAGAATCAACAGCAATCACACCGATTGGTGTATCATCTCTCTTATTCTTGTCAGAAGAAACATATCCACGGCCATTTGTAATGGTAAGCTCCATATAGAGCTTTGCCTCTGGTCCGTTTAAGTGAGCAATCTCAAGGTCAGGATTGATGACTTCAATATCTGAATCAAACTTGATGTCTCCTGCCTTTACGACACCCTCACCTTCATATTCAAGGTAAGCTGTCTTTGGCTCATCTGTCTTTGAATTGTTCTTCAGAGCAAGCTTCTTTATATTCAGAATAATCTCTGTAACATCTTCCTTTACGCCAGGAAGTGTAGAGAATTCATGCTGTACACCATCGATTTTGACCTGGCTTACTGCTGTACCAGGAAGGGACGAAAGCATTATTCTACGAAGAGAATTTCCAAGTGTAATACCATAACCTCTCTCAAGAGGCTCTACAACGAAACGGCCTGTCTTTCCGTCGTCTGAAATATCGGCAACTTCAATATTCGGCTTTTCAAAGTCCAGCATTTACACGCTCCTTCTTATTAATGTTTATGAAGCAAACGGATTGCTCCATTGCTGAGTAATTTAGCAATCCTACGAACAACTCGAATCTCGACGATTTTCTTCAAAAATCGTCTTCTTCTCGTTGTTCTTACGGGGCTCAAAGTGGAATTATTCTTTATACGTAAACGTAACAGAATAATTCCACTTTTATCCCCTTTTGCTTAAGGTTATTTAGAATATAACTCGACAATCATCATCTCATCAACAGGTACATCAATCTGTGCACGCTTAGGAAGAGATGTAATCGTTCCCTTTAAGTTCTCGTGGTCAACATCCATCCACTCAGGAGTCATTCTTCCGCCTGTAACTTCCTGAATGTCCTTGAATCTCTGAAGTGACTTCTTGCCTTCCTTAACTTCGATCACATCGCCAGCCTTAACCTGATATGAAGGAAGGTTGATAGCCTTGCCGTTTACTGTAATGAACTTGTGATCAACGATCTGACGTGCTTCACGTCTTGTACGTGCAAAGCCCATACGGAAAACAACGCTGTCAAGACGGCACTCAAGCATAGTCATCAGGTTCTCACCAGTCATGCCCTTCATACGATCAGCCTTCTCATAGTAATTTCTGAAAGGCTTCTCAAGTACGCCGTAGATGAACTTTGCTTTCTGCTTTTCACGGAGCTGCTGTCCGTATTCTGAAACCTTATGAGCCTGGTGAAGAGGTTTTCTCTTTGACTTCTTGTCTACACCAAGAAACTGAGGCTCAAGGCCAAGTGATCTGCATCTTTTTAATACAGGTGTCTTATCTATTGCCATGATTTAATATCCTCCAAATGTGATTGGCATAAAAAAACATATAACTACTCAGACTCTTCTCCTCTTTGGAGGACGGCAGCCGTTATGAGGTACCGGAGTAGTATCAGTAATAGTAGTAACGTGAATGCCATTTGCTTCAATCGCACGGATAGCTGCTTCTCTGCCTGAACCAGGTCCCTTTACAAGGACATCAACAGTCTTGATGCCTGTAGGAAGGGCAGCCTTTGCTGCTGTCTCTGCTGCTACCTGAGCTGCATATGGAGTAGACTTTCTTGAACCACGGAATCCAAGTCCGCCTGCAGATGCCCAGCTGATTGCGTTGCCCTGTGCATCTGTGATTGTAACTATAGTATTGTTGAAGGATGCCTGAATATGGACCTGACCATGATCAACACTCTTCCTTACTTTCTTCTTACCAGACTTTTTAGCCTGTGAATTTGCTTGTCTAGGCATTATTTTCTCCTTTTAATGAACATTACTTCTTCTTGTTAGCAATGGTCTTCTTCGGACCTTTTCTTGTCCTTGCGTTGGTCTTTGTCTTCTGTCCACGTACAGGAAGTCCTTTTCTGTGACGGATTCCTCTGTAGCAGCCGATTTCCTGAAGAGTCTTGATATTCATAGCAACATCACGGCGAAGGTCACCTTCAACCATGATACCCTCAGCATCGATTGCTTCAGTAATACGCTTTACTTCGTCATCTGTAAGATCCTTGACACGTGTGTCAGGATTTACTTCTGCTCTTTTTAATAATTTATTGCTGGTAGCTACGCCAATACCATAGATATAGGTAAGGCCGATTTCTACTCTTTTGTCTCTTGGTAAATCCACACCGGCGATACGAGCCATATTGCAGTACCTCTTTCTTTCCTGAGTAAATTAAAATTTATAAAACATAAAAAGAATTCCTAAATCAGCCCTGTACTTGCTTGTGCTTAGGATTCTCGCAAATGATACGTATTTTGCCTTTTCTCTTAATAACCTTGCACTTTTCACACATAGGCTTTACTGAAGAACGTACCTTCATCTCGAATTCTCCTTTCCGAACCGTATAAAATTACCCCTAATTAAAAGGGGCACGAAATCAGTGTCCGAAATATTATAATTCGGTGCAACTAAGTTGTCAAGCAAAATTTTATTTATCTCTCCAGACAATTCTGCCCTTTGTAAGATCGTATGGAGACATCTCAACAGTAACTGTATCACCCTGTAAAATTCTGATGTAATTCATACGAAGCTTGCCAGAAAGATGCGCTAAAATTTCATGTCCGTTTTCAAGTTCAACCTTAAACATTGCATTGGGGAGTTTATCAACTACCTTACCCTCAACTTCGATTGAATCAACCTTTGCCAACTTCTCTTCTCCTTAGTGCCTGACTAAATCAACCTAAAACTTTACTTATCTCAGCCGTTACATTCTCAAGACCGATTGTTCCGTTTATCTTCTTCAGAACACCTTTCTTTTCAAAATAATCAACGAGCGGCTGTGTCTGCTCATGGTAAACTGAAAGTCTGTGCTTTACTGTTTCCGGCTTATCATCATCTCGGAGAATGAGTTCCGTACCGCATTTATCACAGATGCCTTCTACCTTTGGCTTAAGAGACTCGATATGATAGGTAGCTCCGCATTTCGGGCAGAACCTTCTGCCCTGCATACGATGAACGATTTCTTCATCTGGAACTTCGATATCGATAGCGAAATCTATTGACTCGCCTCTCTTTTCAAGAGCCTTGTCAAGTGCCTCAGCCTGAGCAATTGTTCTTGGAAAACCGTCTAAGATATATCCATCCTTGCAGTCATC
Organism: uncultured Lachnospiraceae bacterium; assembly: GCA_900317755.1. Classification (GTDB taxonomy): domain Bacteria; phylum Bacillota; class Clostridia; order Lachnospirales; family Lachnospiraceae; genus RUG306. Next base: position 46,227 of record ONHZ01000008.1, read on the forward strand.
CTTTGAAATCCTGTCTGTTACAAGGTCACAAGTGAGTTCATCCGGAACAAGCTCGCCTTTGTCCATGTAGGACTTTGCCTTTTTACCAAGAGGCGTATTGTCCCTGATATTTGCACGGAAGATATCTCCAGTTGAAATATGCGGGATGTTGTACTTTGCGGTAATTCTCTCAGCCTGAGTTCCTTTTCCTGCACCAGGTGCACCAAGCATTATGATTTTCATAATATCTTCCTTTCACAAAAATCAGCATTATTTGTCACTTAAGAAACCTTTATAGTTTCGAACCATCATCTGAGATTCAATCTGTGTGAGCGTTTCAATGACAACGCCTACAACGATGATGATTGATGTGCCTCCGAAGGAGACATTTGCTTTGAACAGGCCATTCAGCATAATCGGAACGATAGCAACGATTGAGAGTCCGATTGCACCGATGAAAATGATCCTGTTCGCGACCGTCGTAAGATAGTCGCTTGTTGGCTTTCCTGGTCTGATACCTGGAATAAAACCGCCCTGCTTCTTAAGATTGTCTGCGATCTCTAACGGATTAAAAGTAATCTCTGTGTAGAAGTACGCAAACGCGATATTCAGCAGAACAAAAACAGCCGCACCAATTGTATAAATCCAATTGTCTGTATTAAACCAGTTTGACTGGGAAAGTCCTTTAAGTACGCCGTACCAGAATCCTGTACCGTTATTCTTTCCAAGAAGAGCCATGATGATGACCGGAGTCTCCATAATAGACTCAGAAAAGATGACCGGGATAACACCGGCGGTATTCACTTTTAACGGTATGTATGTGCTCTGTCCGCCAACCATCTGGCGACCAACAAGCTTCTTTGAATACTGTACCGGAATACGTCTCTCGGCTGCGTTTAAGATAACTACCATGACAACAACGCCGATGATAATAAGGAAAATAATTGCAGCGGAAAGTACCATTCTTGGAACTGTCTTGCCTTTTACATTGACAAATTCATTCCAAAGAGAAGTCATATCCTGAGGCATACGAGAAATGATATTGATAATAAGTACAATTGAAATACCATTTCCTACACCCTGGAGTGTAATTCTCTCACCAATCCACATAAGGATTGCTGAACCAGCAGTAAGTCCTGCTGTAAGGCTTAAAACACCAAAGAAACTAAAATCATCAAGATATCCGCTTCTTCCGAAGCCGATGCCCATTGCTACAGATTCCAAAATGGAAAGTGCAATCGTAAGATATCTTGTAAGCTGAACCAGTTTCTTTCGTCCTGATTCGCCCTCACGCTGCATCTCCTCAAGCTTTGGAAATGCAACAGTAAGAAGCTCTATGATAATAGAAGCAGTAATGTAAGGTGTAATGTTCAGGGCGAAAAGAGACATCTGCTCAAAAGAACCACCTGTAATTGCATCAAAGAAGTTCATTGACGAACCGGCTCTTTCGAAAAGGTTCTTGAATACATCCGGATCAACTCCGGGAAGAGGCATCTGGCAGCCTAACCTTATGACAATAAGCATAAGGAAGGTAAAAAGAAGCCTCATTCTGAGTTCCTTGATCTTGAAAGCGTCTCTAATGCTATTGAACATCAGATCACCTCTGCTTTTCCACCTGCTGCCTCAATCTTCTCTTTTGCGGAAGCTGAATAAGCGTTAACCTTGACATTGAGCTTCTTTGTAAGCTCACCCTTGCCTAAAATCTTTACGCCGTCTCTCTCGTTCTTTAATACGCCAGCGTCCTTAAGAGCCTGAATATCAACATCAGCGCCGTCTTCAAATCTCTTGTCGAGTTCTGAAACATTTACTGAAACGATGTATTTTGTATTTCTGTTGTGGAAGCCCTTCTTAGGAACACGTCTGTAGAGAGGCATCTGACCACCTTCGAAACCAGGTCTTGGTGCACCAGTACGAGCCTTCTGACCCTTGGTACCCTTACCTGCAGTCTTACCATTTCCTGAACCCTGACCGCGGCCTTTTCTGAAATTGTTTGAATGCTTTGCGCCCTCGGCAGGCTTTAAATTGGAAAGATCCATTATGTACCTCCAAGTATATTTATACTTCTTCTACCTTTACAAGATGAGCGACACGGCGAACCATTCCGCGTGTAGTGTCGTTATCAGGTAAAATATTTGATGAGTTTATCTTATGAAGTCCAAGTGCCTCGACAGTCTTCTTGTTCTTCGGAACTGCGCCGATTGTTGACTTAACGAGTGTGACTTTAACCTTCTTTTCTTCTGCCATAATTACATGCCTCCCTTGATTTCATCAACGGACTTGCCTCTTAAACGGGCAACGTCTTCGGGATTCTTAAGCTGTGAAAGTGCATCAATTGTAGCAAGTACAACATTCTGCTTATTTGAAGAACCAAGTGACTTTGTACGGATATTTCTGATGCCGGCAAGTTCGCAGACGGAACGAGCTGGACCACCAGCGATAATACCAGTACCTTCTGGAGCCTTCTTAAGAAGAACTGTTGCACCTGTGTGCTTTCCAATTATGTCATGATTGATTGAACCTGCTTCATTGATAGAAACATTTACGAGATGCTTCTCTGCAGCTTCCTTGCCTTTTCTGATAGCGTCAGGAATTTCAGCAGCCTTGCCAAGACCAGCACCAACACGGCCATTTCCATCACCAACAACGACAAGAGCTGAGAAACGCATATTTCTACCACCCTTAACAACCTTGGTGACTCTCTTTATAGCAACGACATTGTCCTGGAATTCGCTCTCTGTGTTTTCGCGATTATTCTTTTTCATTCGTATCCTCCAGAATAATTAAAACTTAAGTCCAGCTTCTCTCGCTGAATCAGCAAATGCCTGGACCTTGCCGGCATAAAGATGACCACCACGATCGAATACTACAGCTTCAATACCCTTTGCTTTAGCTCTTTCACCAAGGACAGTGCCAAGCTTCTGGGCAGCTTCCATATTGTCTGTATATGTAAGTCCTTCCTTGACTTCCTTGTCGAGAGTTGAAGCGGAGCACAGAGTAACGCCCTTTGTATCGTCAATTACCTGAGCATACATATGCTTGTTGCTTCTGAATACAGCGAGTCTCGGTCTTTCTGAAGTACCAGAAAGAGTGTGACGAAGTCTGTAATGTTTTTTCTGTCTGAGTTCAGTTCTATTCTTCTTCGAAACCATTTTTTGCACTCCTTTCTATTACTTCTTACCAGCCTTACCAGCCTTACGGCGGATGACTTCATCTGCATACTTGATACCCTTGCCCTTGTAAGGTTCAGGTCTCTTCTTATCACGGATATTAGCGGCATACTGGCCAACTAATTCTTTATCAATACCCTTTACTGTGATGATATTGTCCTGTACCTCAGCAGTAACGCCTTCTGGATCTGTCATCTCAACCGGGTGTGAAAATCCAAGATTTAATGTAAGCTTATTTCCAGACTTAGCTACACGGTAACCTACACCGTTAAGCTCAAGCTTCTTCTCGAAACCGTCTGTAACACCGATTACCATATTGTTTAATAAGCTTCTTGTGAGACCATGAAGAGATTTCATTTTCTTAAGATCGTTTGGTCTCTCAACTAATACTTCCTTGCCATCTGAAGTAATTTTCATCTCGTGGGGAAGCTCTTTAGAAATTGTTCCCTTCGGTCCCTTAACCGTCACAAGATTATTTTCTGCAATATCAACAGTAACACCTGCTGGGATTGCGATTGGCATTCTTCCTATACGTGACATGCCCGTACTTTCCTTTCTTTATTACCATACATAAGCTAAAACTTCGCCGCCAACTTTCTTCTCTCTAGCTTCCTTGTCAGAGATAACTCCCTGATTTGTAGAGATGATGGCTGTGCCAAGTCCGCCAAGTACCTTTGGAATATCATCCTTGCCTGCGTAAATACGAAGACCAGGCTTTGAAATTCTCTTAATTCCTGTAATGACCTGATTCTTTCTTAAGCCTTCATACTTAAGGAAGATTCTGATGTCCTTGAAGGCACCATTGTCTACAAGTTCATATTTTGCGATGTAACCCTCATCAAGAAGGATTCCAGCTATTGAAAGCTTCATCTTTGAAGAAGGAACATCAACATAGTCATGCTTTGCTGTATTTGCATTACGGATTCTTGTAAGCATATCAGCGATGGGATCGTTTGTTGTCATTTTATCTTCCTCCAATTACCATGATGCTTTTCTAATGCCAGGAATCTCGCCCTTGTATGCAAGCTCTCTAAAGCAGATTCTGCAGATTCCATATTTCTTGATTACAGCGTGAGGTCTTCCGCAGATCCTGCAGCGTGTATAAGCACGTGTAGAATACTTAGGAGTCTTCTGCTGCTTTAATTTCATAGATTTCTTTGCCATCGTATTTCTCCTTATGTCACTGTGCAAATGGCATACCGAAGAGCCTTAAAAGTTCTCTGGCTTCTTCATCTGTCTTTGCTGTTGTAACGAATGCAATATCCATACCGCGGATTGCATCTACCTGATCATATTCAATCTCAGGGAAGATAATCTGTTCCTTGAGGCCAAGTGAATAATTTCCTCTGCCATCGAAAGAATCAGGATTAACACCATGGAAATCACGTACTCGTGGAAGAGCAAGATTAACAAGTCTGTCAAGGAAATCATACATCTTATCGCCACGAAGTGTGGTCTTAACACCGATTCCCATACCTTCACGAATCTTGAAGTTTGCAATTGAATTCTTTGCCTTTGTAACTACTGCGTGCTGGCCTGTGATTGTCTCAACATCAGCTGCTGCAGACTCAAGAACCTTCTTGTTCTCCTTTGCTTCGCCAAGACCGATGTTTACGACGATCTTCTCAAGCTTAGGAATTTCCATAACATTCTTATAGCCGAACTTCTTCTGCATCTCGGAGGCTATAGTGTTCTGATATTCATCTTTTAATCTAGACATTTAATCCTCCAATCAATCGATTACGCTGCCGTCAACCTTGGCGTAGCGAACCTTCTTACCATTCTCGTCAAACTTGAAACCAACTCTTGTGGTCTTGCCATCTTTAAGAAGCATGACATTTGAAATGTCGATTGGTGCTTCATGTTCAACAATTCCACCATTCTGGTTCTGCATTGAAGGCTTCTCATGCTTCTTGATCATATGAACGCCTTCAACTGTAACTCTATGGTTCTTTCTGTCAATATCGATGACCTTTCCCTCATTACCGAGGTCAGCACCGGAGATGACGCGGACCATATCGCCCTTCTTTATCTTTAATGTAGCCATGATGCCCTCCTATTATAATACCTCGGGAGCAAGTGAGATAATCTTCATGAACTGCTTATCACGAAGCTCTCTTGCAACCGGTCCGAAAATACGGGTTCCAACAGGAGTCTTATCATCTTTAATGATGACTGCTGCATTCTCATCAAAACGGATATATGAACCGTCTTTTCTTCTTGTCTTGTTTACAGTACGAACGACAACTGCCTTGACAACGTCACCCTTCTTTACTGTACCGCCAGGGATTGCATCCTTGACTGTAGCTGTGATGACATCGCCGATCCTTGCATAACGCCTTGTAGAACCACCAACGACTCTGATCGTAAGGAGTTCTCTGGCGCCGGTATTGTCAGCAACTTTTAATCTACTTTCCTGCTGTACCATGATAACTCCTTTCTTTACTGTGCCTTCTCAAGTACTTCAACAAGTCTCCATCTCTTGTCCTTTGAAAGAGGTCTTGTCTCCATAACTCTTACCTTATCGCCCTCATGAGCTTCATTGTTCTCATCATGAGCTTTAAGCTTGTATGTCTTCTTAACAATCTTGTTGTAGAGTGGGTGACGAACGTTGTCACGAACTGCTACGACGATTGTCTTGTCCATCTTATCAGAAACAACAACGCCGACACGTGTTTTTCTGAGATTTCTTTCTTCCATTTAATCTTCCTTTCCGTGCCAGTCTTATGCTTCCTTAGCCTTTAAGGTAATAACTGTCTGAATCCTTGCAATGTTCTTTCTGACTTCGCGGATTCTTGCTGTATTATCAAGCTGATTTGTAGCATTCTGGAATCTTAAGTTAAAAAGTTCTTTCTTTGCATCTACAAGATCATTCTGTAAATCTTCAGATGATTTACCTTTAAGATCCTCAAGATAATCTTTAGTCTTCATTTACTGCACCGCCTTCCATCTGTTCCTTGGAAACGATCTTGCAACGGCATGGAAGCTTATGTGTAGCAAGTCTTAATGCTTCCTTTGCATTAGCTTCATCAATTCCGGAAATCTCGAACATTACTCTGCCGGGCTTTACTACTGCTACCCAGTATGCAGGTGAGCCTTTACCTTTACCCATTCGGGTTTCAGCAGGCTGTGCTGTAACCGGCTTGTCAGGGAAAATCCTGATCCATACCCTGCCGCCACGCTTTGTATATCTTGTCATGGCGATACGGGCTGCTTCTATCTGATTTGACTTAATCCAGCAAGGCTCAGTAGCAACGATTGCATACTCACCGAACTGAATTGTATTTCCTCTGGTTGCCTTACCATGCATCGAACCACGGAACTGCTTACGATGCTTAACTCTCTTAGGCATTAACATTTTGGGTGGCCTCCTTCTTTGTGTTCTGAGGCTTCTTCTTCTGAGGAAGAACCTCGCCCTTGTAAATCCAGACCTTAACACCAATCTTGCCGTAGGTAGTGTCTGCTTCTGCAAAACCGTAATCTATGTCTGCACGAAGAGTCTGAAGAGGAATTGTACCTTCATTATAGCTCTCTGTACGAGCCATATCAGCTCCGCCGAGACGACCTGAGCATGATGTCTTGATACCAAGAATGCCTGTCTTTAAGCTTCTTGTCATTGCTGACTTCATGGCACGTCTGAATGATACACGGTTCTCAAGCTGCTCTGCGATGTTCTCAGCAACAAGCTGTGCATCCTTATCAGGCTTCTTTACTTCTTTGATGTCAAGAGAAATCTTCTTCTTGGCATCCTTAGCCTTGCCCTTATTTACAAGAGTCTCAAGTTCAGCCTTAACCTTATCAATTTCTGTGCCGCCCTTGCCGATTACAGCACCGGGCTTTGCTGTATAAACGATGACTCTGAGTCTGTCAGAAGCACGCTCGATCTCAATCTTTGAGATACCAGCCTTGTAAAGCTTCTTCTTAAGGAATTCACGGATCTTGTGATCTTCAATAAGATTGTCTGCGAATTCATCACCTTCAGCGTACCATTTGCTGTCCCAGTCATCGATAACGCCTACTCTTAAACCATGAGGATTGACTTTCTGTCCCATTCTTTCCTCCTTAATTCTTTTCATCCAGAACAATAGTAATGTGGCTCATGCGCTTCTCGATCCTGTAAGCCCTGCCCTGTGCACGAGGCTGAATTCTCTTCATAATAGGACCACGATTTGCGTAGCACTCTGCTACATAAAGGTTCTCTCTAGAAAGACCCTGATTGTTCTCTGCGTTTGCAACTGCTGACCTAAGAAGCTTAAGAACTACTGCTGAAGCATATCTAGGATTGTACATAAGAATTGCTTCTGCTTCGTCAACGCTCTTGCCTCTTATTGCATCAAGTACGAAACAAGCCTTCGAAACGGATACTCTTGCGTAAGATAACTTTGCGGAAGGTCTTGTATCTTTAACTGCATTTCTTTCACGCTTTATTTGCGTTCTATGTCCTTTTGCCATTTTAACATTCCTTCCTTATATTACCTGACACCTGACTTGCCTGCGTCCTTATTGTTTCCATTATGACCATGGAATGTTCTAGTAAGAACGAACTCGCCAAGCTTATGTCCAACCATGTCCTCTGTAATGTATACAGGTACATGCTTTCTTCCGTCGTGAACGGCAATCGTAAGACCTACAAAGTTAGGGAAGATTGTGGAACTTCTTGACCAGGTCTTGATGACTGTCTTATCACCGGACTCATTTGCCTTCTTTACTTTTTTCATAAGGCTCTCTTCGCAATAAGGGCCTTTCTTAAGTGATCTTGACACTTTTTCATCCTCCTTTTATTACTTGATAGCCTTACCATTACGACGACGAACAATAAGTTTATTTGACTGCTTCTTATGATCTCTCGTCTTAAGACCAAGTGCAGGCTTGCCCCAAGGAGTAACAGGACCTGGACGTCCGATCGGAGCCTTACCTTCACCACCACCATGTGGATGGTCGTTAGGGTTCATGACTGAACCTCTGACTGTAGGTCTCCAGCCCATGTGTCTCTTTCTTCCGGCCTTACCAATCTTAACAAGATTGTGATCGCCGTTTCCGAGGATACCGATGGTTGCGCGGCACTCAATAGGAACCATTCTCATTTCGCCAGAAGGAAGACGAAGTGTTGCGTACTTTCCTTCCTTAGCCATGAGCTGTGCTCCTGAACCTGCTGAACGAACCATCTGTCCACCCTTGCCAGGCTTGAGCTCAACATTGTGCACCATCGTACCTACAGGGATGGATGTGAATGGAAGTGTATTTCCAACTCTGATCTCTGCGTTCTCACCGCTCATGACCTTCATGCCATCTGTAAGTCCCTGAGGAGCTAAGATGTATGCCTTTGTGCCATCCTCATACTGGATGAGGGCGATGTTTACGGTACGGTTTGGATCATACTCGATGCCGATGACTGTAGCAGCCATATCGTCCTTCTGACGCTTGAAATCGATAATCCTGTATTTCTGTCTGTTTCCGCCGCCTCTGTGACGTGTAGTGATTTTGCCTTGGTTGTTTCTTCCAGAATGCTTCTTCTTAGGAGCAACGAGTGACTTTTCAGGAGTCTTCTTTGTGATCTCTGAAAAATCAGAACCTGTCATATTTCTTCTGGAAGGAGTATAGGGTTTATATGTTTTGATGCCCATTTCTTTTCCTTTCTTCATTCACCATTTATCGTCTGGTGAGCAACATATTTCTTGGCGCTTACTGCGCCTTCAACTTATAGTCCTGAGAATAACTCGATATCCTTTGAGTCCTCTGTAAGCTTTACGATGGCCTTCTTTGTCTTAGCAGTAGTACCAACTGTAATGCCGCCCTTGGAATTTCTTCTCTTTGTCTTTGTAGGGCAGTTCATTGTGCTTACCTTCTCGACCTTGACGCCGTCGAACATCTTCTCAACAGCTTCCTTGATCTGGGACTTGTTTGCTTCTGGGTGAACAAAAAATGTGTATTTCTTTTCTGCCATCTCACCCATACTCTTCTCTGTGACTACGGGACGGATGATAACGTCATAATATCCAAGTGCTGCCATTATGCGTATACCTCCTCTACCTTCTTTATGGCATCCTGTGTAAATACGACTTTGTCATACTTAAGGATGTCATATGTGCTAAGTGAATTTGAATATGTAAGTCTGACTGTAGGAATGTTCCTTGCTGAAAGAGCTACATTCTCATTTCCATCTTTGTCTGTAAGTACTACGAGAGCCTTCTCAGCCTTTAAGTTTGAAAGAACCTTTACCATGTCCTTTGTCTTTGGCGCATCAAATGAAAGTTCATCAACAACAACGAGCTTTTCATTGTTTACCTTGTCTGTAAGTGCTGAGAAAAGAGCCTTCTGTCTCTCTTTTCTATTCATCTTGAATGAATAATCTCTAGGAACTGGTGCGAATACCATTCCGCCGCCTGTCCACTGAGGTGCTCTTGTTGAACCCTGTCTTGCATGACCGGTTCCCTTCTGTCTCCAAGGCTTTCTACCGCCTCCGGAAACTTCGCTTCTTGTCTTGGCCTTCTGTGTTCCCTGACGCTTGTCTGCAAGCTGGTGAACAACTGCCATATGAAGAAGGTGCTCATTAATCTCTGTACCAAAAACCTTGTCAGAAAGATCGATTGTGCTTACCTTCTCGCCTTCTTTATTTAATACATCTACGCTAGGCATTTCTTATCTCCTTTCCGATTCAGGCTTTAACAGAATCCTTAACGATGATTAAGGCCTTCTTTGGTCCTGGAACTGCGCCCTTGATGAGAAGAAGATTCTTCTCAGGATCAACCTTAACTACCTGAAGATTCTGAACAGTAACTCTTACATGTCCCATATGTCCAGGCATTCCCTTGCCCTTGAATACACGGCTAGGTGTTGAGCAGGAACCATTTGAACCCTGATGACGATGGAACTTTGAACCGTGTGCCATAGGTCCTCTGTGCTGGTTGAATCTCTTGATGGCACTCTCGAAGCCCTTGCCCTTTGAAATACCTGTGCAATCTACATGATCGCCTTCAGCAAATGAGTCAACCTTGATCTCACTTCCTACTTCATAAGAAGAAATATCATCAAAGCGGAACTCTCTTAAATACTTCTTTGGAGAAATTCCAGTCTTATCGAAAAGACCTTTCTGCGCTTTGTTTACGGCATGTCTGTGGGCAACGGTCTTTACGCCGTTCTTGTCCTTTGATACAGTCTTGACCTTTGAATCCTCAAAGCCTACCTGAACTGCGTTGTAGCCGTCATTGTCCTCAGTCTTGATCTGAGTAACAACATTAGGCTCAGCACGAAGTACAGTAACAGGAATGAGTTCGCCGTCTTCTGCGAAGATCTGTGTCATGCCGACCTTCTTTGCTAAGATACCTTTGTTCATACTTTTTCCTTTCTACAGCGGAATGTTCATATCATCTTTGAAAGCGGAACATTCATACTAGAGCATTGCGGCGGTGCGTATATCGCGCACATGCAAGCTATTAATATTTAGAACGGGGTGATTCCCGATTCTATCGAATGGATTGTTTTGACTTATTTCTCTAACATCTTAATCTTGATGTCAACACCAGCAGGCATTTCAAGTCTTGAAAGTGTCTCTACTGTCTTCTGTGAAGGAGAGAGAATATCGATAAGTCTCTTGTGTGTTCTCTGCTCGAACTGCTCACGGCTGTCCTTGTACTTATGTACTGCACGAAGGATTGTGACAACTTCCTTCTTTGTAGGAAGCGGTACAGGTCCGGAAACTGCGTCTCCGTTCTTCTTTACCGTATCAATAATCTTCTGTGCGGACTGGTCTACAAGCTCATGATCATAGGCCTTTAATGTGATACGCATTGTTGCTGCCATTTTAATGTAACTTCCTTTCAAAAATATGTTATGACTTCTGCCTTTATACGCTTCCGGGTGTGTCCTGATTTCTCAGTAAAAAATAACATCTCTATGGTCAAGCCCTAGAAGATGTCCACGCGGTGTTTCTATTGCGCGGGTAGACTTACGCATACGGCCTGTCGTCAGGTTCAACTTGACATTTGCTCAGCGTAAAAACCCGATCCGCCATATCTCACACATGCCCGTACATGCCTTTTAAGAAATACGGTTTGCGGCAACCTCACGCTTCATAGCTATCAGTGTCACAGCAAGTGCTACTATACAACGGATTTATGTAATTCGCAAGTAAAATTTATTTTATTTTGTACTTTTTTCGATACAAAAATATTTTTTCATTTTAGCAACCAATTTCTATAATGTGGTAGCTGTTTTTATAAAAAGGTAACCCGTCCAGATGCTCCACATGGTAAAACAAGCCCTGATGCGCTGACAGGCAGCCCGACTTCATCAGAATCTACATTAAAATCCTTGTAGCCAGCTTCGGAAATTGCCGTTGAAAGCATATAGGTGAGTACGCCTGGCTGGAGGCCAGTGGTATAGGAATTTACAAGGAAGAATAACGGCTTTTCAGAAAGAAGCGATGCGCACTTCTGAATCAGTGGAAAGATCGCATCCTCAATCTTCCAGATTTCACCCTTCGGCCCGCGGCCGTATGAAGGCGGATCCATGATAATTCCATCGTATTTATTGCCTCGGCGGATTTCCCTCTCGACGAACTTTGTACAGTCGTCAACGAGCCAGCGGATCTTTGCATCGGCCAGGCTGGAAGAGTTTGCATTCTCATGTGCCCAGGTCACCATGCCCTTTGAGGCATCGACATGTGTAACGGATGCTCCGGCAAGGGCAGATGCTATCGTGGCGCCTCCTGTATAAGCAAAGAGATTTAAGACCTTTATTTCACGCTCTGGATTTTTTTCTGCTGCACCATTTATAATAATAGAAGAAAACCATTCCCAGTTCACTGCCTGTTCAGGAAAAACACCGGTGTGTTTGAACTTGAAAGGCTTCAGATGAAAGGTCATCTCTTTATTAATAGAAGAAAGTGGATAATGTATCGTCCATTCCTCCGGAAGATCAAATATCTCCCACTCACCGCCGCCCTTGTCAGACCTGTGGTAATGGCCATTTAAGTGCTTCCACTGCGGGATGCTTTTCTTCGTGTTCCAGATGACCTGCGGATCCGGACGGAGCAGTATATATTTTCCCCAGCGCTCAAGCTTCTCGCCATCCGAGCAGTCGAGCACTTCAAAATCTTTCCAATTCTCTGCAATTCTCATGATATTTCCTGTCAGCTCTTATTCTTTTCCTTAAGCAGCGGCTTTAATTTCTTATATACTGCGCTGGATTTCTTCGTGTCCTTGTAAAGCTTTGAAAGTCCATTTGCGATTGATGACTTCGTCTTGTACTGATTAATAATAGAAAGAACTTCTGATGGGTTCTCTTCTTCAGAAACTAATGCGCTGATTTCAGAAAGCGTTGCCAGATCCTTTGAAGCAACCTTGCTCTTCTTGGCGGCTTTCTTTTTGCCAGTGCTCTCAGCCTGATCATTATTTATTTTGACAGAAGACTTTTGAGGGGACTGTACAACCTTCGCCTTCTTCTTCGCATCCGCTCCGGAGAATGAAGCCCTGCGCACCTTGATATCCATATTTTTCCAGAAAGACCGGAGGCAGTCATAACCCGTGTCATGTGAAACAATAATATATTCAGAATCGCCCTGGTATTTTCCAATCAGATATCCTAAATATGAGGTGAGCTGAAAATCAAGTGCATTTTTCGTCCCGGCACTTACCTTCATCGTTTTAAAATTCGCACCCTTCTTCAATACCTCCTCAATAAAGTCGAGCGAAATGTTTTTTCTGTTTTCAGAGAAAAACATGACAATCGTGTCGCCCGTTGAGACGCCATCGAGATTCTTCATGTCATCTGTGCTGATATTTTCAAAATCAACAAGAAAGTAATTCATTTTTTCTCCTTACAAAACGATGTCGAAAATGGTTCCTTTCAAAGAAATCCAAACCTTCATATATAATTAGAAGATACTGTCATACAGATCTCTTCCGTACGCTGTCTCCTCCGGAAGCCCCGGGACAATCTTAAACGTGCGCTGTCCTCCTGACATTCTCTCTGCCTTCAGGAATACTGACTCGTCCTTCATATGCTCAAGGACATTCTCTGCAAAGGTAAAGAAATGTGTTACGAAGAAAACTTCAATACCGTCTTCGACAAGTGCATTCACAATTTCACGGCAGATTTCAGAACCTTCCCTTTCATTTGTAGACTGGAAAGATTCGTTAAACAAAATCAGCGCATTGCTTCTGATCCTGTCTGCAATCCCACTCATGCGGAGCAGCTCTTCATCAAGCTTGCCGCTCTTCATCGTCCTGTCCTCAAGCTTTGAAAAGTGAGTGAAGATTCCACTTACCACATGGCTCTCGAAGCTTTGTGCCATGACAATACATCCAGACTGAGCCATCATCTGGGCCTGTCCGATACTTCGAAGAAATGTGGATTTTCCGCCCTGATTTGCACCGGTAATAATATATAGTGATTTTCCTTCAGAATCAATATCATTATGTACTGCATTTTCACCCGAAAGCACAACGGTCGCTTCGCTAAGCCCTGCTATATGGCGTTTTTTCATAGTTGAATCAGAAATCAACGGCATACAGTATGATACATTCTTCTCTTTCAAAGTATCTGTGAGGTTTAAGACACCAATGTAAAATCCAATTTCTGTCTGAAGCCTGAAAAGAAAATCCTTCACATTTCCAGCCGCCTCTGTCAGTGTGTCAACGCTCTGGCTCAGTGCAAGGTTCGTCCTGTCAGAAATATCTTCCATTCCTGATTCATCATTTACAGCCAGCGTCACCTTCGGTGCCATCTTCCATTTTATTTTGTTGTCCTCAGAAGTCTTTCGGAGGAGCTGATAACCTGCAAGCGATGCATCATTATCGAAGGTAAGACCAAGCAGCATTCCATCCTTGAATTCGAGCTCGGACACAAGGTCTTTTGCCTTTCTTATGAAATCGTCATCGATTTCCTCCTTGATTTCTGAAAGCAGTCTGTTCATTCCATAAGAAGAAAATGCATTTTTATTCTGGTCTGCAAATTTGCGAAGCTCCTGTAAAAATGGTATGAAGCCTTCAAGGACAGAAACTGCACTCTGAAATCTCGTCGTAAGAATCTGCGAATTCAGCCAGTAGTCCTGCTTTTTCGTAGCATCAAGAGCTTCGGATGCAATTTCATAAAGCTTCTTAAATTCCTTCGGTTTTGCAAATGCATCATTTAGGATTTCCTGACGATATGTGATTTCCGAGCTATCAGTAAGATACCGAAACATTACTTTGCGTACTGCGCCATAAATCACGTCATCGCCCTTTGCCATTGCCTTGAAAATAATGTCCAGTGAAAGATCAGAATTCAGGGGCTCGATTTCTTCTTCAGTCAAATCATCAAGATTGAAATCGCTGTTTTTTAATAAAAGATAGACGTTCATTTTGCAAGCCTTTCTTTTAAATCACTATAGGTAAGATGGTATTTCCTTGCAATATCCTCGGCATAGGCAATGCCATCCGAAGCCCTGCGTGAAATATGATAGCTCCGCTCACCCGGAATATCCTTATTTATCCCGGCAACATAGCTTACCGTATGCTCATCAAATGTCGAAAGTTCATCAAGGAAGGTGACTGAAAGTGCAAGGCATCCTTTTTCAGAAAGATCCTTCATCATAATTCTTCCAAGCTCAAGTGCATCCTTCAGTGTCGTAGAAGAAAATATTTCATTAATAATAAGTACGCTTCGATTTGTGGTCTTTTCAAGAATGGATTTTAACCTTATGAGTTCATCCTTTAATTTACCATCGTGAGCCACTGCATTTTCTTCCATATTAAAATGCGTGAAGATGTGATCGGGAAGGAACATCTTTGCTGCGCTCCCTGGTACTGAAAGCCCCAGCGATGCAAGATAGAAAAACTGGCCAAAGCTTCTTGCAAATGTAGTCTTGCCTCCCTGGTTCGGACCGGTAAGGACGATGATCTTTTCAGGAGAATGAAGTTCAAAGCTGTTTGTCACAGGATGATTTTCTTCGAATACGAGATTTCTCGCAAGCACTAGGTCAAAACAATCTTGGCAGAAAACATCCGTCGTATCGTTTGAAATTTCCGGATAACAGAAAGAAAGTCCTGTCCTTTTTACAGATGAAATATAAGTCTGCCAGGAAAGATAAAAATGAACTTCACGTGAAAAACGGCTGACAGTCTTGTCATTAAAATAAAGATGCTTTGTAATAAATTCATCTAATTCCTTGAATACATCCTTATTCCACTGGGCAATCATGGAATATAAGTCACGGCTCACATTCGGGGAAATCCTGCTCTCACTCATATGCTCGCTCGTATATCTTTTTTCACCATTGATATTGAATCGCGAAAAGAGGCTCTCAATCTCAGTATTCATATTCCGCTGGTCATCAAATGGTCGGATATTGACTGTCCTGTCGCTCACGCGCATGACGACGTTAATATTCTGAAATTTTCCAATGAGATCCTTCGTATCACGGTAAAAATCCTGGAAATCAGGTGATGAAGCATAGTCTGCCAGGTATTCATTAAAAGCCCGAAGGCCCCTCGAAAGAATCCGCTTGCCTCTCACGAAATTTGCCATATTCAAGATAATACGGCAGTACCTGTTCGCAAGCCCGAGTGCACCTGCCTTCAGGTAGTAATCATTCTCAAATCCATGAAGCTTGGAGAGCTTCGTCTGAATCTCTGCCATCTTCTCTTCCGTCTCGTTTATGTTCTCGGCGAAAGAATGATAAAGCTCAAAAAAATCCGCATTGTCAAAATCCCTGCAGATTTCCTGGCGATACCTTACCGCCTCAATATCCGTAAGCGGCTGATAATAGACATCGGAAAAGCCATAGGCTTCATTTGACTTTATGAGCTTATCAAATACCTGGTCAAGATTCAGATTCAAGAATTTTCTCTCACCAGAATCTTCTTTTTCACTACCTTCAACCTGTGGAGATTCATAGAGAATACTGTAAAATTCCTTCATTTAGTCCCCTTTTATCACAATATTTTCTTTATAAACAATGGTAATATATCCCAAAACATATTGCCATTTTCATTGAAAAAAAAGCAATATTGTTTTCATAAAACTTATGATAATACGAGAACAAAAAATAAACAAGTTAAAAAAACTGAATTATTTAATATTTTCTATTTACACTTGATAACCGTTCAAAAGCCGAAAATATAAGGAAGACGGCAAATGCCATCACAATAAAAAATATGGCAAAATTCTGATTTACTGTAACCGAAAAAAGTCCTGGATTTGCAATTTCTGACGAAAGATAGGTCACTGTAATAAGCATCGTAAGAAAAAACGGAACCGCCTTGATCATCCATTCAGATGAGAACAGCAAAAGTAAAAATATTAATTTCCAGATAGAAAACCCAGTCGAAAAAATCAGAAATGCATCAAAAATATAAATAAACAGACTGATAAAAGTATCTGCATTTTTTTGAATAATTGAGATAAAGAAATCTACAATGAAAATCACAAGCAATATCTTTATTATTGTACTTTGACAGACGGTCTCAAAAAGCTGAACCCATACTGGCTCGACTGAAATATCCTTTGGAGCAGAATAACATAGGAAAACTGCCGCTACGGTAAGCATAATAAAACCTGCGAATGCAAAATAACTTCTATTATTTATGGCAGCACCCATGGGCTTATGAAAGATCAGTTTTCGAAGTTCATGAATGACTTCATCCATTGACTGGTACCGGTCATCAGGATCATAAGCTGTCATTTTTAAGATTATTTTTGAAAAAGCTTCAGAAGCTTTTGACGGAGCAGGAAATTCTGTATCTCGCGAATACTGTTTCTCGATACATGGACTGCTTTCGTCAGAAAATGGAAATCGCATTTTATTCATCAGGACATAGAGTACCATGCCAAGCGAATATTCATCAATAAGTGAGTCATATTCTTCCTCACCATTTATTTTTAATACCTCAGGCGCAGCATAACCATTTGTATATATTGTCGTCTCAGCAAGTCCGGTCTCTGTCACCTTTGACATACCAAAATCGCCAAGACAGTATTTCTTCATGCTCTCATGATAAAAAATATTTTCAGGCTTGATGTCCCTGTGAATCATGCCTTTCTTATGAATGTCCCTGAGTGCTAATGCAATATCAAATGCAAGCGAAAGCACTTCCTTCTCGTTGCCATTATTTAATGCATCCGGCACAAAAAAACTTCTGCCATTTTTCCGGTACTGTTTTATCGGAACAAGTTTCTCCATCAGGATGAATTGAAGGCGAAGAGACTTGGTCTCTGTATTATTACTTACATTCCCGGCCTTTATGGAAGTAATCTGATCTGAATCATCGAAGCCAATATTTAGCTCGATAAATTTGTAAATATGAATAATATGAAAGGTCACGAAACCCTTGACATGATTTATATTCTCTCCAAAGCCATTTTTATCATAGTTCTGCCCGTTGAAACCAATCACCTTCAACGCATATTCAGTATCCGGCTTTCCTTTCTTCTGAACAGCATAAATAAAAGCAGATGAACCCTTTCCTATTTCTATAGGAAATCCGTTTTCTCTTTTCAGAGAATAATCAGAAAAAGGGTATCCCTGCTTTTCAAGTTCATTAAGAATTGAATTTCTTTCAGCTCTATTCCAAATTTCCATAAATCATTTTTTCTGAAAGAGATTCAGATTGCCTTTAAGAAAGAGAATATTATTAGAAACCAGGAACATACCATCTAATGTTCTTTTGAATGCATATAATCCCAGATCCTTAAGTTCAAAATTTATATTGCCATCATTTACTACGAAATCGTTTCTGTTCGTAATATCATATATACGCCAGTCCTCGTCATAGTCCTTCTTCAGGAATACAGCAAAAATCAGAAATCCTGACAGATAAAAGCTGTCGCCACTGCCGAAGACAAGTGTAAATGAATCATCCATAATCTTTGGTGAACGCCGTCCATCGAAGCCGGCATTTATCTTTTTTCCATTTAAATAAGTACCATTCAGACTATTTAAATCAGTGTAAAACCAGATGCCGTCCTTCATCTCAAATACGCCCTGCTCACGGCTGACTGTCTTCAGGCTGACAGAAATATCCGGATGATTGTCCTCAGTCTGCCTGCCGACAGTCCATCTAGGCTTCTCATCGAGATTGTACTCTTTGATTCTTCCACTCTCCAATACAAGTAATTTGTTGCATGAGATTTCACTCATCGTTTATGCCCTCCAATTCTTTCAAAAAATCCTTGACTTCCGGATCATCAAATTCACGGAAAATATCAAGCGTATATCGCAATAAATCATCTGGATCAAAATAGTTTTCTGAACTGTTCTGGTTCGTTTCAAAATGACTGTCCGGACGAAGCCTGCCCTCCATCTCTGCACTGTCAAGTGCAAACATAATCAGCCCTTCAAATGTATTTTTTGAATAAAGCGGCTCCATATGTGCAAGCTGTAAAAGCTCGTCAACCTCCTCATGCGTCATGCTGAGATGAATGCCAAGAGAAATGATCTTGTTCCTGTTTGGATGCCAGGTGCCATTCTTTATTTCATAAACTGTATGCTTTAGTGATGATGACCATCCCTGTCCCAAAGAAAGTTTCTCAACATTTTCAGTATAATTTGCTGCAATAAACATATTTACCGCTGCAAAGAGCTTTGAATATGCTTTTGAAAAAACGTTGCTATTTTCAATGATAAACCGCTGCAATGCATCCTCATTCCTGACTTCGTACAGCTTTTGATTAACGATTTCTGTACTGATATCCGGAGAATCGCTTCCTTCTATATTTAACGTCTCGGCATTTATTTTTTCAAGAATCTCATCGTATTTTTCAGACCTGGTTTCAGGCGGCTCGTTCTTTATTACATAAATCGCCACACAATCACCCAGCGTCTTTGAATAAAGTTCCGAATACCGTCCATATCTCGTAAGGAGCTTATTTGTCTCTGGCAGATCATATCCTGCCACAAGCGCAACTTCAATAAATTTCTCCCTGTCTCTAGGTATAGACCCTTTCAGCCATTTGTCAAGCATTACACGGCTCACATGGCATTTCTCTGCAAATACCTTCTTTGAAAGTGGACTTTCACTTACGATTTCATTAATCTTTTTCTGCCATAGATTTTTCTGATCCTGAATCATGGGTAGCACGACCTCCTTCAGTTCATCGATGTCTTCACATCTGGAAATCTGATCCTTCACAAAAATTGTTTCATTTGAGATATTTATCATCTCGTGCTCCCATGTTATCAGAAAAAAGCTTATTTATTTTGCAGTTCAAGTTTACTAAGTACTTCGAGCCTGTTATAGTAGCTTGCTATCACAAAAACAAATAATGCAGCAAATATGATGCCTATATGATAATCGTATATTTTGTGAAGAAATGCAAGATGTCTTGTAATATTTTGAAGATCAAAAAATAAAAGTCCTATACCAAGAGTGGCAAATGCAAGTGATGCTGTTTTGAATTTTTTATGGATGAAAACCGCTGCAGAAATAAGTATGAGTACAAGCATAATAATATTCCAGAAAGGCAGAGGCTTTGAATGAGGAATAAAGCCTTCGAAGGATAAAAAAGACAAGATCACTGCAGCAATAAAGTCTTCAATATACTGGACCTGATAGTCTTTTTTAATAATGTCCATTTCCAGAAGACGCTCTGCTCTCGTAGATGAGTCATTGCAGGACGCTTTCGCTTTTCCGTCACCACCTGCTTGTGCTGTTATGTCACCACTGGCACGTACTGTTTTATCACCAATGGCCTGTACTGTTCCGTTGCCAATTACCTGTGCTGTTTCATTACCATCATTAATTTCCTGCGCCAATCCAACAGCATCGGTTTCAAAGCTCCTCTGTTTTTTATAGAACTCAAAATTAGAAAAAATCTCATGAATCTGATATATGTCCGAGAACCGATACTTCTGTTCAAAAGCACACATTTGGCGCACAAGATCATTCAATGAATTTGAAAAACTGCTGCACTGTGGAAAAACATAACCTTTAAAAAATAAACTGCTATACTTCCTACAAATGATTTGGAACTTTTTATTTTTGTTCCTCATTCATTTGATAGTTGAAGTATAGCAGTAATTTTTTAAGGGTTTTTCAGCTGAAGTTTACACTAGAAGCATTCAGTGCACGTATCTTGCCCTGTATTCCATATTGATGTCTTTGATTTCCTTCTCACCATTGATGTAGGCTTCATACATGTCTGCCTGACCGCAGGCACCACAGCCATCACATGAACCACAGCCACCAAGGGCTTCAGAAACTATTTTTGCCCGCTCTTCTCGAGTAGTATCCTTTATCAATATACTCTGCATTATTCTGCCTCCAAAACACACGCCCAAATTATCTCTTATTCGACTTCCTCCAGATATGTGCCTTCTCAGCATCAGCGATGAGCTCGTCACGAAGATCTGGATGTGCAATGCCGATGAGGGCTTCTGCTCTCTGCCATGTGGTCATGCCCTTTAAGTTTACCATGCCGTACTCTGTTACGATGTACATGGTATTTGCTCTTGTGTCTGTGACAACTGTTCCGTTGTCAAGTGTAGGAAGGATACGGCTCTTCAATTCACCTGTATGCTTATCCTTGAAGGTAGATGAAAGGCAGATGAATGACTTGCCGCCCTTTGAAAGATAAGCACCGATGACGAAATCAAGCTGTCCGCCTGCACCGGAAATCTGACGCATACCTGCCGTCTCTGCACCGACCTGACCATAGAGATCGATATTGATTGCATTATTAATAGAAATGAAATTATCAATCTTTGCGATATTGTACATATCGTTTGTGTAATTTACAGGAGCAGCCATACATGATGGGTTGTCATCAAGGAAATCATAGAGTTTCTGTGAGCCTGATGCGAATGCGTAGGTCTGACGGTAGCGGTCGATATTCTTGTGCGCGCCTGTAATCTTGCCAGCCTCTGTAAGGTCAACGAAGGCATCTACATACATCTCAGTATGAACGCCGAGGTCCTTCAGGTCAGACTCTGCAATCATCTTTCCGACTGCATTTGGCATACCGCCGATACCAAGCTGGAGGCAGGCACCATTAGGGATTTCATTTACAATCATCTCAGCAACCTTCTTGTCGACGTCAGAAGGCTCGCCTGCTGCAGGGATGACATCAAGCGCATCGTCACTTTCGATAATGTAATCAACATCCTTGATATTTACATCTGTCTCAAAACCGCCAAGACAGCGGGGCATGTTCTTGTTTACTTCTACGATGACTACATCTGAAATCTCGATTGCAGCCATAAGGTGTGAAGCGGAAATTCCAAAATTGAAATAGCCGTGCTTGTCCATAGGTGTAGTCATGAGAACGCAGACGTTCATGTGACCGATGTTCTCACGGTAATAACGTGGAAGCTCTGAATACTTGATCGGCATATAGAAAGCTGTATCTGTAGCGCAGAGCCTTCTCTCAATACCTGACATATGAACGGAATTCCATGTGAAGTGCTCTTTCGCATCCTCTCTCTTTAAGACCTCAGGAAGATGCCCTAAAATGCCGCCGTAAAGGTTTACATCATGAAGCTCGTCAGTCCTCTTTGCAAGAGCCCTGTCAAATGCGAATGGAGTATTCTCCGTAAATCCCATCTGTACGAGGTCGCCGCTCTTTACAATCTTTGCAGCTTCATCTGCTGAAATAAGCTTCTTTTTGTATTCCTGTTCAAAATCCATTTTCACTGCCTCCAAAAAATAATACTCTGGAACCTGGCGATTCAGAAAATAAAAAAATAATCCGAATGCTACAAACAACTCACTAAATTTAGCATTATTTCTAATTAATTTCAATGTTTATAATACATTAAAAAACTGTCAGCTTTACCTGCAGATGGAAAATCATTCCTGATTTGAATAACAGCTTAATTATTTTTGTGCAATCTGGCAAAAAGTGATATAATGCTAAAGCGTTAAAGCATTAAACTCTAATAAACATAATTTTATAATGCTTTGCAAAATAAAGGTTTTGTATTATTTTGGCAACGAAGTCATAAGCTATGATTTCGCTGCCTTTTTTATTGCAACCGCAATACAGGATTTGTTCGCGGAATGCTTGATAGAAAAGGTGATTGCTATGGCTGTTGAATTACAAAGTCTGATTGAAAAAGTGTCTGATAAAGACCTGGAACTCGTTGCCGGAAAAGAAGGCATGAATCATCTTGTGACCTGGGTGCATATGGTCGAGACGGTTGATGCAACAACCTTTCTCGAGGGAAATGAGGTCGCAGTTTCGACTGGAATAGGGCTTACCAAAGATGAGGATTTCCTGATGCTGATAAAAGCTTTGGTCGAGCATAATGCGGCAGCAATTATCATTAATATCGGTCCCTATGTAAGCCAGATTCCGCAATCCGTAATAGACTGTTGCAACGAAAATCACCTGCCAATGTTCACAGTTCCATGGAGAGTGCACCTCGCTGAAATCATACGAATTTTTACTTATGCGATAACAATAAGCGATCAGGAACAACTGGAACTTTCGAATGCCTTTAAGAATGCGATTTTCTTCCCGAATCAGGAAGACCTTTATATTATTCCGCTCTCGCACCAGAATTATTCATCATCGTGGGCATATTCTGTCATCTGTGTGCGCGTGATTTCAGCTGCTGCCGCCGCTGAGCGTGCCGAGAAGCTGGCTCATGCAGCCATCTCCCATATGAAGACAGGCTTTCATAAATTCTGCATTTTCGCATATCAGGATGACATCATCGCCGTAGTCGGCGATTACGACACCGCCTCCCTCCACGCTTTTGCCGATGAATTCATTTCATTTCTAAAAGACATGCTGTCTGAGAAAGAGGAAATTTATTATGGCGTTGGTAAGATCACAAAGTCAGCCCGCTGCTTTTACAAGAGCTACAGTCAGGCGCGCGCCATCATGAAGATGCACGAAAAAGGAATCTTCTCTGATGACAAAACCTTCTACGATGAGCTCGGCGTCTACAAGCTCCTCATGAACATTCACGATTCAGAAATTCTCTATGAATATTACAAAAAAGAACTCGGCGCCCTCGAAAACTATGATACAAATAACGGCACCGACTTCTGCAAAAAGTTAAAGGACTTCCTGCTCAAATATAATGGCAGCATCATGGAAATGTCCGATGCTACTTTTATGCCCCAGAACATCATAATCGACAATCTAAACAAAATCGGAGAAATCCTGAACCTGGATTTGTACCGGCTTGACGCCCGCACAAGGCTTTCCGTTGCGTTCATGGTAAAGGAAATCCTGAGCCCGGATGGGTGATGACACATCATTTTCTGATGAAAAATTGTGTGATTTTTAGTATAATGATGTCTATGGTGCGGATGCACTGTGGGCATTATTTTTTATTAAGGGGGAAATATCATGAGCAGCGTAGATTTATCCAAAGTTTCAGATGATGATCTGATTGCTGAACTTCATAGACGAGGAAAATTTGTAACAATATTGTCAATGGCAACAGATGACAGATTTATTGCATATAAGACATGGGATAAAGCCGATTTTATTGACATGGCTATTGAAGAAAATGTTCCTGATGATATTTTTAACGATGTAGTAAATAATGCCTTAAAATATGGTAAAGCTTTGCATGAATGCAATGATTATGACTGGGACTGTATAAGAAATGCAATCCAAATGTCACAGGATGAAATATGTGCAAATAAAAGTTAATTAACCTTCAATATGGATGTTCTTACAAAAGCCCAACGCCGCAAAGCCATGCAGCATATCCGCGGCAAGGATACAAGCATTGAAGTAAAACTGAGAAAAGCCTTGTGGCATAAAGGTTATAGATATAGAAAAAATTATAAAAAGCTGCCTGGCTCACCTGATATTGCAATCACAAAATATAAGATTGCCATATTCTGCGACAGTGAATTTTTTCATGGCAAAGATTTTAGCGAAAAGAAGGAAAAAATACAAAACGGAACCCATGGTGATTATTGGGTAAATAAAATCGATGCAAATATTGAACGTGATTTGCGAACAGATAAAGATTTGGCTTCTTTAGGCTGGACAGTCCTTCACTTCTGGGGAGGAGAAATAAACAAAAACCTGGATGAATGCGTAAAGACTGTAGAGGAAGAAATATTTAAGAAAAAAATTGAGGGAGACAAATAATATGGATAAATACAACGCCATAGACTTATTTTGCGGATGCGGTGGGCTATCATATGGTTTCCAACAAGCCGGATTTAATATATTGCTTGGTATAGATAATGATGCTAAAGCATTAGAAACATTTGAGTTAAATCATAAAGGTGCAAAATCTATTTGTGGGGATATTACCCAAATAACCTATAACGAAAATATCAAACCATTAATAGGTAATAAGACCATTGATATTATTATCGGAGGTCCACCATGTCAGGGCATGTCATTATCAGGATTTCGAAAACTGGATGATCCACGTAATAAACTTTATTTATCCTATATTAGGCTTGTGAAAGAAATTCAGCCCAAAGCTTTTGTTATTGAAAATGTACCTGGTCTAGTAGAACTATTTGGAGGGCAAATAAAGGACAGCATTATTGAAAAACTTCAACAACTTGGATATGATGTCCAATATAAAATATTATTAGCATCAGATTATGGCGTACCACAAAATAGACGTAGGGTTGTTTTTGTAGGTGTAAAAAAAGGTGTATTTAGTTATCCTAATACCTCAAAAAAAATTGTGACCTGTAAAATGGCATTGTCCGATCTTCCACCATTAACTGATGAATTAGGGACCGAAGAACAAGATTATTATACTGCCCCTACAAATGCATATCAAAAGCTAATGAGAATCAACTCTAAGAAGGTTTATAATCATATTGCAGCAAACCATTCCGAAAGAGTAAAGAAAATCATTTCTATGGTACCTGCTGGTGGAAATTATAAAGATCTACCTGAAGAATATCGTCACACAAGAAACTTTCATGTAGCTTGGACTAGATTTCCTGATGACAAGCCTGCCCCAACTATAGATACTGGTCACAGACATCATTTTCATTATGAATATAATCGTGTTCCAACTGTAAGAGAATGTGCAAGAATCCAGTCTTTCCCAGATGATTTTATCTTTCAAGGAAATAAAACCCAGCAGTTCAGACAAGTAGGAAATGCGGTTCCACCGATTATGGCAAAAGCAATTGCAGATTCAGTAAAGGATTGTTTGGATAAAAATTATGAGTGAATACAAAATTCCAGAAGAATATTATTTCAGAATACATCATGTCAGACCACGTTTTAAAGGTGATATTGAGAATGTACTTATTTTTGTTGCTGAAGAGATCTCAAGAATAGGTAAACTACCAAGGGACCAATTTGTTGAAGCAGTAGATAATGCTATATATAAATATCCTGGAAATGCTCATAGGGAAATAAAGACAATAAATAACTGGCGTACTGAAATTTCTGCATTATTTGGTTTTATCGAACATGATGATGATAATGACAAACCTGGGAAACGAGCTCTTGAACTAGCTGAGCATCAAGATTTGGTGCAGTTTTTTAAAATCTTTTTATATAATTTTCAATATCCCGGTGCGCATATTAAACCTTCAAGTGTTATTGAACAAATTAATGCAGGAATACATTTTAAACCCGCACAATATATACTAAAAGTATTACGATATGCAAATAAAAACGGTGGAAATGCAATAGGCATTACTAAATTTGAAGCATGCCATTGTATTTTTAATGATCTTAGGGTAACTAGAGATAATGAAGGCGTAGAAAAAACCTGGGAACGAATATCGAAAAACAGAAAAAATCGTTATACATATGATCAAACAGGTGATGTAATCAGGTATGCCGGAGACATCATTGATTATATGGAAATTGCGAATCTATTAAAAACTTATGATGGACGAACCTATTACCTAAATACCCTCGAAGAAGAAACTATTATCAAATTCTGTGAATCCAATGAATGGTTTGACGGATATGATACAATGATAAAGAATCGTTATGCTGACATTGATAGCGTAAAAAAATGTACTAATCCTTGGTTTACTTATGTAAATCGAAATATGGATAATACAGATTTCTCAACAGATATTCTAGCATTTATTGCTGCAGATGAAGACGAATTAAATACTCTAAAATCAGCTACGGAACATACTGTTAATGCAAAATTAACAGATTTTATTAATCGAGAGGATGAATTCTCTAGAAGAATTGCATCTTATCAAGATGAATTTACAACTAAAGATATTGGGGATATAGGAGAAGGCCTTGTACATGGGCATGAATGTATGAGAGTAAAATTAGGCGGTAGAGAAGATCTAATACATCTAATAAAACGTATCCCAACACAATTTGCAGTAGGATATGATATTGGCTCTGTTGAACTTGATGGGCGCAAGCGTTTTATTGAAGTAAAGACAACGATTAGTTCAAAGCCTTTACACTTTAATAAAGTTCATCTTACTTCAAATGAATGGAATACTGCAAGCAGTACACATGACCGATATTTTATTTATAGATTAATGATAAGCAAAAATGAGAGAAAACTATTTCTCTTACAGGACCCAGTCGGTCTTTATAAACAAGACAAAATAGAAATGGTTCCACAAGATGGAGCTGATATTACATTTGATCCAAACAAAGTCGGAACTTTTGAGGAGCTATTAACATGGAAAAATTGAAAGTAGCATCTTTATTCTGTGGCTGCGGAGGCACAGATGTAGGTCTCCTTGGAGATTTCAATTTTCTAAATAAATACTATGAATCTAATCAGGTAGAAATCGTTTATGCAAACGACATTGATGATAATGCATGCAAAATCTTTCAAAAGAACTTTGACATTACTCCTGATAACAGAGATATTCGAGAAGTTAAGTCTTCTGAATTGCCAGAATTTGATATTTTGACTGGTGGCTTTCCATGTCAATCATTTTCGATCGTTGCACAAAATCCCAAAAGATTGGGAATAAAAGATGATAGGGGAAAACTTTTTTTCGAAATGTGCAGAATTCTTCGTGACAGGCAGCCAAAATGTTTTATAGCTGAAAACGTCAAAGGAATTTTAACGGCGAATAATAAAGAAGCTTTTCCATTGATAATAAAGGAATTTGAAGATAGCGGATACGATGTAAAATATTCGATATTAAATTCTGCAAACTTCGGAGTACCTCAAAAGAGAGAACGTGTTATTATTGTCGGTTTTAGAAAAGACCTTAACATTGACTTTAAATTTCCAGAGGTACCTATTGAAAACGAAGATGATTATGTTCCTTTGCAGGAAGTAATCGATTCTGTTGTTGATGATAAATACTATTTTAGCGACAAGGCTGTTGCAGGTATGATGCGAAACAGAGACAGTATGAATAAGGGTAGAGCTCAAGATATTACAAAACCATGCAATACTGTCGGAGCACATCTTGCAAAAGTATCACTAAACAGCACTGATCCAGTATTAAAAATTGGTGATAGATATAGAAGATTTACGCCTAGAGAAGTCGCACGCATCCAATCATTTCCTGAAAAATTTAGCCTGATTGGATCGGAAGGTGCACAATATCGTGCATTAGGTAATGCTATTCCACCTGTAATGCTCTGGTATGTTGCAAGAGCTGTGATATCAATAATATAAAGGAGAAATAATTGGGTAGTCCGAAGGCAAAAACTGTAAAAATACTATTAGACGATGGGTCTCTTAATGGCATTATTAACATCGTTGATTCTAATTGGAATACTGGAGAAATGTATATCGCTCCAAGAATTTCAATTGATAAATTATTATCCTCGGAAGCATGTAATAAATTCGGAGTATATTTACTATTGTCTGAAGATAAAGTTTATGTTGGTCAATCTTCCGATCTAGCAAAAAGAGTCAAACAACACATAGCCGGTAAAAGCTGGTGGGAAAGAGTTCTAATATTAACAACTTCTGACGATAGTTTAACGCGCTCCGATATCGACTATCTTGAATATTATTTAATCCGAAAGGCAAAAAATAGTAATAAACTTGACAACGAAAATAAAAACAAAGGTAATACTCCAAAAGTTGACAAGTTCAGAAAACCAGAATTGGAACAATATCTTGAGGAAGCCTTATTTCTTATGGAGCTTATTGGCATTTCTGTATTTGCTGACAAAAACAAATCCAATAAATTGCCAAAGAAACCTACAAGCAAAAAACAACAAACAACAGATTCAAATATCATAATAGAAAAAAAGAAACAGGCAGTTACTTTTCTCCAAGAAAAGGGATATTGCATTGGAAAAAATGTCAATTATGCTAAACTTCTGGAAAATAATGACGTGTTTTGGATAAATTCTAGAATAGAAGTATTAACTAATGAATGGAACATTATCTTAAATGATCAGCCCTCTCACACAATAACTTATCTCAAAGTGCCGCCAAATACATTTCATATTACAAACAATGTCGAAGAATATGGATTATTTTTGAGAAACGACAAACCATCACTTGACATAAATATTCAAAATAAATCCTATATCGAACGAAGAAGCAAATGTGACTTCTCTAAATATATTATTGCAACCATAAAATATTGATAACACTACTATAAAATAATAGATGAAAATCGTTCACGTCGTTGCCGCCATCATCATAAAAGACAACAAAATATTTGCAACCCAGCGGGGTTATGGAGAATTCAAGGATGGATGGGAATTTCCTGGTGGAAAAATCGAAGCGGGTGAAACACCTGAGGAAGCACTGAAGCGTGAAATCCGTGAGGAACTAAATACCGAAATTTCCGTTGATGAATTCTTTATAAATATTGAATATGACTATCCGGCATTTCATCTATCAATGAAGTGCTATCTCTGCCATGTGCTTTCCGGAAAGCTCGAATTACTCGAGCATGAAAATGCAAAGTGGCTTTCAAAGAATGAGCTTGACTCTGTCGACTGGCTGCCTGCGGATGCGGAAATCATTGAGAAGCTGAAGATTTCTGAAATTAACTGACAGCGTGGATTTCATATTGACCACAACAAAAATAATTAAGAATAATAAAGAATGATAAAGAATAATAAAAGAAAATAAAAATGATAAAAATATTATTCTCCCTCGAATACCCTGTATTCCTTCTTTTCTCCATCTTTTTCAACTACCAGAACCAGGTCGCCGTAGGTCGCAGTGCCAAAATTCACCCTGTCGGTGCCATTGTCGTCCAGAACATAATATAGATATGACTTCCTGAGCTTCAGCTTTCAATTTCTTTTCATGTTCTTCATTTTTTATCGCAAAAATTCCTATTACCGCTGCCGCTGCCAGGACTACAATAATAATTATAATCCACCATTTATTATTTGATTTTTCCTGTACAGACTGAGATATATATGCTGATTCAACATTCCCGATGACTACTTTGTCTTCCATAGCAATCCCCTTAATAAATCCCAAGTAAAAGATTTTCCCTCATGCCGCAACAAAGCCGGTCAATTATTAATATAAAGAGCAAAAAATATACTGTCAAGAAAATGTAAAAATTATTTTTTCATATTTTCAAATCTGTAAGAAAAGTGTAGAATAAATAATAGTGTTATTTTCCGAAGGAGGAAATTTATGATATGTCCAAATTGTCACAGTGAGATTTCTGATACGAGCCTTTTCTGCCCGGTCTGCAATTTCCAGATTGTGAGTGCTACAGGTATACCGAATACGCCGAATAATTCTTACAGCCAGCCTTTTGTACAGAATATGTCTGGTCAGCCACAGAATGGAAACTTCCAAAATATGTCAGGTCAGCCGCAGAATCCAAATCCGCAGAATTTTTCAAATAATCCACAGGCAGATATGATGAACGATCAGATTCTGTCAGATGAGGCACCATATCAGAACGCACCTCAAAGCAATATGTATGGTACTCCGCAGGGAAATCCATATGGTCCGCAGTATTCTGGTGCTCCTCAGGGAAATCCATATGGTACCGCTCCACAGTATTCGAACATACCGCCACAGGGCAATATGTATGGTGCACAGATTCCATATTATTCCCAGAATAATACAGGTGAGGGAAAAGCCACGGCCGCACTGGTAATTGGAATTATCTCCCTTTCAACGTGCTGGGTACCATTTGTTGGTCTCATATTCTCAATTATCGGCCTCATCCTTTCAGCAACAAGCAAGAATTCCGAT
This sequence comes from uncultured Lachnospiraceae bacterium, assembly GCA_900317755.1. GTDB lineage: Bacteria > Bacillota > Clostridia > Lachnospirales > Lachnospiraceae > RUG306. The sequence goes on from ONHZ01000008.1 coordinate 76,386, forward strand.
GGAACCAAACCTACCCCGGCAATTGTCGGATTAGTGCTTTCTATTCTGTCAATTATCGTTGCTGCAATAATAACTATTATTGTAATTTGTTTTATCGTCGGACTTGCATCGTGGTGATATTTGGTCAGGAATAGTCAAACCTGCTAAATTTCCCATGATTCGGCAGAACATCTCGGATTGCGCAGATCGTGTCAGCAAGATCAAGAATCCAGCCTTCTCTCGACGTTGGGGTAAGCGGCGTTGCCGGCCACATGTGGCGTGAAATCATCCTGCTCAGATGCTTTGACATATCTGGGTACAGCATCTTTGCAATCTTCACTGAATCATGCGGATGCGCTAACCAGCAGACGAAATTGTTCGGATATTTTTCATGCCGACCTATGATGCCGAGATCATGACAAAGAGAACCTTTGATGAGTTCTTCACGGTCAATCTTTATTCCATGACTTTCAAGAACATCAGAAATATGGAGTGCCTCTTCCGTAACTTCCAGCGTATGTCTTCCGACTGTAGATGTCCCATGATGAACCTGACCACAGCCTTCCTTAAAAATCTCTGAATCAAGGACTACTCGTCCAACCTCTTTTATCTCAAGAAGGTTTCGATAATCCTCTGAAAACATGGAAGAATCCCCTTCAAATGTATTATTTTCAAAATCTTCCATCAGCCAATCTCCATAAGGAACATTTCATAATAATCATCCTGTCCGTCGAGTACCGGTGCATTCTCACCACCGCCATTCGTGGATCTCTTCATCGTAGAATACATTTCCTCGCCGACTTCTACGACATCCATCGGATAAAGCTCTATTCCATGCTCCGTAGCAATCTTACAGAAAGCATCGAGTGGGCTCTTCTCATTCTTTGTATCAAGCAGTTCCTTGCGAACTGTTTCATCCTTCATCGCAAGCTTTTTTAGTTCATCTAATTTCTCAAGTGTATCCATATTTTCACCTCTGTTCACAGATTCGGTGACGGTCACTTAAAAATTTTTCAATGAAGCAGGTATAGCTCATTGCCTGTCCGGTTCATTTGAACAAAATGACGCCACCAGATCTGACGTCATTGTCAAATACAAATATTTTTTTTACTGACAGCTTTCAAAACAGACTGCCACATAAAACTTTCTATATTTTATATCTGAAAACAGAAAAGTTCAACATCAAAAGAGCTATGTAAATTGTATTTACATAGCTTAAAAACATAATTGGATCCCGTGGCATATTTTCTCCTTTAAAATTAGATACCTCTGATATTTCTTTTCCTTCTTGAAATACACTTCACGGAACTGCTCAGGATTTCCTTCATAGGAAAGTTTCTTTGCCTCTTCACCAAACTGCTCGCTCGTAAGGTCAAAAATAATTCCATTTAGTCTTTGACTAGCGACAGACTAACAACCGTCTCGACATGAAAGCTGCCGGAAAACATGTCGACAGGCCGGACCTTTTCAAGCTTGTATGCCTTATTTTCACAGAGAATTTTTAGGTCACGTGCCAGCGTAGCCGGGTCACAGGAGACATAGACTATTTTTTCAGGCAGGTATTTTAGAATCGTCTCGAGAAGCTTCTCGTCACAGCCCTTTCTCGGGGGATCAACTACGATGACATCCGGTTTTGGAAGTTTTGGTGCAATGTCCTCTGCTGCGCCAACCTGAAACTTAACATTTGAAATATCATTTAATGCAGCATTTTCTTTTGCATTTTCGATGGCTTCCGGAACGATTTCAACGCCATAGACCCTCTTCGCATTTCTTGCAAGGAAGAGGCTGATTGTGCCGATTCCGCAGTATAGATCCCAGACGGTTTCTTTGCCTGATAATTTAGCAAATTCAAGTGCCTTGCCATAGAGCGACTGAACACCTGTATGATTTACCTGGTAGAAAGACAGTGGTGAAATATGAAATTTAATGCCATTTATTTCATCCGTGATATAGTCATTTCCATAGAGCGTAATCAGCTTCCGCCCCATGATGACATTGGTTTTTTCTTTGTTTATGTTCAGGGTGAGGCTTGTGAGACGGAGCTTGCCAGCGGCTCTTTCTGTATTGTCTTGCTTACTTTCACCAGCTTCACTTTGTCCATTTATTTGCGCTGCATTTTCCTGATTCGAAAAATTTTCAATAGTCTCTCTGATCAGTGCAATCAGTTCACCCTCTGCCGGCACTGAATTTCCATTGATGACAAGACAGATTCCGACTTCTCCAGTTGCAAATCCGATTCTCACCATCACATGGCGAACCAGACCTTTCCCCGAAACTTCATCATAGGCTGTCACATGATTCTTCTTCATGTATGCTTTCACACATCGGAGAATATCTCCTGTCACCTCATGCTGGGTCTGACAGTTTTCAACAGGAATAATTCGGTGGCTTCTCCCAGCATAAAATCCTGTCACAATATTCCCATCAGAATCTTTTCCAACAGGAAACTGCGCCTTGTTCCGATAATGCAGAGGGCGAGCATCACCAAACCCAATGATCGGTTCAAATTCAAAGCGCCCCTCCTCAAATCCTCCGATTCGCTCAATCGCAGCCTTGATCTTATTCTCCTTGAACCGAAGCTCGCTTTCATACGACATATGAAGTAAACTGCATCCGCCGCACTTTCCTGCGACAGGACACATCGGCTCCACCCTGTCCTTCGAAGGCTTTATAATCTCAACAATTCTCGCATATCCGTATGTCTTTTTTACCTTTGTGACAGATGCCTTCACGACATCGCCCGTAATTCCACCATGAATAAAAAAGGTGAAGCCGTCATCACTCTTTCCGACACCTTCACCTTCATTCGTCATGTCTATTATTTCTGTTGTAAATTCTTCGTTTTTATTCATCGCTTTCCGGCGTGGTCCTTCTGATATTTGTCTCGAGGAAGCGGTTGACGCCGAGCCACTTGTACGGATCATTCGTCGGCTTCTCAATTGCTTCCTTGAAGGTCTCCATCTTCGCATCCATATTGTCTGCAAAAGATAATGCAAAAGCTTCAACTAATTCCGGTGTCTTCGGCGAACCAAATTCAAGCTTGCCGTGGTGAGCGAGGATGCAGTGGATCAGCTCATTCTTCTTTGTCTCAGGGAAATCCGGAATCGTATCACAGATGTCCCATACCATCTTTGCACCAATTACAATATGTCCAAGAAGCTGGCCTTCATCCGTATATTCATTTGCCGGGAAAGTCGTAAGCTCCTTTGTCTTTCCAATATCATGGCAGAGCGCTGCTGTAATAAGTAAATCCCGATCAAGAAAATCATAATGCTTTGCGAAGAAATCGCAGATCTCTGTCACAGAAAGCGTATGCTCAAGGAGTCCGCCAACGAAGCCATGATGAACTGACTTTGCTGCTGAACGAGTCCTGAAATCCTTTTTGAAATCTGAATCCTCAATGAAAACCTTGTCAAGAAGTTTTCTCATATATGGTGCCTGAACTGAATCAATGAGCTTTAAGAGTCTCTTGAACATTTCATCCTGATCCTTTTCAGAAGTCGGAAGAAAATCAGCCTGATTCACATTAGCCGCATCCATCTTCTTTGCAGAGCGGATGATCATCTGAAGCTGTCCCTTGTAATCCTGAATCTCTGCCTTTACCTTTATATAATCAAGCTCATGGAAATCATCTATGGAGCTGTCCGAAGGCGACCAGATTTTTGCATCCATATCCATCGTCTTATCTGAAACGGTCAGGCTCCAGTAATCCTTTCCATTTTTTGTCTGGTATACATTAAACTTCTTTACAAGGTATGTCTCCCCATCAACCCTGTCTTCTGCTGCTAGTTCATTTAAATATCTCATCTTCTAATAATTCCTTTCAAACTCCCTATATTTAAGCACTTTATATATATTTAAGTCAAGTTTTGCGGGCAATAATAATGCTAACATATCCACAAAATTATATAGAGATCACATAGCATATTTTTTGTAAACCGTTTCTTTTCTAAATCGAAAATTTTTCTTAAAATAATAATAAGTTTAAAAACAAAATCTCCCCTGGACATTTCATCCAGGGGAGTTTGAAAAATCAGTTAGGATTTGTCAGTCGGCATTATAGAGAATAGTTCTCGCTATTTCTGTAACAGGCGTGCCAAGATCCATGCTTCTCTTTTGAAGGAAACGATGTGCTTTTGCCTCATCCATTCCTCTTTCATTAATGAGATATTCCTTTGCCTCATCTATTATTGCCTGATCTTCAGGAGTTCTGTGCTTTGGCTTTAATTTCTCATCTATCCTTCTTTCATCGAGCTGTGCAAGAATTCTTATCGAACCTACAAGCTCAGCGCTTTTTACAGGAAGATAAAGTTTAAAGATTTCGGCACTGTCAAAATCTGAAAGAGCAGCTTTATGCCCTATCATAAGGTAGTAAGCATTATCGCCGAGGAAGGAACATAAATTTGCTGAAGGCATATCTTTAAGTCTTGGTGAACAAACCAATACGCCGCCGTCCATTCTATTAATAGTCTTTATTGCTTCTGCTCCGGTCTTGACAGCAGCTCTGACTCTGATACCACTTTTGGTAATGATGTCGGATACGCTTTTCCTGAGGTCGTCATCAGCTATCGCAATAACGATTCGCTCCATATTCTTTTTCCTCTAACAAAACATTAATAAGCAATCATATAATGCTTGCGTTCCCACTCACTTACTGAAGTTCTGTAAGAATCCCACTCAGCAGTCTTGCCAGCGATGTACTGTGAATATACATGGTCGCCAAGAACTTCCTTGATCAGAGAATCCTTCTGCATTTCATCAAGAGCTTCCTTAAGGTTTCCTGGAAGTGAAACGATGCCTTTCTCTGCTCTTGCTTCAGCTGACATAGCGAAGATGTTCTCTGTGATTTCAGCAGGAGGAGTCATCTTCTTCTCGATACCATCAAGACCAGCTGCAAGGCATACAGCAAGCTCAAGATAAGGATTTACTGATGGATCCGGGCAACGAAGCTCAACTCTTGTTGAAGCGCCACGAGCTGCAGGGATACGGATAAGAGCAGATCTATTTGATGCTGACCAGGCAAGGTAGCAAGGTGCTTCATAACCAGGTACAAGTCTCTTGTATGAGTTTACTGTAGGGTTCGTAATAGCAGCCATGCTTCTCATATGATGAAGGATACCAGCGATGAAGTGATATGCATCTTCAGAAAGCTGATGATCACCATTCTCATCGAAGAAGATGTTCTTGCCGTCCTTGAAGAGTGACATATTTGTATGCATACCAGAACCGTTAACACCTTCAAGAGGCTTTGGCATGAATGTTGCATGAAGTCCGTTTCTCTGAGCTGTTGTCTTAACAGTAAGCTTGAATGTAAGGATGTTGTCTGCTGTCTTAAGAGCATCGCCATACTTGAAGTCGATCTCGTGCTGGCCAACTGCAACTTCATGATGTGAAGCTTCGATTTCATAACCCATCTTCTCAAGAAGAAGTGAAATCTCACGTCTTGTATCACCGCCTCTGTCAAGAGGAGCAAGATCGAAGTAACCAGCCTCATCACTTGTAGAAAGAGTAGGCTCGCCATTCTCATCTGTTGAAAAAAGGAAGAACTCAAGCTCTGGTCCTACGTTGAATGAATATCCTTTTTCAGCTGCCTTAGCAAGTTCCTTCTTAAGAACGCCACGAGGATCACCTGCAAATGGAGTGCCATCTGGATTGTAAACGTCGCAGATGAATCTTGCAACTTTGCCTCTCTGAGGTCTCCAAGGGAAGATTACGAAAGAATCAAGATCTGGTCTTAAGTACTGATCTGACTCAGAAATTCTTGCGAATCCTTCGATTGATGAACCATCAATCATGATCTGATTGTTCATAGCCTTCTCAAGCTGTGAACGTGTAATAGCTACGTTCTTGAGCTGACCGAAGATATCGGTGAACTGCATACGGATGAATTCTACATCCTCTTCCTCTACTATCTTCCTGATCTCGTCTTTTGTCATCATTTGCCTCCTTAATTAACAAATGCAAAACAATTACTTTCCTGGAAATGCGAATGTCATTTCCGTGTGCCGATTTCGGCAATATATACAAACGCTTACTAGCGTGTATTAACACTTCAGCGCTCATACCAGCATTAGGTAACCTTAAACTAATAAGTTTAAATCAG
>ONHZ01000020.1 GCA_900317755.1 uncultured Lachnospiraceae bacterium
CAGGATTATTGGATATTTTGCAGAGACGCTGAAACGGCATATTGTGAAATATCAGTTGAACCAGTATGGCACGAAGAATCTTAGTATTCCGCTTCCGCTATTTTATGTGATTTATTCTGGCGATAAGTTTGTTGACAAGGAATATATTTCTTTGAAAGAAGATTTCTTTGGTGGGGCGGACACATCAGTTGATGTGAAAGTAAAAGTCATTACCAAAGGCAAAAAAGGTGACATCATTGACCAGTACTTTACATTTATCAATGTCCTGAAGGAGCAGATAAAGATTCATGGAAGAAATAGGGAGGCGGTGAAAGCAGCAATAGAGATATGCAGGGATAAGGATGTATTAAGAGATTATCTTGAAAAAAGACAGGAAGAGGTGTTTTCGATTATGGATTTCTTATTAGACAAAGATACGATTTACAAGTATGACATGCTAGACCATGAGAGGCAGGCAGCTGAAAAAAGTGAAGAACAGACAAAAGTAAATTTGGTAAAATCACTTATGGAAAGCATGAAGCTTTCTATGGATCAGGCCATGACAGCTCTGAAAATTGAAGGCGATGAGCGTGATGTTATTGCAAAACAGATAAAGCAGGGATGAGGAACAACTTATATTTTGTATTAATCGGAAGATATTGTTTATAAAATATGCCTTACTAAAATATGGTTTTATCAAATAAAAATAAATGAGGTGATATTATGCTAGAAGTTGGAACTGTAGCACCGGATTTTACATTACAGGATCAGAATGGTGAAGAACATTCGCTCTCTGATTATCGTGGGAAGAAAGTCATTTTATATTTTTATCCAAAGGACAATACTGCCGGATGCACAAAGCAGGCATGTGGCTTTGCGGAATTATACCCGAAGTTTACCGAGAAGGGGGCAGTCATTTTAGGCGTCAGCAAGGACAGCGTGAAGTCACATAAGAATTTCGAGACAAAGTACAATCTTCCATTCACGATTCTTTCCGATCCGGAGCACGAGGTCATTGAGAAATACGATGTATGGAAGGAAAAGAAGAATTACGGCAAGGTCTCGATGGGCGTTGTCAGGACGACTTATCTCATTGACGAAAAGGGCATTATCGTAAAGGCGCTTGGCAAAGTCAAGGCTGCTGAAAATCCTCAGGATATGATGGACTTGATTTCATAATTTTGTTTATGCTATCTAGCGGAGTGAAGCCGCATGAAGAAATTTGGCATACTTACCATAATCATATTATGATACCGATGGAAAAAGTATTGAAATGTATATAGAGGAATTGCTATGGGTAAACTTCCGATAGGTGTACAGTCATTTGAAAAAATAATAAATGATGGTTTTGTTTATGCTGATAAGACCGAATATATACAAAAATTACTTAATGGAGGCAAGGTGTATTTTCTCAGTCGTCCAAGACGATTTGGAAAGAGCCTGTTTTTATCTACGCTTAAGGCATATTTTGAAGGCAGGAAGGAACTGTTTTCTGGTTTGAAAATTTATGATTTTGAAGAGAAAAGTCCTTCGTCTTGGGAAAAATATCCTATTATTTATATTAGTTTTGCAAAAGGAGACTTTAAAAAAGAGACTGGCCTTTCAGATGCTATTTCATATAGCCTTGAGGAAAAGAAGTTCGTATTTATTACAGGGGTCACGAAGTTTAGCAAGGTTTCTCTTTTTTCAGACTTGAACCAGCTAGAAGACATTTCTCTAAGTGAGGAATACGCTGGCATTTGTGGCATTACTGAAGAAGAATTGGAAAACACTTTTGCTTCAGAAATAGAGGCTCTTGCGAAGAAGAATGACATTTCAGTTGAGGAATGTATCGAAGAACTGAAGAAAAATTACGATGGATATCATTTTAGTGCAGGAGGAATTGGCGTTTATAATCCTTTTAGTCTTTTGAACTGTTTTTCAAATAAAGATTTTGAAAGATACTTGTTCGCAACAGGAACACCTACATTTCTAATCAATGCTATTATGAAATCCGGTCGTCCGATAGAGGATATGAGTGAGGGAATCAGTGCAACAAAAGATAGAATGGAAAATTTCCGTGCAGACCAGTCTGATTTCGTGCCACTTTTTTATCAGTCTGGATATATTTCGATTGTTGGCTATGATAAAAAATTCAGAACTTATAAGCTGGCGTTCCCGAATAACGAGGTGGAATATGGATTTCTTGAGGTGATTATTCCACTTGCAAGTCCAAAGTATGAAGCTCCCGATGATGCATTTAGCTCTGAAAAAATGACAGGATATTTGGAAAACTGTGATGTAGATTCTTTTATGACGATGATCAAAGCTCTACTTGTCAGCCTTCCATACTATGAGGGAGAAGCTCCATCGAATGAGCAGCAATGGAGAAACGTCGTTTATGCAATTTTTAAGATTTTAGGTCAGTATGTGCATGCAGAGGTTCATTCTGCAAGAGGCAGAAGCGACTGCATTGTAGAAACAGGATCATTTGTCTACATATTTGAATTCAAACAGGACAAGACTTCTGGGGAAGCTTTATCACAGATAGACGAGAAGGGGTATGGCATCCCTTTTATTTCAAGCGGAAAAAAGATAGTGAAAATAGGTGCAAATTTCTCGACTGAATTAAGAACTCTTGATGATTGGAAAGTGGAAAAGAGTTGCTGAGGCAATGATAATAGTTTTGAACAGCATTCGCCATTAAGGAATACTAATGACAAAAATATATTACCACCTTCCTGGTTTATTCGAATTTTATGAGTTCTACAAAATATTTCTGCCGCTTTATTTCAAGCATAGGGAATCTTTCTATGACTGGTGCGAAATCGGCTCGATTTATGGTGCGCCGGGAGAGTGCATCTGGGGAGGCGGAAGGACTGGATACGGAGATGCAGAGCCATCAGATGTGAAGAGACTTTGTGATGAATATCATATTTCTGCAAGACTTACCTTCAGTAATTCCTTACTTAAACAGGAACATTTAAATGATGCTTACTGCAACGGGCTTTGCAGAATCTTTGAAGATGAAAATGGCAAAAATGGAATCATCATTTACTCGGATATACTGCTACAGTACATAAAGGAGAACTATCCAGGATATTATTTTGTATCTTCTACGACAAAGGTCATCACGGATTTTGATGAGTTTGTAGATGAACTTGATCGTCCAGAATTCAAATATGTAGTTCCGGATTTCAGGCTGAATAAAAGATTTGACAGACTTTCAAGGCTAACCGACAAGGAGAAGGAAAAAACAGAATTTTTGGTAAACGAGTGCTGTGCATTTAATTGCACGGATAGGAAAGCATGTTATGAGGATGTGAGCAGGAAGGCACTAGGGCTTCCGGGGAAAGATCATGTATGCCATTCTGATGATGCTTCGGAAGGATATGTATTTTCCAAAGCAATGGAGAATCCTGGTTTTATTTCTGTGGATGATATTCTTCATAAATATGCGCCTATGGGATTTTCGAATTTCAAAATAGAGGGGCGGAGCCTCGGGAGTGCACTGCTTCTTGAATTTATTCTATACTATATGACAAAGCCAGAGTGCCAGTTGAAGGTTCGGGAGAAAATATATCTTACGAATGAGTTGGATTTGTTCTGAATAGGATAAGTTGGTTTTTATTAATTATTTGGGTTAAGCTGGCTGGATAAATGAATATGCCTGTAAATATTGCTTGCGTAAATTATCAAAGATTGCTATGGATATCATTTTGTTTTGTGCGGATTAAGAGATAGAGGCCATTTGCTTTTGTGATGATCAACGGAGATAGAGGAGAGAGATGAATTCATATTCAGAAATGTTTGAAGACATCGTAAATTACGATGATGAGGATTTTGTGGAAAATCCGGAGAAACTGAAAAATATTGTGGTTTCTTTCAGAGATGCAGCAGGTGCCATGGACAGTTTCCTTCTCATGCATGGGTATGAGGGAAATGTCGATGATGCTGATGCGAAAAGAAAGTTTATTGAAAAGGTTTTTTTAGACCGTGGTATGAAGCCGTCCCGTGAGATAAAAGAATTCTATCGGAAAAATGAGCGGCTTTCAGCAGATAAGGGAATCGAGCTTTGTTTTGCTTTCGGACTTTCTCTTTCTGAGACTCAGGAATTTTTCCGAAAAATCCTTCTTATCCGTGGGCTTGATCTTCATACAATCAATGGCATTTCTTATTATTTCTGCCTCAAAAATAATTTTACATTTGATGAGGCCAGTCGCATTATTTCTGAGATAAAGAGTGTGTCTGCTGATGATAAGGACATCACTGAAATCTTCTATACATCAAGGATAAAGGATGATGTAGACGGCTTCAAAAGTTCTGATGAATTAATCGCATATCTTAATGAAAACATTTCTCAGTTTAAGAAAAATAACAGGACTGCTAGGAAAAATATTCTCTTTCTCTGGAAGGACTTGATTTCTGAAAAGAATGGTAAAAATCTATTAGAGCGCGAGCGGGAGATTCTGTCAAAATATGCTTATGAAAATTCAGAGGACTGGGGAAGTATCAATCTTGAATATCGTGCGGATGCGATTTCCTATCAGACATATCTGCAGTTTTTCGGCTACGATTTGAGCAAAGGAAGGAAAATCCAGAAGGCATTCAATAAGGAACGAACCATAAATGACATCTTAAAAGACAATGAATTTTTTAGGATTGAAGCTGAAAAAGAATTTCCTACGAGGTCGAGCCTGATCAATATTTTCGAAGACAAAAATGTCAAAAATGAGACCTATAGAAAGTGGTTGATTCTACTTTCGTTCTACCGATTCTGGGTAAAGGAGGTCGTAAATACGACCGGCGATGAAGGATATTTTGAGGCTGAAAAAGATGACAACCTCCGCTCGATAGAGGATATGAATCGATACCTGATTGAGTCAGGCTATCCAGAGCTTTACGCAGGAAATCCGTACGACTGGTTTTTCATGTATTCAAATATGAGTGCAGATCCACTAAGCACATTCAGGCAGATTTTCGGGATTATCTATGAAAATAAAGAGGCAGAAATCGACAGACTTTGCGGCGAAAATACCGGGGAATTATGATACCGTTGTATCATCTAAAGCAGGTATAAAAATTGTGCGCTATAGCATTTTTTGATGCAAAGATTCAAAGTTTGGTTTAATGATATTCGGCTTGATATCTTTTTAAGAATGCTTAACGTTTGTGCTGTAATAGTATCAAAGTTTGCTGGAAATTTGCTATGGATAAAAGAACCGCCCTTCGAAAAGAAACTGAATTAAATTTTGAAAATCAAAATGGCGCTGTATCATTTATGATTGATTCAGAAATCGGGAGAGGTGCGTCTTCGATTGCCTACGAAGCATATTATCTTAACAATTCAAATCAGAAAAAACGCGTCATTATAAAGGAGTGCTATCCATATTATCTTGATATTATTAGAAATCTAGATGGCAGTCTTTCGGTAGCTTCTGATAAGCAAAATGTAGGCGACAGTCAATTGATATCTTCTACGGAATATTCGAGCAATGCTGACTGCGACCATTCAGTATCTTCTGATGAAGCATCAGGCTTTGAAAATGAAAAGGAATTATTCAGAAGATCCTTCGAAGTCGAGAACAGTCTCTACGAAGATATTGAGACGAATTCACTCATTAATTTCCTGAATATTTATGAGAAAAATAATACAGTCTATACTGTTTCAGAAAAGATTTTTGGAAAATCTCTTACGAAGTGTCTCGATGAGAGTCTTAAAAATAAAGTGACATATGTCATAAGCACGGCAAAGACCATTAAGAAAATTCATGATGCAGGCTTTCTATATCTTGACATAAAGCCGGACAATATCATGTCATTTGACGAGACGCCGGAAATCGTAAAGCTTTTTGATTTTGATTCGCTCGTTCCAATGAATGAAATAGAAAACGCTCTCGAATACAGGCTGTCTTTTACAAGGGGCTTTTCTGCTCCTGAACTCGTACGAGGCGACAGGCGGAAAATCAGCAAGGCGACAGATGTTTATGGCATCGGCGCGCTTTTGTTTTTTTGTATTTTTGGCGAAACGCCTGATGCCAGTGCAAGCGAAAAAGATGCGGTTTTTGATTTTGATCTGCTTAAGAATCAGGAGGGAATTTACAATCAAAAACTGTATAGTCTCATCACTGAATTTTTTCACAGGACCCTTTCAAATTATATTCCGGACAGGTTTCAGGATGTCTCAGATGCAATAACTCTGCTTCAAAAAACAGTGAGTGTTTTTGACAAAGAGAAGCTGTTTTTGGATTCATTTGGGCTTTATGGACAGGAGGTCCTGATTGGAAGGGAGAAGGAAATCCACGAACTTTCTAATTTTCTTGAATGTCAGAATGCCACAAGTTTTGCATATGCAAATTATGTAAGCGCAAACGATGCATTCCAGTCGAATATATATCGCTCCGAGAAAAATGAAATATTTCAGAAAGAGCCACAATATCAAGAAACAAAATATTTCGATGGGAATGTCATATTTCTCACAGGTCCAAGGTACATTGGCCGTAGCGCAATAGTGCGTTTCTTCCTCAGCGAAAATCGTGAAGCTTTCGATAATATTATCTATGTGAATTACACCGGCTCGCTTCTTTCAATGATAAATGACGACAATATTTTCATGGTAAACGGACTTGAGAGAACAGTGAATGATTCTGATGTAGCTTATTTTGCTGAGAAGACCCGTGCACTTTCAAAAATTCTGAAGAGTGAAAACGATGTCCTCGTGCTATGTAATTATGACCGCTTTGATGAGAATCTGGACAGAATAATAAATCTTGGATGGAAGGTCATTATTACAACTGAAGAAAAGGCACTTTCAGAAGGCTTCAAAAGAATTGATGTTGGTCCATTAAATATTGAAGAGGCAGAGGCACTTTTTCATTATCATCTTTCAAGAGATATTTCATTTGCTGAAAAACAGGCGTTGCAGGATCTTTTGCCCGAAATCAATTATCATCCGTTTGCTGTAGAGCTTATTGCAAAGAGCGTAAAGGCAAAGGATATTTCTCTTACAGAAGCTCTGCGGCAGATGAATATTGAAGGCTTTTCAAATATTGCCAGAGAAAAAATTTCTGTGTCTGAAAATGGAAAGTATGCACATGAATCTGTGAAAAATATTTTGTATCACCTGGTAGATTCTGCTGATCTTGATGAAGAAACGCATCTGGTGTTGAAATTCGCATCACTTTTTGAAAATGGTGGGATTGTTATCAAAGACACCATGGAACTTTTTTCTCTGGAAACCCGTGATGCATTTAATTTCCTGCTTGAAAGAAAGTGGGCATATCTTTCAAACGGGAGATTTATCCTTGAATCTTTCTATCTTGAAATGGCACGCAGCATGCATTGGACAGATGAGGAGATCATACAATTAAATGCCATCATCGATGAAATCAGTTCATATATTGATGGCAATGGAGAGCTCTATCAGAATCCTGACCACCAGAATCAGGAACAGTATATGGATCACCTGGAGTTTGCAAGACAACTCATCAAGTCATTTTCCATTGATGAGATATTTTGCAAAAGTGAGAAATTCTTGCGTTTACTAGATACGACAATCATCAATCTGCCAACGGAGTATGACAATTTTATTATTGAAAAAGGGACTTGGAGAATCACGCAAACTGTATTAACTAATCCGTCACGAGACCATGAAATTTTTGATAAAATCGTTGATGCATATCTGCTAAAGGGTGAGCTAGACAAAGCTTTTGAGACAACTGAACTGATGAGAAAATATTATGAAGGATTGGATGAAAAGCTTGATACGAATGCCTCAAAGCAAAATAGAAATGATGGTATGAAAATTATTCCAGCTAAGCTTCAGAAAGTACCATTAAATGAACAGAGTGTGGACTGGCTGATGGGATATTACTATGAGTCGCTCTCATCCATCTATGATTTTTTGGTTGATGGAAACTATTCTGAAGATTCCCAGAACTTGAAATTATTATTTTCATCTATTGAAAATGCCATTAAGTATTTTAGCAAATCAAATGAGAAGCATGCCCGAATTTCTGATGCACGCCTTACGCTTGGCAAAGTAAATGTAATGATCCGCTCTGGAAAATATGATGATAGAAAATTGATGCTTGGCACTATGCTTCATAGCACAGAGCAGGTAATAAAGAAGGATGCACCGCATTATTCTCTCGAAACACTTGGACTTCATATGGTTTCAGGCTGGTACTATACATACATAGTTCCAAATTTTGAAAAGCTGAATGAAAACATAAATGCGGCAGGTGAAATTGCCGATCAGATTTTTGCTGGCCGCCTAATCTATCTTGAGCAGTATGCAATCCCGGCAGCAAATATGTACCTCGAATCCGGCAATCCTGATGAAGCAAAGAATATCCTGAATCAGTCGATGGATTACTGCAAAAGTCTCGTCCAGTCTGATTCGGTAATTCGGGCGGAATACAATATCTTACATTACTTTCTTGATTGCGAAACAAATGATGCCGAATTTGAGAAAATTCAGAATGAGATTCAGAGTTTTGAGGAAGAAAATAGGGATGCACTGAATGTACAAATAAATGATTGATTACAGAATTCTGGTGAATTAAAATAAAACAAAATATTAAAAAGAATATGGATGATCTTCCGGAAAAAATGAAAGATTTCGATATTCAAAAAGCAGCGAATGATACTGTAAAGAAAACTCAAAAGTCAATTAATGACTTGAAGGAAAAAAATGAGAATACTAAGAAGGCAGTTAAAAAGGCATTAGATACCGAAACGGTGAATAATGACATTTCTAAGAAAAACTTTTTGAAAATTATTTATTATCTAATTGCTGTTGATGGGAAAATAACCGATGAGGAATTAGCTGATTTTGATGAAATAGGAATGGCTACGGATAAGAATTATGAATCGTATAAACAAGAAATCATCAGTGAATGTGAAAAGAATATTGATAAAGCTTTTGATAATGATGATTACTATGACAACATTAGGGATACTGTTAGCAAGATCATCATAAGCAATAAAGGGGCTGAAAATGGGGTGAGCCCTAAAACCGTACTCTGGAATTTAATAGTCGTTGCTTATAGTGAAAATGATTATTCTGAAGTAGAGAAAAAACTTATTCGTTCGGTGAGCAGGGATTTTGATATTGAGAATTCCATCGTGCTTGAATTAGAGCATTCCATGGAAACAGAAAGAGCGCTTGAAAAAGAAGAAAAGGATCTGAGTAATGATAGCAGGCCATATTCGATTGTAAACAAGGAAATAGAAGAAATAAAAAAGAGAGAGAAAGCAATTTTTGAAAACGTAAATAATATCATTACTGATTGAGGAGAGAGATAATTATGCCATTACCACTTTTATTTATCGGCATTGCAGCCGCAACAGGAGCTGTAGGTGCTGGAAAAACTGTTAAAGCTGTAAATGATAATTCAAATGCAGATAAGATAACAAAAATTTCAAACAAAGAAATTGATGATGCAAAGAAGCAATTAAATGTATATCGTGGTCAAGTAGAAAAGTCTCTTGAGAATCTTGGATCAGAAAAGGTTTTTATTTTGAGCCAGCATGTTATGGAGTTTTTCGAGACATTTGACAAAATAAAGAATATGGAACTTTCTGATTCCGAAGGACTGGAAGAACTCAAGAAGCTTCACATTGATAAGGCATCTTTTAAAGAACTAAAAGATATGGGTAATATCGCAGTCGGTCTTGCCGGTGGTGCAGCAGCTGGAGTAGCAGCGGGTGCTTTAGCAGCTTTAGGGGCATATGGTGCAGCTGGTGCTCTTGCGACAGCATCTACAGGAACAGCAATAGCAACATTGAGCGGTGCAGCAGCAACAAATGCAACGCTCGCGTTTTTTGGAGGAGGTTCACTTGCAGCAGGTGGTCTTGGTATGGCTGGAGGTACGGCTGTATTAGGAGGTCTTGTAGCAGGCCCAGCTCTTATGGTAATGGGATTTGTGGTCGGAGCACAGGCAGATAAGAAAGTGCAGTATGCTCTCGCAAATAAGGCTGAAGCTGACAAAATTGTAGAGTCTTTGGAACTTGCCTCAGATAAATGCAGGGCAATTCGCAGACGGACAAATATGTATTATAATCTTCTTGCTCATCTGGATTCTTATTTTCTTCCACTTATTTGGGAGATGGAGGACGTCACAAAGAATGAAGGCTTTGATTACAGTATGTATAAACCTGAATCAAAAAAAATAATTGCATCAGCGCTGTCTTCTGCAGGTTCAATAAAAGTAGTACTAGATACACCGATTTTATCAAAAGATGGTGAGCTTACAGATAAATCTGCTGAGATTGAAGAAACTGTTGGGAAATTGATATATAAATGATGGCCACTGCTATTAATTGAAAGTTTGAAAAGGGTTCAGCTATGAATGAATTAGATTCAACCTGCGGAATTTCCGATGAAGAACTTACGGAAAGATTTAAGGAAGCTATTCGGATAGATAATGAAATAAAGAAAATAAAGGGCGTTCCTATTGAGAAATATGATTATTCAAAGGGAGCGCCATATCTTGAATATGCTGATGGAAGCAGAAAATATGCAGATGAAATAAATACATAGTGTCATTCCACCTCAAAAAATCAGAATCCTTTCCACGTCTTCATCTCACACGGAAAATATGCTGCAAGTGATTTCACCTTTTTTCATTTGGAAAAAAGACGTCCATGTTACGTTCTTCAACAAGAGAACTTTCCTCATACTAATTATCCAATATTAACAACAAAATTTGGTAAATTGTTGCATTATTTTCTTTTACGTGATATAATTCCGATAAATCGGAAAGAGAGGACAATAATGGAAATATATGAAAAGATATTTGAAAGATTAAATGAAATAAATATGAGCCAGTCGGAATTATCCAGACAGACGGGTATCCCAACAAGCACGATCAGCGACTGGAAGAAAAAGAAGATGAATCCGCAATCCGATAAGATTGCAATTATCTGCAAAGTATTGGGAATTTCTTACGCTGATTTGATAGGAGATGAGGGTGATTCAAATCCAATGGATTATACTTCTGATGAAAAACTCATTATTGAAAAATATCGGAGTTCAAGTGCTAAAGACAAGAAAAGGATATTAAAATATTTTGAACAGTTATCAGACAGTTCTGAATGAAGAGTATTTAAAATTTTAGATTGATTTTTACAAAACAACTGAATCGTTAGAAAGGACATTATTCTGGAAACGAAAGATTCAAAGAAAATTGACAAGCCATACGACAGTGCTTTCAAGACAGTGATGAAAGAATGCAAAGAGATTGTTTATCCGCTATTAAATGAAACGTTTGGAGAGTCCTATGATAGCAGCAACACAATCGAGTTCTTGAATGAAGAGCATGAAGATAGTAGCGATGAGATTCTTAAGGAAACGTTATTTTCTGATGCAAATTTCATTGTTAGGAATGTCGAAGGAAAGCTTTGTGGCAGATATATTTATGAATGCCAGTCCAGTTCTGATAATACAATGACAGTGAGGATGTTCCGTTATGGTGTAAGGACGGCATTTGAAAATAGATATGTTGAGGAAGGAATTCTTCACATTCCATTGCCAGATGCAGCAGTATTGTACTTAAGAGGAAATAGCAAATACAAGCTTGAATCATCAATAGTAAAGATAGATTTTCATGAAAAGTCTTTGGATTATGAGATGAAGATGTTTAGATTTAAAAAATATACTATTGATGAACTATTCCAGAAAAAATTATATGTGCTAATTCCTTTTACATTATTTTTATATGAAAATGACCTTCAAAAAATAAACACTGATAATGATAAGCTCGCAAGTCTATTGAAAGTTTATGAAAAAATTATTAGAATGCTATCAGAAGAGGAAACAAAAGGCGATATAACATTTTTTCAGAAACGTGAGATAATAAATCTTCTAAACAATGTTACTGATGAGTTGGCAAAAAAATACGAAAATGTTGTCAAAGGAGTGAAAGTTATTATGGGTGGACAGATATTAAAATTTCCTGATACGGAAGCATATAAAAAAGGTAAAAGTGAAGGCTGCAAAGAAGGTCGAGTAGAAGGCCGTATTGAAGGCGAAGTCTATGGCAGGATTGATCTTCTTCATGAAGAAAAGAAATCTAACGAGGCTATCATATTAAATATCAAAAATAAATTTAACTTATCAGATGAGCAGGCTAAAAAGTATTTTTCAGATTGGGAGAAGCTGTCTGACATTCAGGAAGCCTGATATTAATTTGAAAAGTAATAGTGTGAATGAAAGCTTTCAAACCGATTTTGCAAGCTTATTTATTTCAAAAAAAATCAGGAGCACTCAGCTCCTGAAAAAACATTAGTTATTTCTTTGAAAATTTATTGCTTAATATCCACATCGATCACCGGCTTGTCAATCGTGTCATAATTATCATCTTTGATTTCAAATGTGAACTCTGCCTTAGTGACATCTTCTGGTTTCAATTTTGCATTATCGAATTGGAATTCCATTAACTCAACATCCAGCGTGCCAGTCTTTCCATCCTCGACACTGCAGTTTTCTAATGCGCTGACCATTGTTCCATTAAGGGCAAGTCCGTCAAGGTTTACATCAATATTTTTTCCTGAAGAATTTTCAATATAGAATGTGAAGTGTGTATCATCATTCTTATCCGTATTCATTCCAGCGAAAGTAAACTTGATTCCATTCTGATTGTAAACTTCCTGCCCTTCGACTTTGGCAGTAGTCTCGCCGGCTCCCATAGTAAGTGTTACTTCCTTCTCGGAAGACACCTCAGCAGCTTTTTCGTTAAGCAGAACCATCTTGAATTTTAATTCATTTACATCAGCAGCATCGACTGATGCACCACCATTTTCAATTGCCTGATTCAGATCAATGTTTAATAATACGTATTTCTGAGGGTTTACATATTCAGCAGTCCATCTTCCGTCAGAGACAACGATGCCATTTGCCTCGATATCGCTTATAGAGACATAGACAGGTGATGAGCCGGAATTGTAAGCTTCGACAAATATTTGCTTATCCCCAGATTTATTCGTTAGTGCAAATGCAGCATTTGAAGTGACGCCGCCATCATTATAGAGTTCATCTTCAGAAGAATAATCTAGTGTAACATCAAGGCTTTGCAGCAGCGCGCTGTTTGACATGGCCTCCTTCACAGTGTCCTTTGTGAAATCATAATTGTCAAATGCGCTGGTCTTTATCTGAAGCGGACCTGTCTCCAGGACATCATTATAATCATCATCAGTAATGTCAAAGCCTATTTGGATTTCTGCGATTTCATTTATTCCATAAAGCTGAAGCTCCTGATAGTTAAAATCAATTGTTTCATTTGACTGATTACCTGCAGTAATATCAGAATTCACATAAATATCAGGAAACATATATCCATTTACAGAATTCACACTATAGCCAATGGAACCGCATACAAAATTCAAATTTTTATCTGTATTATTCTCCAGGAGAAGTGATAATTCAGGAGAGTTTCCCGTATATGAAAGATAATTTGTAACTACCCAGTTCTAAAAGTAGTACCTGCAGTGAATGCATGGACTTCGGGAATAGTTACAATAATTTAATGTTTAGTTGCATAGTACCATGAGAAAATCTGAGGCTGGGATTTTCAATGCAAAGAGAAATATTATACTTCCCGTTGAATGCAGCCTTGTTTCATTAGTGATATAATGAAACCATCTTTTTTATGGAAAGGAAGTTTATAAAAATGGATTTAGGCACACTACGAAAAGATATGATGCAGGCAATGAAGGATCACGACAAGCAGAAGAAGGAAGTCATTTCTTCACTTGTCTCTGCCGTAAAGATGGCTGGAATCAATGCCGGCGACAGAGAGAATATTCCTGAAGAGCTTGTTGACAAGACGATATTAAAGGAACTCAAGTCTGCAAAGGAGCAGCTTGATACATGCCCGGAATCAAGGGCTGACCTCAAGGCTCAGTACCAGTACAATTATGACCTCATTGCATCCTATGCGCCAAAGCTCATGAGTGAGGATGAAGTCAAGGCATACATTACGGAGAAGTATTCCGACCTTGTCGCTACAAAGGACATGGGCAAAATCATGAAGACTGTCATGGGCGACCTCAAGGGTAAAGCCGATGGCAAGACTATAAATGCAGTCATTAAGTCTCTTATCAAGTGAAAAATTTGATGTTTTGTCATTTCAGCTGCCACAAAGTTGGAATGGCATGTATGTGGTAGCCAGAAAGTGAATATGAAACAGAAAAATAATAAGCATAAGCCATTGGCTGCAGCAATAATCATAATAGTCATCGTTGTACTTTTCTTTATCGTGCTGTTTCTCACGCTCACCTTCCATGCAAAGAATTCATCTTTTGCAGTGCTGAATGCACTTCATGGGAAGAACTATAAGAAGGCAGAGAAATATGAAACTGTCGTGATTGATCCGGACAATTTTTCTTCGGAAGAGCTACAGGAACTAAAGAGCAGCGGGACACTCTGCTATGCCTACATCAATGTCGGCTCGCTCGAGACATTCAGGGATTACTATGATGATTTTAAGACGCTCGAGAAGAAAAAATACGATGGGTTTGATGATGAGTTCTGGGTCGATGTGACGGACGCTTCTTGGCAGCAGCACATCTCCGATCTTTGTGATGAATGCATAAATGCAGGCTATGATGGATTTTTCCTTGATAATATCGATGTATATGATGAGCTGGGGGAAGATGAGGAGACTTTTACTTCACTTTCCAATATTCTTCTGATTGTAAAGTCGACGGGCTTTCCCGTCATCATCAATGGCGGCAAGGATTTTGTAAAAGCTTACATTAAGAGCGGCTCTCCTGCCTATCTCATCTGCGATGGGATCTGTCAGGAATCTGTATATTCTTCTTATGATGCTGATACCAAGAAATATGGCAGGAATGATGCGGCATCGACCAAAGAATATCTTAAATATCTTGATGCCAGAAAAAAGGATGGGCTCGAAATTTATCTGATTGAATACACAAAGAATCCTTTGATCAAATGTAAGGCAATGTTCAAAGCAGTAAATTCAAAGTGGAATATTTATGTCGCAGATAGCATCGAGCTGAAGTGATGTATTATGCATTACCGTTCACACGCCATGTAAAAATCTCGAAAAATTTTCAAAAACATACTATATATTGAGAATAAAGAATGGTAGAATATCAACATAATGATGTTGCAGCAGCGAATGCGTAATGCAACGAAAAGCTCCAGATTCATTTTTCGTGGAGATATATTAGAATTACAGGCATGCTTCTGATTTCTGAAATTCTCCAGATTTGTTAACACAAGGAGATTAAATGAAAAAGACCTATATTCTCGACACGAACATCCTGATCCAGACGGATGGAGAAATCATTTTCTCACTCGATGACAACGACGTAGTCATCACAAATACCACGCTTGAAGAATTAGATCATCTGAAAACTGCTCCAGGCGAGACTGGATATTCTGCCCGTGAAAGTATTCGTAAAATTTTCTCATTCAGGCATTCAGAAGGAAGCTATACAGGCGGCTATCCGGTAGGAAACGGAGGTACCTTCAGAATCGAGATGGATCATCTCGATGGCTCGTTACCTCAGGGCTGGAGTCTTGACAAGCCTGATAACAGAATCATTGCCGCAGCCCGTTCGATGACCGATGAAAATCCAGAAGGCACTTTTCTCATTACCAATGATGCTGCGATGAGAATCAAAGCCCTTGCGAATGGAATTCATGCCCAGGGCTATCACAACGACGAAGTCGATGTAAACAAGATTTATAAAGGACGTATCGAGGTCGAGACAGATCAGGCGACGATTGACAATCTATACGAACTCAGGGATATTTCTACAGAGGATGAACTTGTTGAAAATGAATTCGTACGCTTCAAGGCAGACAATCATTCAGCACTCACATATTATAAGGACAAGGCCTACCATCTCATTGATCCGAAGATGACCGTATTCGGCGGAGTCAGGCCGAAGAATGAAGGACAGGCATTTGCGCTTCATGCGCTGACTGCTCCGGCAGATGAAATCCCGCTTGTCATCCTAAAGGGCGAAGCTGGTACAGGAAAGACGTATCTTTCTCTTGCTGCCGCGCTTGACCAGACCTACGACAGTGCATCGACCAGGCTTTACGATCAGGTCATCATCACGAGATCAAATACGCTTTCTGATGCAGACATCGGATTTCTTCCAGGCACACTCGAGGAAAAGATGACGCCGCTTCTTGCGCCGTTCTATGACAATGTCCGTGAGCTTCTCCGCAAAGGCTCAAAGGAGGATTTCGCACAGATTGACATGCAGGTTCAGGACATGATGCAGACAGGCGTCATCAACATCTGCTCACTTGCCTATATCAGAGGCCGTTCGATTCCGAGAAGCTTCATGATCGTCGATGAGGTCCAGAACATGAGCCCGATTCAGGTCAAGAGCCTTGTAACTAGAGCCGGTCTTGGAACGAAATTAGTTCTTCTTGGAGACCCAGATCAGATCGATACGCCGAAGCTTTCAAAGAGGTCAAACGGACTTTCCTACATCGCTGAAAAGATGGCCGGGAATCCTCTCTGCATGCAGCTTACCTTTAAGGACACCGAGTCTGTTCGAAGCCCGCTTGCGACTGCCGCCGCGAAGATACTGTGAGTTACAGCTTACGCGTCTTTCCATTCGTAATTTACGTTCACTTCGTATTGTAAGCAAAGTTATAGTTGTGATATAATTCATTGTCTAGGCTAAAAGTGATTTTGACACAGTAAATTATGCTGTTGAATCATGGATTCAGCCGTGCGCAAAAGTCAAAGTGATTTTAGCTTTGGAGGCGGCAATGAAATTAAAAGACAGGCTGATTGTTTCATTCCTAATTATTCTGATTGTTCCGCTCGCCCTGATGCTTCTCACGGGCGAGCTTTTTGTCATTGACAATACAAACAAAATCGCAACGATGCTTACAAATGATGCGAAGACATTATTTTTTAACATTTTTACTGCGGTTTTTGCTATACTAATAGTTACTGCCTTTATATTGATCAGCTGGACCTATGGTTCCATTTACCCCAGGATGAAGGATCTTGAGGATGCCGCAAAGCGAATCAAGGATGGCGATTATGATTTCCATATAAACATCCGTGGGAATGATGAGCTTACCGATGTCCTTTCGGCTTTTGAGGAAATGCGGAATGCACTTTACAAAAGTTCACAGGCACAGTACGAGGCAGAGGAAGAACAGAAAAGGCTTATTTCAAATATTGCACATGATCTGAAGTCGCCGCTTACTTCGATAAAGGGCTACGCCGAAGGACTTCGTGACGGAGTCTGCAGGACAGATGAGAAAAGGCTCTCATACGAGAATACCA
Organism: uncultured Lachnospiraceae bacterium; assembly: GCA_900317755.1. Taxonomy (GTDB): domain Bacteria; phylum Bacillota; class Clostridia; order Lachnospirales; family Lachnospiraceae; genus RUG306. Next base: position 17,256 of record ONHZ01000020.1, read on the forward strand.
TCATCAATAAAGCCGATGAGATGAATTCGCTATTAAACGAATTATCACTTTACAGCAAGATTGGCACAAATGGCATTCCTTACAATTTCGAGAAGGTTTCCGTCAGGGATTACTATGATGATCTTTCTGATGAGATCCGACTCGATCTTGAAAATGAGGGAATCAATTTCATTTATCATGACAATGTAAGCCCTGAGTCCTCATTTTCGATTGACAGGGAGCAGATTGCACGCGTGGTGCATAATATTATTAATAATTCTGTCAAATATATGGGTGATGGCGAGAAGATGATTTCGCTTTCGGTTTATGAAGATGGTGATTTCATCAAGACTGAAATAGAAGATAATGGCATTGGAATAAGTAATGACGACCTTCCCTATATTTTTGACAGGAGCTTCCGTGGTGATGCATCCAGGAACTCAAGGATAAAAGGTTCCGGATTTGGACTTTCCATCGTGAAGAAAATCATTGAAGAACACGGCGGAAAGATATATGCTGTTTCAAGCGTCGGGCATGGAACGACTATGGATTTTATGCTAAAGAAAGCGTGAAAAACACTTGGCGAAGATACTTATTGTAGAAGATGAAGAGGCAATAGCTGACCTTGAAAAAGATTACTTAGAGAATGCATCTTTTCAGGTAGATCTGGCGATTGATGGTGAGCAGGGTTATCACCTTGCGCTCACAGGAAAATATGATCTCATCATTCTGGATGTCATGCTTCCAAAGATGGATGGCTTTACTCTTCTGAAAAAAATCAGGGAGGATCAGAATATTCCGATTCTTCTTGTGACGGCAAAGAAAGAGGATATTGACAAGATCCGCGGACTTGGTCTTGGCGCAGATGATTATATTACAAAGCCATTTTCACCAGGAGAATTAGTTGCGCGCGTGAAGGCACACCTCAACCGGTATCAGAGCATTATCGAAGACAGGGATTTTACAGGTGATGTCCTTCATATCAGAGGCATAAAGCTTGACAAGACGGCAAGACGTGTTTTTGTTTCAGGACAGGAAAAGCGCCTTACGACGAAAGAGTTTGACCTCCTGCTTTTCTTTATGGAGCATCCGAATCAGGTATTCACAAAAGAGGAGCTCTTTAAAGAAGTATGGGATAATGATTACTATGGCGATATTGCAACGGTAGTCGTTCATATAAAGAAGCTTCGTGAGAAAATAGAGGCAGATCCGGTGAATCCGCAGTATATTGTGACTGTGTGGGGATGCGGATACCGATTTAAGGTGTGAGATTAATTTTGTAATTTTCTGGGCTTTAAGCAATAGCTGAGACCTGGGTAAATAGATAATAGCTGCAAAACTGCGATTTACAAAATCGTAAATAGTGAAGTGTTTGTAAGCATAATTTTTAAGGAGAAAGTGATGGCAGAAGAAAAGAAGCTTGTTGAAGAGATTACAGCAAGAGAAGTAGATTTTACACAGTGGTATACGGACGTGGTAAAGAAGGCACGTCTTATGAGCTACAGCTCAATAAAGGGATTTATGAATTACCTGCCCAATGGCTACGCCATCTGGGAAAATATCCAGAAACAGATGGATGCAAGGTTCAAGGAAAATGGCGTTGAAAATGTTTATCTTCCAATGCTCATTCCGGAGTCACTTCTTGAAAAGGAGAAGGACCATGTAGAAGGCTTTGCACCTGAGGTAGCCTGGGTCACGAAGGGTGGCAATAATGAACTCGAGGAGAGACTCTGCGTACGACCTACTTCAGAGACCATGTTCTGCGAACTGTATAAGACCCTGGTTCATTCCTACAGGGATCTTCCGAAGACATATAACCAGTGGTGCTCAGTTGTCCGCTGGGAGAAGACGACGCGTCCTTTCCTTCGTTCATCAGAATTCCTATGGCAGGAAGGTCATACTGCTTTTGCTACAGCAGAGGAGTGCGAAGAATTCACCATCCGCATGCTGAATGTCTATGCAGATTTCACTGAGGAAGTTCTTGCGATTCCTGTCGTAAGGGGACAGAAGACCGACAAGGAAAAATTCGCTGGTGCTGAAAATACCTACACGATCGAGTCTCTCATGCCGGATGGCAAGGCTCTTCAGTGCGGCACAAGCCATGACTTTGGCGATGGGTTTGCAAAGGCTTTTGATATCCAGTATACAGACAAGGATAATCAGCTTCACTATGTTCACCAGAATTCCTTCGGTTATTCTACCAGAATGATCGGCGCCATTATCATGGTACACGGTGATGATTCAGGCCTTGTACTTCCTCCGAGAATCGCACCTACACAGGTTATTATCATTCCGATCCGTCAGGACAGCGAGTGTGTTTCTGAAAAGGCAAAGGAAATCGAAGCTACACTTAGGAAGGCAGGCTTCTCCGTAAAGACAGATTTTTCTGACAAGAGACCTGGCTGGAAATTCTCAGAGGCAGAGATGCTTGGCATTCCGCTTCGTATCGAGATCGGACCGAAGGATCTTGAAAAAGGCAAGTGCGTGCTTGTTCGCCGCGACAACAGGGAGAAGACCGAGGTCGATATCTCTGAGGTCGCAGAAAAGGTCAAGGAGCTTCTTGACACAGAGCAGCAGGCTCTTTACGACAAGGCAAAGAAGTATATGGATACCCATATTTCTGAAGCGCATACATATGATGAATTCAAGGACTGCATTGAGAACAAGCCTGGCTTTGTAAAGGCAATGTGGTGCGGTGATGAGGCCTGCGAGAACCAGATTAAGGCTGACACTACTGCGACAAGCCGCTGCATGCCATTTGGTGCAGAGCCGATTGATGGTAAATGCATCTGCTGCGGAAAGCCTGCACACAAGCTTGTTTACTGGGGCAAGGCATACTAAAGAAAAGAAAGGAGACATTTATGGGTACAAATGACAATGTGAAAATCGAGCTGCCCAGAGATGTCTCTTTTATTATCTCTGAGCTTGAAGGAAAAGGGTACGAAGCCTATGCCGTCGGCGGATGTATAAGGGATTCTCTCCTTGGCAAGACACCAGACGACTGGGATATTACGACGTCTGCTTCACCAGAAGAAGTGAAGGCCGTATTTCAAAGGACGATAGATACTGGCATAAAGCATGGCACGGTCACAGTGCGGCTTCACGGCAGAAGCTATGAGGTCACGACCTTCAGGATAGATGGGGATTATTCTGATGGCAGGCATCCGGACAATGTCGAATTTGTAAAGAACTTAGATGAGGACTTAAAGCGACGCGACTTTACGATTAATGCGATGGCGTATTCGGAAAAAGCAGGGATTATTGATCTTTTTAATGGCCGTGAGGACCTTGAAAAAGGCATCATCCGCTGTGTCGGTGTTAGCCGTGAGCGTTTCTCAGAGGATGCACTCCGCATGATGCGTGCGGTCAGATTTGCAGCCAGATTTGGATTTTCGATTGAAGAAAGCACGTATGAGGCAATAAAGGATCTCGCCCCGACACTTTCAAAGGTCTCTGCAGAGCGGATCCGTGTCGAGTTTGAGAAGACGCTTATTTCTGATCATCCTGAATTTGCACGCGAGTTTTATTTACTCGGATTATCAAAGGTATTTCTTCCAGAGTGGGATGCATGTTTAGAGTGTCCGCAGAATACGGTACACCATCTTTATACTGTTGGCGAGCATACGATCCGTGTCATGCAGAATGTCTCAAATGACCACATCATGAGGCTTGCAGCCTTCTTCCACGATATAGGAAAGCCGGTTTCAAGAAAGACAGACAAAAAGGGGCATGACCATTTCGTTGGGCATCCCGTGCTTGGCGCTGCCATGACAGTGAATATCATGAAGCGGCTCAAGTATGATAATGCGACGATTGACAAAGTAAGGGTGCTTGTTGAGCGGCATGACGACAGGCCGGCGCTTACGATAGAAAATATCCGCCATGAGATTTCCGGAATGGGAAAAGAAATCTATCCTTTGCTTCTTGAACTTCGTCATGCAGACGTCATGGGGCAGAGCGATTTCCACAGGGAAGAAAAGCTGAATCGGGTTTCAGAGAGCAGACGCTATTTTGATGAGATCTGTTCTGAAAATGATGCATTATCTGTAAGAGATCTTGCAATAAAGGGCAGGGATCTAATCGAAATGGGCATTGATAAGGGTCCATCCATGGGAATTATTTTTGATGAGCTTTTGGCAATCGTTCTTAAGAATCCAGAATTAAATGAGAGAGATAGCCTTATTTCTCTTACAAAATCTATTATTAATGTTATTAAGCATGGAGAACCGTTCGTATATGAGGGCTGTAAGTAAGATTCCTGAAAAGAAAATAGTTGCAGTAGTATTGTTAATTCTATTGATTCTTCCGCTTTCAGCCTGCGGAATGAATGATTCATCATATTCTGGTGGCTATCAGGCGCAGATGTCAGGAAGCCTTAATTCTGGAGCAGACGCTTCCGGCGCAGATGCGCTTTCTTCCTATGATGCCGTGGATACCTCCTCCCTTTATGTCATAGAAGAAATTAACCCCACAGATGAAACGGTCACGGTAAAGAATCTTACAGAAGACAGTTTATTCAGGTATAATTATTCACTTGCTACGGAATTTCTGGACAAATATGGCAATTTTATGCCTTTAAGCAGCCTGTCCTGCGGTGAAGTGGTGGTTCTTGGCGACAAGCTGGACGGCGGTGCGCTGAAAAGTATTCAGCTTTCTGACAAGGTAGAGCGGTTCGATGATGTAAATGAGTTTTCATTTGACAGGGATAAAAATATATTTTCCTTTTATGGAGACAATTACAGGCTTTCAGATGAAACCCAGGTCTTCTCTGATAATACGCTTATAGATATTACTGCTGTTACAGAGACTGACACACTGTCACTCATTACCCTTGGCACAGATCTTGTCTCGATCATTGTGACGACAGGACACGGATATATTGCGATCACGAACACCTCCACATTTGATAATTCGCTTATTGAGATTGGCGACAGGATAAAGGAACTTATTAATGGCAACATGACGATAGAGGTGCCGGCAGGTCAGTATTCTGTGACGGTGGCATCGAATGGATATGGCGGGACGACGGACGTCACGGTTACAGCAGGAGAGACTGTGACACTGAATCTGGAGACAATGAAAGGGGATGGCCCCAAGACCTCCCAGATTACATTTTTAAGCCCTTCATCCGGCATAGAGGCTAAGATATACTTAGATGGGCAGGAAATCGCCTTTGACACGCCAAATACAGTCACATACGGCAGGCATAGGCTGAGAATCTCTGCGGAGGGCTATGAGGACTGGAACAAGACACTTTTCGTAAATTCACCATCTGCGGAGATTTCGCTTGATCTGTCTTCATCTGAGGAAAACAGCAGCAAGACCTCGAGCAGTACAGCTTCAGGCAGCGCATCGGGCTCTACAGCGGCATCAAATGGCTCGGTAAACCGTACATTGAATAATCTTGCAAACGAGATACTAAATGGCTCCGGAGCGGAAAATTCATCTGGAAATAATACGGATTATCTGAGTACGCTTTCCGATTTATTAAATTCAATAAATTTAGGAAAGAGTTCTAGTGAATAATGCCAAAAATACTATAAAATATGCTTATTTGCTTGACAAAATATATGAAAAACATTATAAATATTAGTGTTGTTTGGGGAAACGAAATCGTTTCCGGGTAACATATTATTATTTTCCTATTAGGAGGAGATTAAGTTATGAACAAAACAGAATTAGTTGCTGAAATCGCTGAGAAGGCAGATCTTTCAAAGAAGGATGCTGAAGCAGCAGTTAGAGCATTCACAGACACAGTAGCTGATGCCCTTAAGAGCGGTGACAAGGTTCAGCTCGTTGGCTTCGGTACTTTCGAAGTATCTGAGAGAGCAGCTCGTACAGGCCGCAATCCTCAGACAGGCAAAGAGATGAAGATTCCTGCAAGCAAGGCTCCTAAGTTTAAGGCTGGTAAGGCATTAAAGGATATTGTTAACGCATAATTTTGCTGATGTTCTTAAGAGGCCGCTTCTATTATAGGAGCGGTCTTTTATTTTGCTAAAAACGTTTTACGCTGATAGGTTAAGGTATTTCAGACGACAGAGTATATTTATGAGATTAGATAAATTTTTAAAAGTATCAAGACTGATCAAACGCCGCACAGTAGCTGCAGAGGCTGCTGATGGCGGCAGGATTACAGTAAATGGAAAGACTGCCAAGCCTTCCACGAGTGTCAAAGAAGGCGATGTCATTACCATCTCTTTTGGCACGAAGGAAGTCAGTGTCCGTGTCAAAGCTATTATGGACAGCACGAAAAAGGAAAATGCTGACGAGATGTTTGACTATCTCTGATGCCAAAAGAAACTTTTTTTGTGCAAAATGTCAGATTTTTATTGAAAATTGCATTTTTATAAACTATAATATTCGTTAACTCTTAAGTTTAATTTTATTTCAACTAGGAATTTTGGCGGAAATGTACGTAGTAAATGGTACTAGGAAGAAAAAAAAGAAGAAGTCAGGTCTTTTTTATATTGCCATCGTATTTACTTTTCTTGGTATCATTATGTGTGTACAGCTTTGTACGCTTGCTTACCAGAATCATACCTACAAGAAGCAGGAGACCGCACTTTCCAAGGAACTTCAGGAGCAGGAGGACAAGGCCGCAGAGCTTGCCGACTATGAAGAGTATATCAAGTCTGATGAATATACTGAGAGCATGGCAAGGAGCAAGGGCGGGCTTGTGAAGCCGAACGAAATTATTTTCCGAGAGAGAAAGAAATGAACCGGGTTTCTTCAGAAATCCTTAAATATATAAGGGAAAAGAATCTTGTTAAGGAGGGATGCACTGTTTATCTTGCGGTGTCCGGCGGTGCAGATTCTGTTGCAATGGCCCTTATCTTTACGGAACTTTCCAAAATTCTTAAATGTAATCTTTTTATTATGAATATCGAGCACGGGATCAGAGGCGTTGAAAGCAAGGAGGACTCTGATTTCGTGCTTGATTTCGCTTCAAAGATTCGTGTTCCTGCTGCATCCATTCCAATTGATTCAGTTGGCTTTTCAAAAGAAAACGGAATGACATTGGAAGAAGGCGCAAGGGTACTGCGGTACAGGACGATGGCTGATTTTATCTTAAGCCGCGAACATTCAAAAACTGAGCAGGCCCAGACAACACAATCCAGCCTTGTTGAAACAAATATCAACATGAACAAAACTGACGCCATTTCGTTTTCTGCCTCAGAAAATGATGATGCTGGAGAAAAAAGTTTAGGGGAAAATTTTGTCCTTGCAACAGCACATCACGCTTCTGACAGTGTTGAAACCATGCTTTTTAATATGGCGCGGGGTACCGGGCTGAAGGGCCTTTCGGGTATCCGCCCTGAGACAGAGATAAATGGCATCAGGGTCATTCGTCCGATACTTCCGCTTACGAGGGAAGATATCGAGTCATATCTTGATGAAAAAGGATATTCCTTCAGGCATGACAGTACAAATGATGATGACGATATTTCAAGAAATTATATCCGGCATGTCATTATTCCATCATTCTCAAAGCTAAACAGCAGGGCGGTTTCAAATATTTTCGAGTGCTCTGAAAAAGTTCTGGAGGCGTCGGATTATTTTTCAAGAACTGCAGAAAAGGCAGTCACTGAAAATAGAAAGTTATCGGGAAATGATCTGCGTTTTGATGTGTCATTACTTTTTTCTTATGATCAGGTATTAAGACCATACATTATTTTTGAGTGGCTCCGGCAGAACCTTATTTCGGTAAAGGATATTTCAGATTCACATATTCATTCCATATTATCTATTGCTGAGACTTCTCAAAAATCTGCTTCAAAAAAGGAGACAGATCTTCCCCAGAATGTCACAGTCTGTTGTGAAAATGGATTTTTATCATTAAGCAGAAAAAATAATGACACAGTACAAGATGTGCCACAGAAAATATCGAGTGCCGGGATATATACATGTGCTAATACAGAAAGTGTAAATTTAGAGAAAGACAGCATAAATGAGCCGGTTTCCGTCGATTTTGGAAACGGAAGATTCACTTTCAGGGTATTTGAAAAAGAACAATCAGAAGATTTTCCTAGAAAAAACTATACTAAATGGCTTGATTATGATAAGATAAGCAATGCGCTTTCGGTCAGGTACAGAAAAAGCGGTGACCTGATTCAGACAATTTTGGGGTCTGAAAGCATTCCACTCAGAAGGTTTTTCATTAATGAAAAGATACCAAGGGAAGATCGTGACAGCGTACCGCTTCTCTGCGATGGAAGCGAGGTACTCTGGGCTGTCGGCCTGAGGCTCAGTGAGAAGGCGAAGATTACGGAGCGCACAAAGAAAGTTTTAGCAGTAAATTATATTAGATTTGAGGATTTGTGATGAGCGAGCATATTCGTGTGATGCTTCCAGAAGAAGAGATTGAAAGCAGAATTAAGGAATTAGGAGAAGAGATTAGCCGCGATTATAAGGGCGAAGAAGTTTATCTTATTGGCGTATTAAGGGGCGCGGCATTTTTTACCTGCGAGCTTGCAAAGAGAATTACAGTACCGGTGACACTTGATTTCCTTTCTACTTCAAGTTATGGAAGCGGCACAGTTTCATCTGGCAATGTAAAGCTGAAGCAGGATGTTGAGATTTCTCCTGAAGGGAAAAATGTCATTATTGCAGAGGACATTATTGATTCGGGAAATACGCTCTGCTATCTTTCAAAGCTTTTTAAGGACAGGAAGGCAAAGAGCGTAAAGCTGTGCGCAATGCTTGACAAGCCGGACAGACGTGAGGTTGATGTGAGCCTTGATTACAAGGGATTTACGATTCCGGATGAATTCGTTGTAGGCTATGGACTTGATTACGACCAGAAATACAGGAATCTTCCTTATATAGGTATTATCAGCTTTGATGATCAGTAATAGAAAGGCAAATTTTTGAAACAGCAGAACAGACATACAGGAATCGGACTATATATTTTCCTGATAGTTCTTTTTATTATTATTTGGTATGCTTTTTCCGGTTCCAAGACTTCGAATTATTCAATGAATTCTTTTAAGAAGGACCTGAAGAACGAGGATGTTACCTCCGTTACGATCAAGCAGAATTCAGAGGTTCCGACAGGTTCCGCTGTCGTTCACCTGAAGGCAGATACGAATGATTACACCATTTACCTTTCAGATGTAAATGCATTCCAGGACTATCTTGATGACCAGGATTTTACCCATTATACGGTAAATGATGTTCCTCATGACGGCTGGTTCTTACAGTTCCTGCCTCTCCTTCTTGTGATTGCGCTGATGTTCATCTTATTCACCATGATTATCAGCTCGCAGCAGGCGCAGGTCGGCGGTACGAATTCACGTATGATGAATTTTGGCAAGAGCCGTGCAAAGATGACCACGAAGGAGGACAACCATGTCCGCTTCAAGGATGTTGCAGGTCTTGAGGAAGAGAAAGAGGAGTTAGGTGAGGTCGTTGATTTCCTGAAGGAACCTGGCAAATATACCTCAGTTGGTGCGAGGATTCCAAAGGGACTTTTACTTGAGGGCCCTCCAGGAACAGGAAAGACGCTCCTTGCAAGGGCTATTGCCGGTGAGGCTGGCGTACCTTTCTTCTTTATTTCCGGCTCAGATTTTATGGAGATGTTTGTCGGTGTCGGCGCATCAAGAGTCAGGGATCTTTTCTCAGAAGCAAAAAAGCATTCTCCATGTATTATATTTATCGATGAAATTGATGCGATTGCACGTCAGAGAGGATCAGGTCTTGGCGGTGGCCATGATGAGAGAGAGCAGACGTTAAACCAGATTCTTGTCGAGATGGACGGCTTTGCCGTAAATGAAGGCATCATCGTTCTTGCTGCGACAAACCGTGTTGATATCCTTGATCCGGCTATCCTTCGTCCGGGCCGTTTTGACAGGAAGATTTATGTCGGCCGTCCTGACAGAAAGGGCAGGGAAGAGATACTGAAGGTTCATTCCAATAATAAGCCGCTTGGTGATGATGTGGATCTTGGACAGATCGCCCAGACTACCGTCGGATTTTCAGGTGCAGACCTTGAGAACCTCATGAACGAGGCAGCCATCAAGGCTGCAAAGTCAAACCGTGCCTATATTACCCAGGAAGATATCAAGCAGTCTTTCGTAAAGGTTGGAATCGGTACAGAGAAGAAGTCCCGTGTCGTTTCTGAAAGGGACAAGAAGATTACTGCATACCACGAATCAGGTCACGCTATTCTTTATCATGTTCTTCCGCTTGTCGGACCTGTTTATACAGTTTCCATTATTCCTACGGGTCCTGGTGCTGCAGGGTATACGATGGCGCTTCCGGACAAGGACAAGATCTTCGAGACAAAGGAAGAGATGCTTGAGAACATCACTGTCGCAATGGGCGGCAGAGTCGCTGAGGAAATTATTTTTGGCGATGTCACAGGCGGTGCTTCGCAGGACATTAAGGAAGCCACAAAGACAGCCAAGGACATGGTGACAAAGTATGGCATGTCTGACGAGCTTGGTCCGATCTGCTACCATGAGGAGAGCGATGAGGTCTTCCTTGGCCGTGATTATGGTCATGTGAAGGGCTACAGCGATGAGGTTTCATCCCTTATAGATAAAGAAACCAGACGTATCATAGATGAATGCTATGACAGGGCAAAGAAGATCATTACAGAGCACAGGCAGGTTCTTGACAACTGCGCAAACCTTCTTCTTGAAAAGGAGAAAATCGGCAGGGAAGAATTTGAAGCACTTTTTGAGGACAAGGCAGTAAATGAATAAAGATGCAATATTTTCCGACGGTACAAGGGAGTTTCGGTACCCAGTAGAGCCTATGCCCGGAGACCGGGTTACCATCAGGCTTCGGATGAAGCATCTTGACAAAGGTGTGCCATTCTTAAGGTCGAGAAATTTCGATGCAAAGATGATCCTCGATACAGAGACCGATGAATTTGACTATTACAGGGCAAATATCCAGGTCGCAGAGCATCCGATCGAGTATTGTTTTCATATTATTTCAAAAGAGACATCTGAAAGCATATTTTTTGACAGATACGGGGTTTCAAGCTATGAAAGGCCTGAATATACCTTCAGAATCGTTCCAGGTTTTCAGACGCCGGAATGGGCAAATGGCGCTGTCATCTACCAGATCTTAGTTGACAGATTCTGTAATGGCGATCCGTCAAATGACGTGTGTGACTGCGAATATCATTATATTGATACCTATGCGCACAAAGTAGAGGACTGGAACCAGAACCCTGCGAATTTTGATGTTGCAAACTTCTATGGCGGTGATCTGGAAGGCGTAAAGCAGAGGCTTTATTACCTGAAGGGGCTCGGCGTCGAAGTCATATATTTTAATCCGCTGTTTGTTTCACCTTCGAATCACAAATACGATACCCAGGATTATGATTACATAGATCCGCATTATGGCAGGATTATTGAAGATGGCGGCGATGCATTAAATCAGGGAGATACGGATAACAGGCACGCCACACGCTATATCAACAGAGTAGTCAACCAGAAGAATCTCGAAGCATCGAATAAGTTTTTTGCGGATTTTGTAAGGCTGTGCCATGAAAAGGGTATCAGGGTCATCATTGACGGCGTGTTCAATCACTGCGGTTCATTCAATAAATGGCTTGACAGGGAAAGAATCTATGAGGGCTTCGAAGGCTATTCAGAAGGTGCCTTTGTTTCAAAGGAAAGTCCATACCATGATTATTTTTCTTTCCTGCCCGAAGGAAAGTGGCCATATAATAAAGAATATGATGGCTGGTGGGGACATGACACGCTGCCGAAATTAAACTATGAGGGCTCTGAAAAACTCATGAATTATATTCTCCACATTGCAGCAAAGTGGGTTTCACCTCCATACAACTGTGATGGCTGGAGACTTGATATGGCGGCAGACCTCGGACATTCTGAGGCTTTCAATCATCACTTCTGGCATCTATTCAGGGACGCTGTAAAGAAGGCGAATCCGAATGCTGTCATCTTAGCGGAGCACTATGGTGATGCAAAGAGCTGGCTGAAAGGTGACCAGTGGGATACCATCATGAATTACAGTGCATTCATGGAACCTGTTTCATTCTTCCTTACAGGCATGGAAAAGCATTCTGATGAGAAGGATGATTCTGCACTGGGCGATGGAAAGAGATTTGAATTTTCCATGCGTCATTTTATGGCGCAGTTTATGACACCATCTCTTTATTGTGCGATGAATGAACTCTCGAACCATGACCACTCGAGATTTCTTACCAGAACAAACCACAAGGTGGGCCGTGTACAGACTTTAGGCTCTGCCGCTGCGGATGAAGGCGTGAACAAGGCAGTCCTGAAGGAAGCGACTGTTCTTCAGATGACATGGCCTGGTGCACCTACTATTTATTATGGCGATGAGGCCGGGGTATGCGGATTTACCGATCCTGATAACAGGCGTACATATCCCTGGGGACATGCTGATTATGACCTTATTGATTTCTTCAGGGATGCGATCGCTTTGCACAGGCTGAATCCTGCACTCGTAAAGGGTTCGTTTATTTTTCTTGAAACGGGTCAGAATTTCGTCTCTTATGGCAGATTCACCCGTGACCAGAAGATGGTAATCGCCATTAATTCTGCGGGGTATCAGATAGAAGAAGACATTCCTGTTTGGAAGGCTGAGGTTCCGGAGAATACCAAAATTGAGCGGATTTTCTTGACTTGTGACAGGTTTTATTCTATTATGCCCGAGGATTTTGAAGTAAAAGGCGGAAACCTTCACGTTTCAATTCCTCCATTTGGAGCAGTAGTATTCAGAAAGAATCTTTGAAAGGATCTTATAAAATGACGAACGAACAACTTGCTGAGAAAGCTCTTGAAATAAGAAAGGACATCATAGAAGAGGTATTTCATGCTTCTTCAGGTCATCCGGGCGGATCTCTTTCGGCAGCAGACTTATTTACTTTTTTATATTTTGAAGAATTAAATGTTGACCCGAAGAATCCTGATGATCCGGACAGGGACCGTTTCGTGCTTTCAAAGGGACATACCTGCCCTGGACTTTATGGTGCACTTGCTGAAAGAGGATTTTTCCCAAAGGAGGATTTGAAGACCTTCCGCCACATTGGCTCATACCTTCAGGGACATCCTGATATGAAGGGCACACCGGGCATCGATATGTCTTCCGGTTCTCTCGGACAGGGCGTTTCTGCTGCAAATGGCATGGCCATTTCTGCAAAGATCTATCACAAGGATTACCGTGTGTATACGCTTCTCGGAGATGGCGAAATAGAAGAAGGCCAGGTATGGGAGGCAGCCATGTTTGCAGGCAGCCATCATCTTGACAATATCTGCTATATCGTTGACAACAATAATCTTCAGATTGATGGCGAGATTTCTTCCGTGAATTCTCCATATCCTATTGACAAGAAATTCGAAGCCTTCAATTTCCATACCATAAATATTAATGGTCATGATTTTGATGAGATGAGAAGGGCTTTTGCTGAAGCAAAGGCCACAAAGGGAATGCCAACTGTCATCATTGCAAAGACGATAAAGGGCAAGGGCGTTTCATTCATGGAGAATAATGCCGGCTGGCATGGCAAGGCACCAAATGAGGAAGAATACAATATTGCAATGAAGGAGCTTTCAAATGTCTGATAAGAAGATAGCCACAAGGGATAGTTACGGAAAAGCTTTGGTAGAGCTTGGTGAGAAGCATGATGATATCATTGTCATGGATGCTGACCTTGCAGAGTCAACGAGGACGGGAAAGTTCAAGGATAAGTTCCCGGAGAGATTCATTGACTGCGGCATAGAGGAAGCAAATGAGATGTCTATGGCAGCAGGAATTGCTGCTACTGGAAAAACAGTATTTGCAAGCTCTTTTGCCATGTTTGCAGCAGGCCGTGCTTTTGAGCAGATCAGGAATTCTATTGCCTATCCGCATCTTAATGTAAAAATCGGCGCCAGCCATGCAGGCATTTCCGTTGGCGAGGATGGTGCGACACACCAGTGCTGTGAGGATATCGCAATTATGCGTGCGATTCCTGGCATGGTCGTCATCAATCCTGCAGATGATGTAGAAGCAAGGGCTGCAGTGAAGGCAGCTTATGAATATGACGGACCGGTTTATCTACGATTCGGCCGTCTTGCAGTTCCTGTAATTTTTGATGAAAATGATTTCAAATTTGAAATAGGAAAGGGCAAGCTTCTTCGTGAAGGAAAGAATGTCACACTTATCGCAACAGGCCTTATGGTAAATGAGGCACTCGGTGCAGCTGAGATTCTTTCAGCATCGGGTATCGACTGTGAAGTCATCGATATTGCTACCATCAAGCCAATCGACAGGGACATCATAGTGAATTCTGCAAGGAAGACTGGAAAGGTCGTTACTGTAGAAGAGCATTCCATTGTTGGCGGACTTGGTTCTGCAGTAGCTGAGGTTCTTTCTGAAGAGTGCCCGACGAAACTTAAGAGAATAGGTATCTACGACAGGTTTGGTTTTTCCGGTCCTGCCAATAATTTATTAAAAGAATTCGGTCTTACAAAAGAGCCGGTTGCAGAGGCGGTTTCTGCATTTGTCAGGGGCTGAAGCTAAGGTCAGGGGGAAATTTAGTATATGCGCCTTATTCATACGGCCGATTTGCATATTGATTCAAAGATGCAGACAAACTTTGATCCTGCAAAGGCAAAGATCCGCAAGGATGAACTTCTGCAGTCCTTTGAAAATATGGTCTCGTACGCTTCGTCGAATGGGGTCTCAGTTATTATGCTTTCCGGTGACCTTTTCGATAAGACGCATGTAAAGAAGACTGCCCGTGAGCGGGTAATGTCTGCGATTGATGATCACCCGGATATTGATTTTCTATACATTAAAGGAAATCACGACAATGCCGACTTTATCGAGGATTCAGGCGAAATAGAAATCCCTTCGAATTTTAAATTATTCAGTGCCGATGAGTGGACTTCCTATACCTACGATGATGTTGTGATTACGGGTCGTGAGCTGACGGAAGAAAATGCCAGGAATCTCTCCGGCAATCTTGTCCTTGACAGGACGAAGATAAATATCGTAATGCTCCATGGTCAGGTTTCAGAGACCTTTAATGGGGTTCAGAATCCAATTGTAATTCCTGATTTCAGAAATAAAAATATCGACTATCTCGCACTCGGTCATATTCATAAATACCAGCTTGAAAAGCTGGATGACAGGGGCGTATGGTGCTACCCTGGCTGTCTTGAGGGCAGAGGCTTTGATGAATGCGGGGAAAAGGGCTTTGTCCTCCTTGATGCAGAGGGTGGAAAGATCAGAACTGAATTTATCCCTTCTTCCATCAGGATTTTTCATGAGGAGGAACTTATTGTAAATCCTGAAATGACCATGTCTGATATTATCTCAAATGCAGAGGAACTGCTTTCAGATATTCCCGAAAAAGATATTGTAAAGTTGGTGTTAAAAGGCGAGATCAATACCGATTTTGATATTGATCTGGATCGTATTCTACGTACATTTTCTGAAAGATTTTTCTTTTTTAAGGTATATGACCAGACTGTCATACATGTTGATTATGACAGCTTTATTAATGACAGGTCACTGAAGGGTGAATTCGTCCGTCTTGTCCGGGATGAAGAGCTTTCTGAGGATGAAAAAGGAAAAATCATTGACCTTGGGATCCGTGCGATTTTAGGAGAGGAGATAGAAGAATGAAAATAATTTCCTGTCATATCTCTTCTTTTGGAAAAATAAAAGACCAGTCATTTGATTTTTCTGATGGCATAAGTGTTTTTCATCAGGAAAACGGCTGGGGAAAGACGACTTTTGCAAATTTCCTTAAGGCGATGTTTTTTGGACTTCCGTATTCAAGAAGCACAAAGACGCTTACAGAAAGGGAGCATTTCATGCCATGGGACGAGACGGTCTTTGGAGGCAGTCTCGTATTTTCTGAAGGGGATAAAATATATAGGATTGAAAGAACCTTTGGTAAAAAAGATAAAGATGATACGTTTAAACTTTTTGATGAAGGCACTGGTCTTGAATCTAAAGATTATTCGTCCAATATCGGAGAAGAATTATTTTTAGTTGACAGGGATTCCTTCGAAAGAACGGTTTTCTTTCCACAGAATGCATTATCTACAGGCATGACATCATCGATGAATGCAAAGCTTGGTGATCTTTCAAGTGCAAAGGATGATATCAATAAATTCGATACTGCCCTGGAGAAGCTTACTGAAGCAAAGAAAAAATATATTAATAACAGCAAGGTCAATCCCGGCCGTATCCAGAAAATCAGGAAAGATATTAGTGAGGCCAGGGAAGCGCAGGACAGGCTGCCGATTCTTGATGAAGCATACAATAAACAGAAAGATCTTCTTGCTGAAAGACGAAATGATTTAGCTGGTCTTGAGGCAGAGAAAAAAGATATTGCCGGAAAGATTGCACGCCAGTCCTTAAGAGAACAGAAGCTTGGAGAGATCAAGGCAAAAGAAAATACGCATGAGAAGACGAAGGCTGAATTAAAGGATCTTTCTGACTTCTTCAAAAATGATGTTCCATCAGACGAGGAAATTGTAAATATTGAGAATGAAGAGCGTGAAGCTGAAGGCTTAAAGAAGAAGCTTGAGCAGATCAAAAGCACGAATGTCTCTCCTGAAAAGAAGGTCCAGCTTAATAGTCTCTTTCCAATCGGCGAGCTTTCAGATGAGGATATGCAGTCCCTTCGTGATGAAGAAGCAAGGATAAGGGAGTTAAAGGCGAAGAGCTCTGAAATGGCGCTCTCTTCCGATGATGTGAAAAAATTAAAAGACCTTCGAAGCTTCTTTTCCCGCCATACCCCGACAGATGAAGAAATTTCCACAATGCAGACGCTTGGCAATGCCCTGAGCAAGTATGATGGAAAGATTCAGACATTAAGAGACCAGTATGAAGGCGCAAAGGCAAAGGAAGAGGAATTCTCGAATTCCCGCAGCAGGGATAAGAGCAGGCTTTCAGCACTTTTTGTGGTACTTGCAATCATTGCGGTTGGTTCTGCAGCACTATTCATTTTCTTTAAATATTTTATTTTTGCAGGCGCATTCTTAATTGCTGCCGCGGCTCTCGGCATTCTTGCATTTATCTTTTCAAGAAAAGTCAAAAAGGATTACGAGGATGAGAGAGATGCGCTTAAGAAGAAGACAGATGAAGCTTTTGCCGCATACATAGCGGCAAAAAATGAAAAAGAGGGCTCGGTAAATGACCTGAAAGCCTTTCTTTCGAATTATCTTGTCACGCCTACCCTTGATTTTCAGGACATGATCAATGAGATCAGGGATAATGCGAATTTACTCAAGGTCCTTTCAGAAGAAGAGAAAAAGCATATTGATAATAGCTCTGCCCTTCTTGATGAGCTTTCAAATACTACGCTGAAGCTGAATTCCCATCTTTCGTCCTTCGCAGAAGTTTATGGACTTGACCCTACATCCGGGGACAATGCGCATAAGATTATCAGCATGTTATCAGAAGACAGGCTTTTATACCAGAGAGTAAAGACCGAGGAGAGGGAAAAGAAGAACTATTCGACGGATCTTTCTGTAAAGGAAAGAGAAGTATTAGCATTTATCAAACGTTTTATTTCAGAGCCGAGCGAGAAGGCAATAGATGATATTTCTGTCATCAGGACAAAAAAGATAAATTACGAAGCGGCAAAGAGCAGGCTCTCGACAGAGGAGGAAGAACT
This sequence comes from uncultured Lachnospiraceae bacterium, assembly GCA_900317755.1. Lineage (GTDB taxonomy): Bacteria > Bacillota > Clostridia > Lachnospirales > Lachnospiraceae > RUG306. Next base: position 34,858 of record ONHZ01000020.1, read on the forward strand.
TGAAAAAATCGTCCTCCCTGAGGATGAAAAAGTATCAGTCAATGAGCTGCAGGAGAGAGAGGAGGAAATCGATAAGAAGATTTCTGACCTTCATCATATTTTAGAGCAGGAGCAGCAGACGCTCGATAAAGACAGTGAAGATTACAGCACGATTCAGGATATGGCGGACACGCTTTCAAATCTTCAGGAAGAGCTTTCAGAGGCTGAAAAGCGATACAATATCATCGAGAAGACAGAAAATTATCTTATCAAGGCGAAAGAAAATTTCCTTGCCAGATATATGAGTCCTGTCAGGGCAGCACTGAAAAAATACCTTTCATCAATTGATAAGGATTACGAGTCGGGCAATGAAAAGATTATTCTTGATATGGACCTGAATGTTTCTGTTGAGGCCTATGGACAGACCCACAGGAGGGAATACCTTTCTGGCGGCCAGTCGGATCTTTCAAATCTCGCAGTCAGATTTGCACTCTTAGATGTGCTTTTTACGAATGAAAAGCCTGTCCTTGTCCTCGATGATCCTTTCGTAAATCTCGATGACAAGAAGATAAATTCAGCAGAAGAGCTTCTGAAAAAGGCATCTGAAGAGTATCAGATCATTTATTTTACCTGTCATGAAAGCCGTGCATTAAACATTGGATAATAATAAAAAAGACCTTCCAATCGCTGTATTCGACTCTGGTGTCGGTGGAATTTCGGTGCTCAAAGAGGCTGTAAAGATAATGCCAAATGAAGATTTCTATTTCTTTGGTGATTCAAAAAATGCGCCCTATGGAACGAAGACCACTGATGAAGTGAGAAAACTTACATTAGGGCATGTAAATGATTTTCTGAATATGGGCATTAAGGGTCTTTGCATTGCCTGCAATACAGCGACATCTGCGGCTGTGCGCGTGCTCCGCGGAATGTATCCCGACCTGCCTATTGTCGGAATCGAGCCTGCAGTAAAGCCTGCAGCAACCTTCATGGTTCACCCGTCTGTTTTAGTGATGGCAACGCCTATGACCATTCACGGTGGAAAGCTCAGGCATCTGATTGATAAGTTTGGCGCGGATGCGGATATTCATCTTCTTTCCTGTCCTGGACTGATGGAATTCGTTGAATCCGGCCGGACAGAAGATCCGCTCTTTATCCCGTTTCTTGAGTCACTTCTGTACGAATACAGTATCAATAATCCAAACCGTACAAAGATCGATGCAGTTGTCACAGGCTGCACGCACTATCCCTTTGCGGCTAAGGAAATTCTTTCGGTCTTAGGCCCCGACGTCCGTCTCTTCGATGGCGGCGAAGGTACCGCCCGCGAACTTAAGCGCCGTCTCGCCGTCGCAGACCTCCTCCGCGATACTTCCCATAAAGGCACCGTTACCTTCGAGATGAGTGCCGGGGGCGACGCAAAGCTTAAGCTATGCAGGAGACTGCTGAAAAGTTAATTGCACACTCGCTCCCGCACGGACAATGCTGTCTCACGCGAGGCGCCTCGCGGCTTCGTGATTTTTGCGACGTGAGTATTACGGAAAAAATCTTCATTGAAATGTTGAGTTTTGCACCGAGATAGGTTACAATAAATTTACTTTAGAAAGTAAAAAAGATGCGCAGAATTACCCGTTTTACGCATCTAAAAATATAGAAAAGGGGGCATGAATTATGCAGTACAAAATTACAGGAAGAGGCATTGATCTCACACAGGGCCTGAAGGATGCAATCACTTCCAAGCTCGGCAAATTAGAGAAGTTCTTCTCTGATGACACGATCGCAAATGTCACACTTACCGTTGAAAAGGACAGACAGAAGATAGAGGTTACGATCCCAATGAAGGGACACGTGATCAGAGCAGAGCAGGTTTCAGGAGATATGTACGTTTCCATCGACCTTGTAGAAGAGGTTCTTGAGAGACAGCTCCGTCGTTACCGTACGAAGCTCATCGCAAAGGATCAGCAGGCAGCAAAGGAATTTTCTCATGAGTACATCGAAGAGGAAGATACTTCTGATGAGGACATCGAAATTGTCCGTACGAAGAAGTTTGGCCTGAAGCCTATGTTCCCAGAGGACGCATGTGTTCAGATGGAACTTTTAGGACACAATTTCTTTGTATTCAGAAATGCAGAGACAGACGAGATCAATGTTGTTTACAAGAGACGTGGCAATACCTATGGTCTTATTGAGCCTGAGTGCTGATAGATTTTTTCATTGTGAAAAAGTTTTTCTTTAGAACATTTTTATATTGATTATTTTACGCTGCAACATTATTATTTTGTTGCAGCATTTTTATGTTACAGTTCACGCAGCAGGCGTAAATTACAAATGTAATGACTTGTGAACTGTAGCATTCGACAATTTAGTAATCATGGAAATTACAGTTGATGATCTGAAAATTTCATACAGGATATTTGGTGAAGGCGAGGAAACGGCAGTCCTTCTTCAGGGCTGGGGCACGACCTATTCCATCTATGAATCGATTGCGAATATTCTATCAGAAAAGATGCGGGTGGTATTTTTTGATTTCCCGGGTTTTGGTGATTCTGAGGAGCCAAAAGAAGCCTGGGGAGTTTCTGAATTTTCTGATTTCTTTCTTGATCTTATGAAAGCATTGGATATTAAGCATGCAACGCTCTTTGGACATTCCTTTGGCGGCAGGGTCATTATCAAGCTTTCATCAAATAAATGTCATTATTTTGCACCAGAGAGAGCTGATGAAGTTCCTGATTTTTCAATCGACAGGATTGTCCTTATTGATGCTGCAGGCATAAAAGCACCATTATCCAAAGAACAGCAGAAAAAGATAAAACGCTATAAAAGGCTTAAGAAATTCTATTCAAATAAGCTGGTTTATGCGCTTTTTCAAAAACAGATTGACGCATGGAAGAGCCACCAGGGTTCTGAAGATTACAGAAATGCATCACCTATGATGCGGCAATGCATGGTAAAGGCAATCAATGAGGACCTGACGAAATACCTTCCTTTCGTTACGGAAGAGGTGCTTCTTGTCTGGGGTGAGAATGACACGGCGACACCTCTGAAGGATGGGCAGCTGATGGAAAAAGAGATGCCGGATGCGGGGCTCGCACTTATTCACAATGCCGGCCATTTCTCATTTGTAGACCAGCCTGTGATTTTTGAAAACATCATGAGATCGTACTTTAAGATGTAATATATGGTTTCTGATTTTCTGATATTACCATGCAAAACAGCATGGCAGACATGTAAAAATAAACTTTGTTTTAGGTTTCTGACATGATTGAAAAAATAATAACTATTATTTCGCTGATTTTAATTATCCCCTCATTCTATCTTGTGCTTCGTTACAACCTTCATATGTTCCAGCAGAACGGCTATAAAAGCGCAGAGCATTTCAAATGGTTCCGGAAGAATTTTGGCAGGCAGAATGTACTGACAGTTTTCATCATCCCGGTTGTATTCCTTGCGCTTTTTGACAAGGTAAGCTTTGATTACCGCTTTGGCTTCAAGCTGCTTGTACTTGCTGTTCTCATATTTCTTGTTTTTTATTACAATTTCCTTCGCAGGGAAAATTCTAAAAAGAAGCTTGTCTTTACGAACAGGGTAAAACGCATATTATTTACGAATATTGTCGTTGCACTTCTGATTCCATTTCTTGTTGCAGCAATCGGTGCAGGCTTTGAAGATCTTTCACGCTTTGGAAAGTATTTCTATCTTACAGCGCTCATCATGATTACTGCTGAGCCATACCTGATCCTGCTTTCAAACTTTATCAATAAACCAGTTGAAAAAGGAATAAATCAGCATTACATCAACGATGCAAAGCGCATCTTGAATGACGTTTCTCCTGTCGTTATTGGCGTTACTGGAAGCTATGGAAAGACTTCAGTCAAATATTTCCTGAAGACTCTTCTTGAAGAGAAATATGATGTGTTAATCACCCCGGAAAGCTATAATACGCCAATGGGCGTTGTCAGGACCATAAGGGAGCAGATGAAGAAGACGAATCAGATTTTCGTATGCGAGATGGGTGCGCGCCATGTAGGCGACATCAAGGAAATATGTGATATTGTTCATCCAAAACATGGCATCATTACTGCAGTCGGTCCGCAGCATTTGGAGACCTTTTTTAATATTGAAAATATCAAGAAGACGAAGTTCGAGCTTGCCGATGCACTTCCTGATGATGGTATGCTGTTTCTGAACGGCGATTCAGAAAATATCGTTGATTTCGTAAATGAAAATAAAGAAAAATATGGAAAGGCATTTTTCTATCATGTAGTAAATAATGAGGCGGATGATCACGCCGCAGATGATACAGAAAAAGCTTCTGCAGAAATTATTTCAAATTCCTACAAGGCTTCAGACATCAGTCTTTCAGCTTCAGGCACTTCGTTTACAGTCACATCTCCTTCAGGAGAAACAGAGCATTTTGAGATGCGTCTTGTCGGAGGCTACAATCTCACTGATGTACTTGGCGCTATTTCTGTTGCAAACCAGATGGGAATTTCTCTTCACGATCTGACGGTTCCGGTAAGGAGGCTTCGCCCGGTTGAGCACAGGATGCAGCTCATCGACAAGGGTGGAAATGTCTCGATCATCGATGATGCCTACAATTCAAACCCTGCTGGTTCTAAGGCAGCAGTTGAGACACTCAGCATGTTTGATGGCATGCATATACTGATTACGCCAGGCATGGTAGAGCTTGGACACAAAGAATATGAATACAATAAAGCCTTCGGAACCTATGCTGCAGCAAATTGTGACTATGTACTGCTGGTCGGTGAGAGGCATACAAAGCCGATAAAGGAAGGACTTGAAGACGCAGGCTTTCCATCTGAGCGAATTCATGTATTTGATAAACTTGAGATGGCCGTCAATTTTGCTTACCGAATCTCGACAGAGAAGCATAAATTTATTCTGCTTGAGAATGATTTACCTGATAACTATAATTAATTAACCTAGGAGAAAAAATGAAAACAAGAATCGCAGTTTTGTTCGGCGGTATGTCGACCGAGCATGAAATTTCAGTTATTTCCGCAATCCAGGCCATTGGCTCCATGGATACGGAGAAATATGACATTATCCCTGTCTATATGACAAAGAAAAATGAGATGTATGTCGGTGAGGATGTCGGCAAGATCGAGAGCTACAAGGACATCCCTGGTCTTCTGAAGAGGTCTGAAAGAGTGACCTTCATAAATGAGGATGACAAGATCATGCTGATTGGCCTTACAAAGAAGGCTTTCGGCAAGCGTACAGAGATTGAAATCGACCTTGCATTTCCTATTGTCCATGGCACAAATGTTGAGGACGGAACACTTGCAGGTTATCTGAAGACGCTTCGAATTCCATTCGTTGGCCCTGATGTTACTGCATCTGCACTTGGCATGGACAAGTTCTCAAGCAAGGCAGTACTGAAGGAATGCGGTATACCTGTACTTGATGGCTTCACCTATACAAAGAGCGATTATAAAGAGCTTGATGATATGCTCGACCGCATCGAGAAGACAGTCGGCTACCCTGTCATAGTAAAGCCATACAATCTCGGTTCTTCGGTCGGCATTTCTGTTGCTAAGGACAGAAGCGAGCTCAAGGATTCTGTCGATAATGCTTTTCAGTATACGAACAAGATTATTACAGAGCATGCGATTTTAAAGCTTCGTGAGATAAACTGCTCAGTCCTTGGCGACGAGGATGATGCAGAGGCTTCAGAAATCGAAGAGCCTATGCATTCTAAGGATATCCTTTCATATGAGGATAAATATATGTCTAATGCTAAGGGCGGCAAGTCGAAGGGTATGGCATCTGTCTCAAGGAAGATTCCTGCTGAGGTTTCACCGGAGATGCGTGACAAGATTCGTGACATTGCAGTAAAGTCATTTAAGATTCTAGGCTGCTCAGGCTGTGCAAGAATCGACTTTATGATCGATGAAGAAAATGGAAATCTTTATTTCAATGAGATAAATACAATTCCTGGCTCACTTGCATTCTATCTCTGGGAGCCGGTTGGCGTTCCTTACAAAAAACTTCTTGACAGGATGATTGAAATTGCCTTAAAGCAGGAGCGTGAGAGAAAGGCGCTTACCTTCTCTTTTGACACGAATATCCTCTCTATGGATTCACTTAAGGGACTGAAGGGCGCAAAAAAATAAATTGCGATTTCTGTGCTGTGTTAAACAAGTACCATAAAAGGGACCGTGCATCTGCACGGTCCCTTTTGTAGAGGTAGATTATGAAAATTTCTTTGAAAAGGAGAGAAAAAATTCTTTTTTAGCCCATCTTTACTACGACATCAAGCTCGCCGCCGTTTTCAAGTGGAGCGATGATGTTTGAATCAACCGGTGTGCCGTTTACAGTGACTTCCTTTACGCCCTTCTCAACACCTGCTGTGTTATCAACAGTGATGTGGTAAGTCGTGCCGCGGAATACCCTGTCGAGCGTATAGGTGCCGGCATCCTTTGGAATGCATGGATTTATCTTGAGTCCGTCATAGTCAGGCTGGATGCCTAAGATGTACTGGCTGATTGCTGTAAATGTCCATGCAGCTGTACCTGTGAGCCATGAGTTCTTTCCTTCACCAGGAAGATATGCATCTTTGCCTGCAACCATCTGGCAGTAAACGTAAGGTTCGGTCTTATGAATCTCGCCGATGTCCTCAAGGTAAACAGGGCAGGTCTTCTTGAATACTTCGAAGGCTCTGTCACCATGTCCGACCATTGTCTCTGCGCATGCAATCCATGGATTGTTGTGGCAGAAGATGCCGGCATTTTCCTTATATCCTGGCGGGTATGAAGAAATTTCACCGAGTTCTACATGGTACTTTGTATATGCAGGCTGGAGAAGTACAATGCCGTACTTGCATTCAAGCCTTTCCTTCGTGCTCTGAAGGGCTTTCTCTGCCTTGCCGTCATCTACACCGATTCCGGCCATTACGCACATGCCCTGAGGCTCAATATAAATCTGTCCTTCTTCGTTCTCTTTAGAGCCGACAGGATTTTCAAATGCATCGTATGCACGGCGGAACCATTCACCGTCCCAGCCGGCATCCTCAACGGTATCAACCATCTCATCAACATTCTTCTTTATGAAGTCAATTTCCTTTGAAAGGGCGTCATCTGAAAGCGTTTCATAGAAATTTGTATTGATGATTCCGTCACCATCTGAAGGCTGTGAGGCAGCGTTTCCACTGATCATGCTGACATCGATCTTCTTATCATCAATGTTTTTCTTTAAGTGTGTGAGAAGATCAGAAAGCTCATTGCCGTACTTGACATACATGCCGGCGATGAATACTGACTCAGCCTTTGGTCCTTCAGAAGGTCCGAAGGTCTGGAAGGATTCGCCAGGCTCCTTTGAGAAGCAGTTTAAGTTCAGGCAGTCATTCCAGTCTGCACGTCCGATCAGCGGAAGCCTGTGCGGACCGAGATGGGTAGTCGTGAAATTAAACGAAAGTCTCAGGTGGTCAAGAAGCGGTCTTGCCTTTGAGAAATCCGAATCAAATGCGCAGGGTTCAAAAAGAATAGAATAATCTCCGGATTCACGGATATATGCGCAGGTTCCTGCGATGAGCCAGAGCGGATCATCATTGAAACCGCCGCCGATTGCTGCATTGCCTTTCTTTGTGAGCGGCTGATACTGATGGTAGGTAGAACCATTCTCAAACTGTGTATTTGCAATATCAATGATTCTTTCACGTGCTCTTTCAGGAATGAGGTGAACGAAGCCGAGAAGATCCTGACATGAATCCCTGAAGCCCATGCCTCTTCCAAGCCCGCTCTCATAATAGGAAGCAGAACGTGACATATTGAAGGTAACCATGCACTGGTACTGGTTCCAGATGTTTACTAAGCGGTTCAGCTTTTCATCCTTTGTATTTACTTTATAAGTAGAAAGAAGCTTTGTCCAGTATGCCTTTAGCTCTGTAAGTGCTGCGTCAACCTTCTCATCTGTATCGAATTTTGAAAGGAGCTTGTAGGCAGGCTCTTTATTGATGACATTCGGAGCGATGAATTTCTTGTCTACAGGATTCTCGCAATATCCTAATACGAAGATGAGGCTTTCTGATTCACCAGGAGCAAGTGTGAGCTTAATGTGGTGTGAACCGATTGGCGCCCAGCCATGCGCAACGGAATTTTTGCTCTCACCGGCAGCGACAACCTCAGGATTCTTGAAGCCATTGTACTGGCCGATGAAGGAAGTCCTGTCTGTATCGAAACCGTCTAATTTGTGATTTACTGAATATACAGCGAAATGATTTCTTCTCTCGCGGTATTCTGTCTTGTGGTAAATCGTGCTGCCTTCGATTTCAACCTCGCCTGTTGAGAAGTTTCTCTGGAAATTCGAGCTGTCGTCTTCTGCGTTCCAGAGGCAGAACTCTATAAATGAGAAGATGTCGAGCTTTTTCTCAGATGTTCCATTATTCGTAATAAGCAGTCTGTCAATTTCGCAGTTGTCATTTACAGGAACGAACATTGTGAGCGTGGCATCTACAGAATTCTTTTTTCCTTCGATGACTGTATAGCCAAGTCCGTGGCGGCATTCGTATGAATCAAGCTCTGTCTGGACAGGCTGCCAGCCTGGATTCCAGATCGTGTCTTCATCCTTAATATAGTAGTACCTGCCACCATTATCCAATGGGCAGTTATTGTAACGGTATCTGGTGAGACGCAGGAGCTTTGCATCCTTATAAAATGAATAACCTCCAGCGGTGTTTGAAACAAGACTGAAGAACTCCTTTGAGCCCAGGTAGTTGATCCAGGGCAGAGGCGTACGCGGGGTAGTGATCACGTATTCCTTTTTTTCATCATCGAAGTGTCCGTAGTGCATTTTTTCCTCCTTGGTATATAATTAGTTAATGTAATAACCGAATTAGGTTAACGAAAAGTGATTTTTAAGCAGATTCCAGCATGTTTACATGGAAGAAAGTGAATGAGTGACGAATTTTACATATTTAACAAGAACTATACTACTTAAAATAATTTCCAATGCCAAAAATATGTAAAATTATCATCTCGAAATCGTTTTCGCTAGTCGAAACACATTATATTAGCAATAAATAAAAATGTAAAGGAAAAATGTTGATTTAAGACCCGAATTGTTAAAACTGTACAAAATTTTCGTGTATTTTCTGTGAAAATGGTTGATTGACACATATGCTCTCAAGGATTACACTATGGTTACGAAAACGGTTTAGGAAACATTTTCAAAAACAAAGAGCATATGGATTAGTCGAGCAGATAGACATACGTTACGGGCAGAAAGAGGAAAGACATGGTCACGATCAAGGACATTTCCAAAAAATGCGGTGTATCTGCCGCCACAGTCAGTAAAGCTTTGAACGGCTACGGAGACATTGGCGAAGAGACGAAGAAGAAAATCATTAAAACTGCTCAGGAAATGAATTATTTTCCAAATGCCGCAGCACGTACATTGAAAAAAGGACATTCGAACAATATCGGAATCATTTTTCAGGACGAGACAGATGAACAGGGCGGGCTTACACACGAGTATTTCTCAATCATTCTGAACAATGCCAAGATAGAAGCCGAGTCCAGTGGATATGATATTACATTTATTAATAAAAACGTCCAGGGCAGCTTCCTTGAGCATGCGAGGTACAGAAATTTCGATGGCGTACTTGCTGTTACAGCAGTATTTCAGTCCCCCGAGCTTACTGAACTTGTAAAGAGCGGATTTCCGCTTGTTTCTATTGATTACAATTACGACAGTCATACATGTATAGTTTCAGACAATGTTATAGGACTGTATGAGATGACCCAGTACCTTATTTCGATGGGACACAGAAAGATCGCTTTTATTCACGGAGAAAATACTTCGGTTACACAGAAAAGAATTTCTGGCTATCACAGAGCACTGAATGAATCAAATATAGATGTTCCGGATTATTATATTAAAGAAGCTTTATATCATGATCCGGCTTCTACAGAAAGACGGACCGATGAACTTTTGAAACTCCGGGACAGACCTACAGCCATTATTTTTCCGGATGATGTAGCTTATTTAGGCGGACTTACAGCGATCAGAAAGAGACAGCTTCGGATACCTGAAGATATAAGTACTGCAGGCTATGACGGAATCAAGCTTTCGCAGTTGATACAGCCGCAGCTTTGCACTTATCATCAGGATGCTGAAACAATCGGAAGAATTGGCATGAGAAAGCTGATTGAACAGATTGAGAATCCAAAGCTCTGGATTCCTGAGATGATCAAAGTCACTGGTTCACTTTGGACAGGAGAAACGGTTAAAAATCTCAATTAAAATGAAAGACATACGTCTATATATGCATTTTGATTTGAGAATCCTATTTTTACGCCTTCGACCGAAAACGATTTCGAAAAAATGCATTTTTATTCTGCTTTGTACTTAATTTTAGTCTCTAAATTCACTATACTAAAATCGTTCCGGGAGGTACTCCTAAGTACAAAACATTAAATACTTTGTAAATATTGTGCAATAACGCACATTATTTAATATTAACCTTTTAGCTTTTTTTATTAAATCTCAAAGGAGGAGAAACTATGAAAAAGCAAATGAGCAAATTGGTTGTCTCAGCTTTATCAGCTTGCATGGCTATCGGCCTTTGCGCTTGCGGAAGCACAACAAGCAATACTGACACCAGCGACACAAAGACCGAGACTACAGACACAGCTAAAGACACTTCATCAGAAGAAACAGCTACTGTAGCAGAGGACACAGGCAAGACACTCAACATCGAAGTATGGAATGAGGAGTTCAAGTCAAGAATCACAGATCATTATCCTGGATATGAGAAGACAGATGATACCCATGGTAAGATCGGCGATGTTACTGTAAACTGGATCATCACACCTTCAGATGACAATGCTTACCAGAACAACCTTGATTCAGTTCTTCCTGGCAATGCAGATGCTTCAGAGGACAAGAAAGTTGATATCTTCCTTGTAGAAGCTGATTACGCACAGAAGTATGTTTCAAAGGATGCAGACGTAGCTATGACAATGAAAGATCTTGGAATCACAGATTCAGATCTTTCAAAGCAGTACAGCTACACACAGGACATCGTAAAGGATGCTGACGGCAACATGAGAGCTTCTTCATGGCAGGCTTGCTCAGCTGGTCTTATCTACAACAGAGATGCAGCAAAGGAAGTTCTTGGTTCAGACGATCCTGAGACAGTTCAGCAAGCCGTTAAGGACTGGGATACATACGAAGAGACAGCTAAGAAGATGAAGGCAGCTGGCTACAAGATGTCATCTACAGTAAACGATACATACAGAGTTTACTCAAACAACGTTTCAAAGCCTTGGGTTGATGGCACAAAAGTTCAGATTGATGACAATATGAAGGCTTGGGTTGACAACTCAAAGAAGGAAGTTGATGCAGGCGAGACCGGCACAGCAGAGCTCTGGGGCGATGACTGGGCAAAGGGCTTCTATCCACAGGGTAAGGTATTCTGCTACTTTGGACCAGCATGGTTCTTCAACTTCTCAATGAAGGCTGATGATTCAACATCTATCGCTGCAAACGGTGGCTGGGGCTTCTGTGTAGGACCTCAGAGCTTCTACTGGGGCGGCACATGGATCTGCGCAGCAAAGGGTACAGACAATCCTAACCTTGTAAAGGACATCATCCTTAAGATGACAACAGATGATTCTATCATGAAGGAAATCGCTGAGAAAGATTCTGACTGCGTAAACAACAAGAACGTCCTTAAGGAACTTGCAGGTTCTGATGATGGTAATCTTGCTATCCTTGGCGGACAGAATCCTTACCAGCAGTTAGCTGATGGCGCAGAGAAGGTTGATATGTCAAATACATCTATCTACGATCAGGGCTGCAACGAGGAATTCCAGTCAGCAATGAAGAACTACTTTGATGGCAATGCTTCATATGATGATGCACTTGCTCAGTTCAACAAGGCTATCGTAGAGAAGTATCCTGAACTTACTACAGAGTAATATAGACTTCTAAGTCTTGATTATACCGGGAAGCCTCAAAACTTCCCGGTATATTACGGGGGTATGTTCTTATCACCCAATTGATTCCAGTCCCAATGTCGAGGCAAAATCCAGGAATCATTTTTACAGAAAGCAGAGGAGACGTTATGAAGAAAAAAGGAAAAACCAGTATCGTCACGCGATACAACAAATGGGGGTACATTTTCTTAATCCCGTTCTTTGTGGTGTTTGTTATTTTCCAGCTTATTCCACTGGTAAACACAATCTACAACAGTTTTTTTGAGAACTACATGTCAGGTCTCAATAAGATTGGACCTAATTTCGTAGGAATTTCAAATTATGTAAAGCTGTTTGAGGGCGGCGATCTTTGGAAGTATTTTGGAAATACAATGATCATGTGGATCTTAGGATTCATCCCTCAGATTGTATTATCCCTTATTTTAGCATTCTGGTTCTCTAGCCCATCACTTAAAATCAAAGGTCAGAGATTTTTCAAGACAGTTATTTACCTGCCAAATCTTATCATGGCATCAGCATTCGCAATGTTATTCTTCGCATTATTTGCAGATGCAGGTCCTATCAATTCTATGCTGATTAAGGGCGGTCTTATGAGTGCCTCAGCTCCATTCAAATGGCTTTCAAATGTCTGGTCAACAAGAGGTCTTGTAGCATTCATGAACTTCGTTATGTGGTTTGGAAATACGACAATTCTCCTGATGGCAGGTATGATGGGTATTCCTGCAGACCTCTATGAAGCAGCTGAGGTTGATGGCTGCAAGCCTTCACAGGTTTTCTGGAAGATTACAATGCCACTCCTTAAGCCGATTTTCATCTATGTTCTTATTACTTCACTTATCGGTGGTTTACAGATGTTCGATGTTCCTCAGATCCTCACAAATGGTTCTGGTGACCCGATGAGATCTTCAATGACACTCATCATGTATTTGAACAAGCATCTGTTCTCTAAGAACTATGGCATGGCCGGTGCGCTTTCAGTACTCTTACTCATTATCACAGGTATTCTGAGTTTTGCAGTATTCAAGTTCACTGCAAATGATGAAGCTAAATAAGGAGGATTAATATGGACGAATATAAAGATAAAAAAGCTGCGTCAGCAGAAAATGATAAAGGCAGGACCTCCAGAATTATAAAGAAGACACTTATTTATATAGTACTTATTGCAGTTTCTGTGATGTGCCTCTTCTGGTTCCTGATTCTCTTCATTAATGCAACCAGATCAAATGATGAATTAGGCCGAGGCTTTACACTGATACCGGGTGGAAATTTCGTAAAGAACTTTTCAAACCTTTTCCATGGAACTATTCCGGTACTAAATGGTTTACTTAATTCACTTATTGTTTCATCCTGCTCAGCAGTGCTTTGTACATATTTTTCAACTATGACAGCATATGCTATACAGACATACGATTTCAAAGGCAGGAAAGCAATTGCGACTTTCATTCTTGCAATCATGATGATTCCGACACAGGTTACTGCATTAGGTTTCGTAAACTTAGTAAACAAGATGAATCTTGCCGACAATTTCATTCCGCTTATCGTTCCTACGATTGCATCTCCGGTAGTTTTCTTCTATATGAAGCAATACATGGAATCAAACCTTCCTGCATCACTTATTGAGGCGGCCAGAATGGACGGAGCAGGAGAGTTCAGGACATTTAATACGATAGCATTACCGCTTATGAAGCCGGCTATAGCAGTCCAGGCAATATTCACATTCGTATCAAGCTGGAACAATTACTTCACTCCTTCACTTATCTTACATGATGATAAGATGAAGACCTTACCTGTACAGATTGCACAGTTAAGAGCAGCAGACTTCCTCAAGTTTGATATGGGTCAGGTTTACGCTATGATAGCTTTCTCCATCTTCCCTGTTATCATCGTTTACTTATTCCTTTCTAAGTATATCGTTGGCGGTGTAACAGCCGGAGGTGTGAAAGAATAATCCTTTTTCTTCTCTCCCTTCTATTGAGTGCAAGAGGCATGTCGTGAAAATGGCATGCCTTTTGTAGTATAAAGAATTAAGAAATTTTAAGTAGCAGCAAACATGCTATTGATGTATATTTATTCATGATGAAATATCAGAAAAACAATAATGGCTAATAATGAATATGCCAGACGCTCTTTGAATAATAAACTATATTTTGGAATAGTTGAATACAAAGTAAATCGAAGGAGGTCGCAATGATTAACCCCATAAATGAAGCTGTAAGGAAAATAAGTGAAGCTGTTCCTGAGCTCGCGCAGTCTCTTACAGGAGGCCAGGGCAAGGAAGAGATGTATGTTCCTGAAATTGCCCCGCTCTGCAGAAGCATTGCTTCTGACGGAATGGTTTTATTAAAGAATGAAAAAGAAACACTTCCGCTGGATTCTGAGAAAGAAGTTGCCGTGTTTGGCCGTTGTGCATGGGACTTTTTCTCTGTGGGTTATGGCAGCGGCGGTGACGTCATGTATCCATATAAGAGAAATCTTTTAGATGGGTTTGACGAGGATGGCATAAAGGTGAATGCTGGTCTTAAGAAAAAATACGAAGACTGGCGGGCGAAGCCTGTTAATATTCCGGATCCTGGAATCTGGGGAACCTGGCCCATGAGCTATCCTGAAATGCCCCTTACAGAATCTGATGTTTCCGAGGCGGCAGCAAAGGATGAGACAGCGATTTTCGTTTTGGGCAGAGCTGCAGGCGAGGACAGGGATAATAATCTCAAAAAAGGCAGCTACTATATCAAGGATGATGAGAAGAAAGTGCTGTCCCTTATTACGAAATATTTTAAGAAGACTGTGCTGATTCTCGACTGCGGAAATATTATTGATCTGTCTTTCCTTGCAGAATTCGGTGATTCTATTTCTGCAATATTATATGCATTTCCAGGAGGCATGGAAGCAGGAAATGCACTTGCTGATGTGCTTACGGGAAAGGTTTCTCCTTCAGGCAGGCTTACCGCAACAATTGCAAAGGAATATTCGGATTATCCTTCGGCTAATGATTTCGGAGACAGGAAATTCAATAATTATACAGAGGACATATTCGTAGGGTACAGGTACTTTGAGACAATGAAAAAGGACAGGGTGCTCTATCCATTTGGATTTGGACTGTCCTATACGAAATTTTCCCTCAAAAAGGTCTCAGCTGACGAAAATGAAATCGTGATTTCTGTAATGAATGCAGGAAATCATGCTGGTAAAGAGACAATAATGCTTTTTGCGGCGCCTCCAGAAGGAAAACTTTCCAAACCTGCGTTAGGGCTTGTTGGATTTATGAAGACAGGGCTGATAAACCCTGGAGAAAGCGAAATCCTGAATATTCCATACGATATTAATACAATCTCATCTTTTGATGATGACGGCTCGTCGGGACATATAAATTCGTTCGTGCTTGAAAAGGGTGAGTACAGGATTTTTGCTGGTGAGGATATTAGAAATATTGAAGAAGTATATCGCTTTTCACTTTCAGATGACCAGGTGACAGAATCTGAGCAATGCTGCGCTCCGGCAAAGGGGACAGCTTTTGAGAGGCTTACATATATAGATGGAAAAGTATCCCAGGAGATGATTCCGGAAATCAGCATAGACCTGAAAAAGCGGATAGAAGACAATATGCCATCTGAACTCTCTTCCGTTGAGATGGATAAGTATAAGTGGAGTGATGTTTCAACCGGAAAGGTATCTGTAGAAGAATTTGTCTCTTCATTATCTGATGACGAGATTATGGATCTCTGCAGAGGATCTGTCGATCAGGACTATGGTGACAGGGTAAGAGGAAATACAGGCGCTTTCGGCGGTACGACCGATAGGACTCAGAAAAAGGGCATACCTTATGCTGTCACCACAGACGGACCGTCAGGAATCAGAATGAAGCATACCGCCGTACTGCTTCCATGCGGTAACAGCCTAGCCTGCACTTATGACCTGAATGCAGTAAAGAAACTTTATGGGTATATTGCCAGGGAAATGCAGCTGGCAGGTTCAGATGTGCTTCTTGCACCAGGAATGAATATTCAGAGAAATCCGCTCTGTGGCAGGAATTTTGAGTATTTTTCAGAAGACCCCTATCTTTCAGGCATGATGGCTGCATCAGTCGTGGAAGGAATTCAGGAAAATGGCTCACACTGCTGTCCTAAACATTTTGCATGCAACAATCAGGAGCAGAACCGGAATCACAATGATTCCAGAGTATCTGAGAAGGCTCTGCGTGAAATATACCTTAGAAATTTCGAAATAATGGTAAAGAAGGCACACCCGGAATTAATGATGTCTTCCTACAATAAATTAAACGGAATATATAATCATTACAATTATGATCTGATTGAAACAGTACTCCGAAAGGAGTGGGGATTTGACGGAGTGATTCTTACAGACTGGTGGATGCAGACGGGAGAATCCCCGGAATATCCAGGCTTAAAGAATGATGCCTATCGCGTGAGAAGCAGCGTTGATGTACTTATGCCAGGAGGAGACGGGCCATGGCCGGGGTCTGCTGTTGGAAATACGCTTCCTGCATCACTTAAGAAGGAAGGCGGCCTGAACAGATCTGAATTACAACGAACAGCAGTCCGTGTAGCGAGATTTTTACTTAAGTTGAAATAATAATCAACTTAAAAATCGAGGACTTGCCTGGCAGGGGTTATCAACAGCAGATTCTGAAAAATATTGTTGATAACACGCCATTTTTATTCTGTGGAGTGATTTTTCAACAAAATTATCAACATTATTGACAATTTTTGGCTTTATTTTGCTACATCTAATAATACCGTTGTTAATAACTAACTGCCAGCCCTTTTGATCTTATCAAATATGCATTATTTTTGTGGTTTGCAGCGGCTTTAGCTTAATTGGGAATTTTAATTAAAAAATACTTGCAATTTCAATCTGGTTTTCGTATTATATAAAGCACGCTCGTAATTTTCTGATTGCTAAAAGGAGACTAAAATGGCAGAGGAAAAAGGAAAAACAGCTATAGAAGGGTGTAGCTACAATTGCTCAGCTTGTTCAGCAAATCAGAGCTGCGATTCCAGTGAGGAACCAATCGTAGGAAAGATTGAAAAGACATTGAATGGGCTTGCAGATGTAGATTCAGAGGATTTTCTTGCAGCATTGAACAGCCTTTCATCTGACGAAGAGAAGAAGAGCTCCTTCTGATACAGAATGCGGATATGGCGGAACTGGCAGACGCGCTAGATTTAGGTTCTAGTGGGAGACCGTGCAGGTTCGATTCCTGTTATCCGCAGGTGACTTCATTCTGGTGATGAAGTGAAATTTTTTCTACATTTATATATAGCACAATTTTGGCGATATATTTTCGCGAAAACTAAATAGTTTGCTTTGCGAAATGTATATTTTAAGAAAAAGTGCCAAATAGAAAGGACATTACTATGGATAAGTATGAATGCACAGTATGTGGATATGTTTATGATCCAGCAGTAGGCGATCCTGAAAATGGAATCAAGCCTGGTACACCTTTTGAAGAGCTTCCAGATGACTGGACATGCCCTCTTTGCGGTGTAGCAAAGTCTGATTTCGAGAAGAAGGCCTGAGGCTTTCTGAATCTGCGATGCTTCGCAGAGAGAGTATAGATATGCAGCCGGGTATGGTCTGATCTATTACGGATTAGTCTGTAGACTGGTTTCATATATACATTGGAGTTTTATGGTGACATAATGATTGCCATGAAGCTTGCTACGTATTTAGCAGCTCGGAGATGTACCCAAGTTGGCTGAAGGGACACCCCTGGAAAGGGTGCAGGTCGTTAATAGCGGCGCGAGAGTTCGAACCCCTCCATCTCCGTTGAAAAATTTCTTAAAATTTTTCAAATAAATTACTTGACAAACCAAAATCACGGTGGTATATTAGTCAAGCTGTCGCACGAGAGAGCGACACAAAATCAGTACCTTGACAAACGGATATGGACAGAAGACGAAAATAAGAAAGACGAAAGTCATTCTTCGAAACGAATCAACGATCCTTGATCGA
>ONHZ01000062.1 GCA_900317755.1 uncultured Lachnospiraceae bacterium
CTTAGATTCAGGCGTTACACGGTAGACGAGCTGTTCGAGAAAAAATTATTCGTGCTGTTGCCGTTCACATTATTCTTGTTTGACGGGAAGTTGGACAAGATAAATAGCGATAGTGAGAAACTGACAAGCCTAAGGAAAACATATGAGGACATCATTAGCAGGTTGAATGAGGCTGAAAAGACCGGAGATATCACAGAATTTGAAAAGAGAGAAGTGTTCAATCTCTTGAAGAGTGTTTCAGATGCACTGGCAAATAAGTATGAGAATATCATGAAGGAGGTAGATGAAATCATGGGTGGACAGATTTTGAAGTTTCCAGATACAGAAGCATTGAAGAAAAGTAAGAATGAGGGTCGAGTAGAAGGTCGAGTAGAAGGTCGAGCTGAAGGACGAACAGAAGGGCGTAATGAAGGCAGGATTGAAGAAAGAATAAATACTCTCAGGGAGTTTGGTTTTACAGACGATAAGATAGTCGATGATATAAAAAAGAAGTTCGGTCTTACTGATGAACAGGCAAGGCAGTATCTTGCAGGAGGTGGCGGATTGCCTGATATCAAAGAAGCCTAAATGGCGGAATTTTAAGGGATACATATAAGTTTACGGAGATAGTGATGTCATTATACAGTAGATTAGCAGAATACAGAAAGAAACTGGGCATCAATCAGACAGAAATGGGTGCGCTTGTCGGCACAAGCCGGCAGACAATAAGCCAGATCGAGAGAGGAGATTATTCGCCATCTCTTGAACTGGCCATGAAAATTGCACATGTCTGTGATGCGACTGTAGAAGATATTTTTTATGAAGTGGACAAATAATATCCATTGCATACAAAGGTGCAGACCTGCATTGGATATATGCGGGGCTGCACCTTTATTATAATTCATAGATATTCCGTGCTTTTGATGTCCTTTATTGCATCATTTCCTATTGTGAATTCCAGTACGCCCATGTACATCGGTGCGACTGTGCCTTTGTCAAAGACTATTGTGAGATTGCCATCCTTATTTACATAGAAGTTCGCCTTTGAGATTTCATCATCCATATTGATTTCGTCTGACATATCCGGGTCAGTAGCAAAATAAATATTATTCTCATCCTTTTTATTATTTCCTTTCATCTGCTTCAGAATTTCTTCCTTCAGGACAGAGGTGTAGTCAGCACCATTCTGGAACATGTCCGAAAGCGCAAGGATTTTCCCTGACTGCTTGTCAACATCATATATTTTTACGGTCTGTCCAGAATCCGCCATTGTGACGGTTGTATCGAAGCGCAGGGCGAAGAGCTTGTCATTATCTGTTACTACCGTATAATCCGTAGTGACATTTTCATGACCGTCGCTTCCCTGGATCTTCGCATCCTTTTCATACTGGGCGATGATTTCGTCTGTGTATTTCTGAAGTTCCGTGTTTAAGTTTGAAACTGATGAATCCGTATTTGATGAAGCACCAGTGCTGTCTTGGGAATTGTCCATAGTGTCAGCAGTGTTTGTATTTTTATTGCTTGAATCCTGCTGTACTTCCGGCGTCTTGATGTCTGCGCTGACATTGCCATTGTCATCCTTATATTCACGAATTGTGATTACCTTTACGATCTGTCCAAGCACAGGAACACTTTCCATTGCATGCGCTACCGTTGCGCTGGTGTTTGGAAGTATGATAAAAAGTGCAAGGGCAGCAGCGACTGCGAGCCAGCCATATCTCTTATTACTTTTTCTTCTGCCGGAATTTTTCTTTATTGTAACGAGGTTGTCGAGGTCCTTGTCTTTGACAATTACATTAGCATCATTCTTATTTTTTGAATCTTTTTTCATCTTGATCACCTTGTCCGCATTATCCGATGAAATTGACTTGGATTTGCGCGCATTGATTGGTGAATTATTATTACTAAACATTTTGTTCATATCATGTTTTTCTTTACCAATTATTGCTTCCGCATTTCCAGATTTTGACTCGGATATAGCGTCCTGAACCTTAGAAAGCAGGTCATCAGGGATTTCAATGTTGTCATAGTCATTTTTCAGGCTTTTTAGTAATTCATTTTCATCCATTTTTGCGGCCTTCTTTCTCATTATTTTCGAGTACTTTTTTGAGCTTCGTGAGGCTTCTGTAGAGAATACTTTTTATCGTATTTTCGTTCTTATTCAGGGTTGCGGCAATGTCCTTTAGTGGCTGGTCTTCAAAGAATCTCAGCATTATGACTGATTTTTCCGTAGGACTTAGGACATCGAGGGCATTTTTTAGATCAATGTCCTCATAGACATCTGAAATCCCAATATTTTCAGCTTCCGGATTATCATCAAGGCTGTCAACCTTCACATTTTTTCTAAGGACATCCAGAGCCTTGTGAACAACAACGGATAGAAGAAAAGATTTTATTTTTCCAATATCCTTGACACTGTCGGCATGCTTCATTGCTGAATATACGCTTTCCTGCACGATGTCTTCAGCCTCTTCTATATTCCTTACGTATGAGTATGCCAGTCTGTACATGTCCTTGTAATATGCAAGAATCGCTTTTTCCACTTCATCACGTGGGACATTTCCAGATGAGCCATAAGTCTTTGAATTTTCAATTACCTCACTCATATGAGCTCCTTCAAAAATACGTATTTTTGTGAATCTATTATATATGACGAAAGATAATATTCAAAAGTTTCATGGCTTTATTATTTTGTAAGCAAAATTTGAAAACATTGAAATTTCCGTGAAATGAGACTATAATATATAAAAGTAGAAACATAATTACACTGACGTTAGGAAATATGATTATAGTATTAAATAACTAGGAGCATTGAATGGCACTTTCGATAGGTGGATATTCAAATTCAATATATGGGAATGCTGCAAATCCTCTTGAAAATGGCAAGAGCGAGGAGACTACGAAAAAGGCTGGCCGCCGCTCATCACCGGCCGAGTGCGAGACGTGCAAGCACAGGAAATATGTCGATGGCTCGAATGAAGGCAATGTTTCCTACAAGTCCCCGACGCACATTGATCCTTCTGCGGCAGCAGGTGCAGTTGCAAGCCACGAAGGCATGCATGTGCACAATGCATACGCCAAAGCATCGAAGGAAGGCGGGCGCGTGCTTCAGGCTTCTGTTTCTATCCATACTGCGGTATGCCCGGAGTGCGGTAGAGTCTATGTGAGTGGCGGTACGACCACGACGAGGATAGCAGCGCCGGTTAGTAATGGAGCGGATACTTCATCAGTTTCGCACATTTTTTCAACTGCAAACAGCAATCCGTACAGGGCAAATGAGGGCTCCCTGAATTCGATTCTAAACAATGGGAAGAGTCTCAATGTTTCAGCCTGATTTTCACAGGAA
>ONHZ01000001.1 GCA_900317755.1 uncultured Lachnospiraceae bacterium
CTCATTATTGATAGTTAGCATCATCGCTTACATTTTTTCTATTCGTCATTGGATGAATAGACTAACAACAAGGTAATAAGCTACTACCGCTTATTATAAATCTTAAGAAAGGAGGAATACGCTTATGCTTAAACAGCTCAATGCTGACCAGCTGATTGAAGAGAATTGGCCATGCCTTTTCTGTGACGATTGGTCTCACGATTTCATTCATTAATTGAGTGAATTGAGTGAAAGGGTAAAATCCATCTGATTGACTAACCGGATATCAGATGGATTTTCTAAAAGGAAAATACAATGAATACTGAAAAATTAGAATTTAATCCTTATAAAATCCTTGAAGTAAAAGGTCGAAAATATCTTTACATGATAGAGAATAGTGGTATTTTTGAAATTGATCCAAATCTTGATTTTTTTCTCAGTATGGACAATGCTGAGAATATACCCTGTACTTCTGATTCCGTCAGTTTATCGGTCAAAGAACAAGCTCAATTTATCAAGGATATGAAAGCTGCAGATATTGTTAAGAGCAATGATTCTACAAGAAGTATAAATCCAGTAGAAGATTCATCCGATATCAATCTAAATGGTATTACCCTCATGGTTTCCCAAATGTGCAATCTAAGATGTCGCTATTGTTACGGTGAAGCCGGAGAATTTAATCATACCCCTGGACGAATGTCAAAGACTATTGGTTTGGCTGCTGTTGATTTTCTTCTCAAGAACTCAAATTCATCCAGTGTTCTTATTTCGTTTATGGGTGGTGAACCGCTCCTTAATTTGGATCTAATCAAATCTATTGTATCATACTGTAAAAGTAAAACAGACCGAAAATTTTTTTTTTTCTGTGACAACAAATGGAACGCTGTTGAACCCGGAGACATCGCGGTTCTTATTGGATAATCATATCTCGACACAAATTAGTATTGATGGAGATCGAAATAGTCATGATATGATGCGCTATTTTCCGAATGGGGAAGGCAGTTATGACGTATTATTGAAAAACACTTCTTATTTACGAAATATAAAATATCTCACTGCTAGAGCTACTCTTTCACCAGGCAACCTAGATTACATAAAAGTATTCGATCATTTATATTCAATGGGTTTTGTCGACATTCCCATTTCTCCAGCAAGAAACTTACTTAAATCAGATACAGATATCAAACTTGAATATATGCATTTTCAAAAATATGTCGATTACTTTTGTAAATGCGTAAAAAATAATGAGATTGATAAGGCTCAAAAAATGACCGATATATATTTAGCATTCCGTAAACTTCAAATGACTGGAGTACGCAAGCGTGGATGTGGTGCCTTTAGAAATTCTGTTGCTATTAATATTGATGGCAAAATATATCCATGCCATAGATTTGTTGGTATAGAGAAATTTTGCACTGGAAGCATCACCGGCAATTATAAATTAAAGGCAAAATCAACAACAGAAAATTCAAAATGCAAATCATGCTGGATAAAAAATTTATGTCTAGGTGGCTGTGCATATGAAAACTTTATGTCTACAGCTAATATAAATGAACCTAGCGATGAATTTTGCAATCACATGCATTATATGTATCATAAACTTCTAGAGTTATATATTGAAATAAAGATGAGAATATAATATTTTACCATGTCAAAAAGCATGATCATATATTTATATTTTTCTAAAGATAAGCATCAGAGTTTGAATTTTAAAGTGCAAAGTGGAAGCTACTATTTCAATTCACATAAGAGATGACATTATGTCCTGAAGTTTTCTGATCTCAATTTCCGAGAAGCCATTTACTTCCTCCCATTTATATTCAGGAAGAATACATGTTGCTGACTGAAAAACTCCCTCTATTGGCTTTTCTATCTCAACACGTACATGCTCTTTTCCATCCTGAATATAACTTTCTGAATGCACTATTTCTGTATCATCTGGTAATGTCATAAATGGATATAGCATAATGTGCTCCTTTCTAAACAATAATTATTATATCATATAATATCGCTGGTTTCTTTCATTAAAATTTCTAGATTTCCACAATCCTGTCGAAATCAAGCGCAGCAGAAAGTCTATGGGAAATAGAGATAACGGTACGGTTCTTCGCAGCTTTTTCAATTGCAGCCATAATCATGCTCTCTGTATTCGTGTCGAGATTTGCCGTAATTTCGTCAAGAAGAAGAATCTTTGGATTCGAGGCAACGGCACGGGCAATGCCAAGAAGGCTTCTCTCACCCATTGAAAATGTGACATCCTTGAATGGCGTGTCAAGACCATATGGAAGTTCTGAAATCGTATTTGAAAGCCCTGCGATTGCAAGCGCATTTTCTATATCTTCGTCAGAAATATTTTTATCGCCAAGCGAAATCTGGTCACGCAGTGTTCCCTCGACTTCGGTGAAATCCTGCGTGACAGTGGTAATCAGCTTTCTTCGCGCGTTTGCTTTAATATCTGCTGCGTCTGCGCCGAAAATCTTAACTGATCCGCTCTGTGGTGAGTAAAGTCCATTCATCAGATTAAAGATCGTAGACTTTCCTGCGCCGGTGCGGCCGACAAGTGTCACGTGCTCGCCTGGTTTTACATCCAGGGAAAAATCGTGAAGGATAATTTTCGACGGGTCATAACCGAAGGTAACATGTGAAAATGTGACCGCCAATTTTGTTTTCTTCATTTCTGAGGTAAATTCATCTGCTTGAGAGGATACTATTACTGTACCATTTCCACCTGCTTCAGATTTTACTTTTTTCGCACCATTTTCATCTAATTCAGACTTTATATCATCAGATACATTTTCGTTTGCATCATAATTCAAAAACTCCCCGATTCTCCTGACACCTGCACCTGCGGCCTGGATGGTCTGGATTTCCATGCCGATATCTGAAAGCGGTTCAAAAATATTATTAACGTATGCCATGAACGTAACTGCCGTGCCGACACCAATACCAAAAAGTGTAGCAAGTGCAGTCCCTGAAGCTGCCGAAGCCATCATGATTCCGATTGCGACTGCCGCCATCGTCTTTATGATTGGCGAATATAATGAGTCATAAATATTAATCCGGTCAGTCGCCTCGAAACTGTCACGGATGAATCTGTCATATCGCCTCTCCATGAAATTTTCCGCATGAAGATTCCTTATCATCCTGCCGTTTTCGATGGTCTCCGGCAGGGTGCTGTTTACCTTGCCAACCGCTCTTCTATTTTCCATCTGAGCCGAAAGGCTTCTCTTCTGGAAGAATCTCGTAAGCAGGAAAAGAAGCGGCTCGTCCTTCTCTTTTAGAATCGTGACATTGTCAAATGAAAGGGTAAAATCATTCACAAATGCAGAATCTTTTTGTGCATTTAATTGTGCGCCTGCTCCCGTTAATTTTTCTGTCGTTCCTATATTATCCGAATTTCCGTCTTTTTCACTCTCCGCCTCCTTCATGATCGGCTCGATTCTCTTCCATGAGACCTCAGCCTTCTGAACGGCATTAAATAAATTTGCAGCATGCGAAGATTTCTTTGCGAGCTTGGAAAAGCAGGAGAAAAATGCTGTGAACGCAGCAATGTCCCAGGCGGTCCAGCCTGTGCCAAGCACATTCTTTCCACCGAAAATCAGAATCGGAATGACGCCAAGCATTGAAATCACAAGATAGATTGGCTGAAGCGAGCTCTGGAAAATATTCGCACGGACCGACTTCTTCTCATAGTCTGAAAGTCTTTCCTCGTATTTTTCTTCATGCACTTTCTCCACACCATAAATTCTGTAGGTCAACGCATTTGAAATACGATCCAGTGTCGAGGTATTAAGCTTTCCAGCACTCTCCTTCTGTTCAGCTGATGCAGATGTCACGGGCTTTTTCAGCCTGTCAGCGATGAAATATGCAATGGGAGAAAATAATACAGAAATGATAGTAAGCCGCCAATCGTAATAGATCAGCATTGCTAGATATGCAATCATGACGACGCCCGTGTCAAAAATCTCGGTAATGAATTTTCTCAACCCCTCAGCACAGGCATCGACATCCTCGATAGCCTTGGTCATGAGCGTGCCTACATCCACACCAGACGATTCAGCTTCACCCTTATCAGATTTCTCTACGGAATCTTTTTCTCCTTTGGAACCATCTGTATCAGCAACAAACTCCACCTCTTTCTGCGAATTTCTCCCTGAATCAGAACTCTGATTGGAATCCGCACGCAGCATACTGCGATAGATCACATGCCGCATATTAAGCGAAGTATTATTTGAAAAATGGCGCACAAAAAATCGCTTTACGGCACGCATAGCCTGCACGAAAGCGATGGAAATGACATAGATAAGCGCAAGGAACGCCATGTCCCTGAATGTTGATTTTTCTTTATAAATATCAAAGAGGCACTTGGCCATCTGGCCTTCAAAATAAGGTCCCAGAATCATCCCGACATTATATAGGACACCTGAAATCGAAACAATGATCAGATCCTTTTTTTCTAGCGCAAGGTAGGACGATATTTTTGCAGGATGCTTTACATTCTTAAAACCACTATTATTTTCCATGACAGCCTTTAACCGAAGATCAAAAACTAATCCAATGCAACATTATTCTTTACTTTCAACTTTACGCTTATCAGAAGTATTTCCCTTTTCCCAGTCATCTATTGAGAAGCACAAAAACAATGCAGACATTATGGCAAATACTGTCACTGCCAAATCACGATGTGTCATATAGGCATGAATATACGAATGATTTCGCATTACTCCATACCAGATAAATGGAAGAATTCCAACAATGGCAATGGCGATAATATTCTTATCAAATGATAGTTTCACTTTTTTACTTAATGCAAAAGCTAATGTCATTATTATTACTAATATAAGGAATATCTTCAACGGCATACCTGAGATAAAATTGAAATTTCTTCCGATTGACTCAAAGACTGTTACATCTTTTCCGTATGCATCTGAGATGGTACGAGTTCTTATCTGCTGCAACCCATTATTAATAATATCGTCTCCTGTTATCAGTCCTCCAATAACCCACTTGGAAAACCACATTAATGCATAGGATGACAGCCAGCATACAAAACTAATAATTACACATTTTAGTTCTGACCACAAATCTTCATTCAGCAGGAATAATATCATTATGAGTGGTATGCCAAATGCGACCAATGGATAGGTAAAGAAGTCAAAAAATGCTATGGCAATTCCATTTAAAACAAAAATTTTATAATAATTTTTTCTAAGCTGCTTCTTATCAAGATATGTTATTACCAAAACTGATAAGAGAGTAATATAATAAATACTTGAGTACTGCATACAGAGAGCTGTTGAAACAGGATTGATAAATAATATCGCAAACAAAAATGGCAAAACCAACTTTTTATCACAAAACGTGTACAGTCTAATAACAACAAAAATTAATAACAAAAACTGAAGAGCCATATTCAGCATTCTGATTTCCTGCAGATCCATGAATTCTAATAGGGGCTTCAGCCATAATAAATAGCCATGCCAGTACCTTCCGTATGCACATAATGCTGGCTCATACGTCTTATCATCATTGATATACATCATCACATTTTCAAAGAAATCGATGTCGCCACTATACATCACATAGTAATTCTGCATTGCATTATTTATTCTCGATGAGGTGCCATCATACATGGCAATATTCATCATAAAGGCATCAGTAGAATTGTCTAATTTCGTGTTTTCATAAACCGGTGCCCAATAATAGTAATTCGTCTCCTTCTGAAAAATCGGATATGAGTCAGCACAGTGTTTTTGTATTTCCTTTAATGGCAAAAAGTATATCGCTATCATTAAGACTGTCCCAACAGCAGCAGAAACAGCAACAGCAATAATAATAAATAATGGAATTCTAAGATACTTTTTTCGCTTGTTTTTCATAACGATGTCCCCGTTTTACAATTCTTGTTAATAGCCCAGACAATACAAACAATATTGAAAATACAGAAATAATGAATGTAACATTCCAGATAACTGGAGGCCTGTATTCTACCGTAATTTTTCCATGATAACGTGAAGGAACTCTTATGGATACAAGATTATTTTCCCCATTGATTATTTTTAACACATTACCATCTTTATCGGCCGCCCGATAATATTTGTAATTAATAAGCGGCATGATCACATTACCATTCTTTTCTCCAGTCTTGCAGGAAAATTCTATATGCTTATCTTTTCTATGGATATTACTTATATCAAAAACATTATCTCCAACTATTTCCCCATCAAATGCATTGACATCAGTATTTCCATATTTATCAGACGTGCGGAGGTATTCTCCATTTTTTATTTCGAACACATCAATATCATAAGTATCATAAAATCTATCTTCAACTGCATATTCGTCATACTGGCTGGCAAAATAACAAGTATATAGAACTGTAATAATAGCAAATATCACCAACGCACTATGCTTTTTTATCTTTACAAGTTCTTCAAAGTATTCATTCTCTATCACAAAGCCTGCCAATACTGTTAACACTGGTATTGATACAGAAACTATTCTCCAGGGAAACTGCATAGCTGAAAGGAAATTGAAAAATCCATAATGATAAGAAAGATGGTTCCA
Organism: uncultured Lachnospiraceae bacterium; assembly: GCA_900317755.1. Lineage (GTDB taxonomy): Bacteria > Bacillota > Clostridia > Lachnospirales > Lachnospiraceae > RUG306. The sequence goes on from ONHZ01000001.1 coordinate 6,547, forward strand.
TGGAAAAAGATCTGTTGCAAAAAATAATATTATTACAGAGAGAATCGACAGGCATTTTATTTCATAAGCTGCCTTCTTTTTGAAAATAAGTATAATGGCTAATATCAAGCCAAACATCAATATTATTCCTGGTGAATAAATACCTTTAAAATTACTTATTGGATTCTTAAAAAATGTAAAATATTCAGCAGTATTCACTCCATAATCCTGAATTTGGTTAGGTATGTCGCTATTTAAGAAATATTTTCCCTTAATTTCCTGATCCTGATAGTCAAGAAATGGAACAAGAAATCCCATACTAAATATTAATGAAAAGCCGGCTGAAAAAGCAAATGACCGAAGTGAATTCAGCCTAAATGTCTTTTTGCCAAATATCAAAACGGTTATTATAAGGAAAAATAGTGCTATCTCAGCAGATAATACATGAGTAATTATTATTCCGGACATACCAGAAGCAAGTGGCAGAGAATAGAGAATATTCTTCTTAACTTTTTTGTTTTCATTTGAATATATCAGAAAAAGACCTAATACAATAAGCGGATAGAATATAAATACAGTATATTCTCCCACTGCCGCTCTATGATAAATATCATACAGACGATATGGTGCAACCGTGTATAAAAGTGCCAGCAAAAGTCCTATATCCGAATTATTATAGATTTTTTTGAAACATAAATATGAAATTAATACTGTAATAAAGTTTACAGAGAAGACATATACTTTATATGTCTGATATATGCTCAGACCGAGTAGACGAAGTAACGCAGGAAAATAGAGTGTAGCATCCCCATAATAAATAGACGATGGATACCCATACCCACAAAACCAGCTTGATGCAAGCCTTACTGGAAAATCCCCTTTTCTTAAAGACGCTGTCAAGGCTTCAATTCTTGCAAGATGATATAAAAGATCCTGTCCTCCATTATTATTTAAACCTGCAATAAATAATGGAAGTGAAACAAAAAACGTAATAGCAAAAATCAGAATAGCTGATTTTCTTTTCTCTTTTGATGCAAAAATAATAAAAATAATAGTATCTGCGATCAGCAATATTGACAGGAAATACAGAAAGCCTCTCTTTAGTCCCAGGTCATTTACAGCAAGACTTACATTTTTTATTTCAAAATTTCCACTCCCATTGTATAAAAATCTGATTTGAAAATTTTTCAGATTTTCAGTGGTATAAAATCGATATTTTTCTATCTTCTGATTCTTATATAAAACCGCCTTTTCTGCTTTAATAAAATGATCATTTCCATTATCAGCAAAGGGAAGAAAATACTGATCCTCCTCTGATGAATATTTTATCGTGAGCGTATAGCTGCCCTTTTTCAACGACATTTCGTTATGATAAAATATCGGTATTCCCTCATCAGGCATATCCAATCCTTCAACAAACGTCGAATCAATATGCCAATCCCCATCTTGAAAAGCAGCAATGCCTGATTCCCACTCCTCCATTTGAACAGGCACCGATTTTTTTAAGTTTTTTCCATAACATATCACACTCAATAAAAATACTGCTATAAGCAATATCTCAATGAATGCAAATGCTTTTATCCTGCTATTAGGATTTCCCCATTTTCTCCATCTTGTCCTCATGAACCCTGTTTCTCCACATCTCAAAATCCTGACGGTTCTTCCATGTCATAGTCTCTAATATAGAGCCTGAAAATAGCGAAATAATTGAAGTAAGAAGCACAAAACAGCATACAATAAGCGTTGGAAAACGCCTTACGAGACCAGTCGACGCAAATTCCATAAGAACAGGAATCATAAAGCCAACACCAAGTGTAGCAAGTATCAGGGCAATTAGTCCAAAAAACTGAAACGGTCTGTAAGTCCTGAAAAGCCTTGCAATAGTTCCTATTACCTTGAAACCATCTGAATATGTATTCAGCTTCGAAACAGAGCCTTCAGGTCTGTCCCTGTATTCTATGACTTCATTTTCAATGTAGAGATTCTTCTCAGCCGCATGAATCGTCATCTCAGTCTCAATTTCAAATCCCTTAGAAAGAACAGGGAAGGTCTTTACAAAATCATAGCTGAATGCCCGATAGCCTGTCATGATATCCTTGATATCCGTCTTGAAAAGATGATTTATCGCGGCACGCACAAAGGAATTTCCAAAATTGTGAAACGGTCTCTTATTTTCTGTAAAATATGTCGAGGAAAGCCTGTCGCCTACGACCATATCCACGTCCTTTTCTAGGACACGTTTTGCCATGGAAGGTGCGTTTTCAGCAGGATAAGTGTCGTCTCCATCAGTCAGGATATAGCATTCGGCATCAATCTCACGGAACATCCTTCGGATGACATTACCTTTCCCCCGGATATATTCGTGACGGACCACTGCCCCCGCCTTCTCTGCTATCGCTGCTGTACCATCGGTGGAGTTGTTGTCATATACATATATCACGGCTTCATCGCCCAAAGCATTTCGAAAATCCTTCACGACCTTTTCAATTGTCTTCGCCTCGTTGTAACAAGGTATCAAAACCGCTATCTTATCCATAAGCCTATTCTGCCCTACCGCAAAACCTCTATGTTCCTAACTTCTCACACTACTCAGACAAAAACACCTTTTCATATGACTCTACAATAAAGTCCCAGCTGAATGCACCGGTGATCCGAGCCACACCTTTTTCATGCATTTCTTTTCGCTTTTCTGCGGAGGCATATTCGCTGTCGCATTTTTCAATCAAAGAAGATAATGAACCATCTTCCTTTGTCCAGTAAAGCGCGCTGTCTTCACCGACTTCGTGGTTGAAGCCAATATCATATAATAAATTCACATCAGTTGATGCAAGGGCTTCAAGGAGACTTGGATTCGTACCGCCGACCTCATGTCCGTGGAGATATGCGAAGGCTTTCTCACGGATTGCCTTGATAAGCTCCGTTTCATAAACTGTTCCTACGAACTTCACCCTCTGATCTTCCTCGAAATGGGTTTTCTCTTCAAGCTCTTCATAGAACTTGTCCTTTTCCACATTCGTGACAATGACCAGATCTTTTGTCGTATTACTCTTTATGAATTCGGAAATCATCGTCTCGTAATTATTGTCCGGGACAAATCGACCAACAATCAGATAATAATCATAAGACTTTACATTATGCTCTGAAAACCACTTGTTTAATTCGTCGTCGGAGCAGGTCGACCTAGTAACATCTGCACCATATGCAATGTAGGTGGTATTCTTTACATGATCACCATAGGAATCATTAATGTATTCTTCAATTGTTTTCGAATCGCAGATTGCAAGATCAGAATTTTCAACAAGACACTTTTCGCAGTATTTAAGAAATTTTTTCTCTGGCTCTGACCACTTTGACCTCTTCCATTCGAGACCGTCAGGATTCACAAAGACCTTTACACCAAGCTTGTGAAGCTTCTTGTAATGCGACTTCAGAAGCGGTCCGATGCGGCAGCCTAAGATATATACGATTACCTTATCGTCCCCGAGTCCTTTATGCTTTACCCATCCTTCAACATATGAAAGTACTAACCCTACATGAAAAATTCTTCCGGGTGCCCCAGGAAGCGGAACCTTCACATTAAAGCAGTCGGCATTATTGTATTTAAAATGCCCTATTGGCTCACCCATGCAGCTCACATGGTAATATATGTCTTCTGATTTCTTTCTTTTTGTAAGGTTCTCAACAAAGGTTTCGAAGCCGCCGTACTTCGCAGGAATTCCCTTACTTGCAACGATAAATACATGTGTCATATAAATGCCTCATAACGAAATTCACAGATGATGTTTTTTTCAGACCCACTCTGCTCATTTCTTTGTAACTCCTTCCACCATATCCTTCATATCCTCGCTCACTTCCGAATTCATAATCTTCCCCTGAGCTTCTTCAGAAAATCCCTCGGTGCTCTCCTTCTGGAAAATGATTTTGAAGGTCTCGAATACGATCTCTACATCAAGAACAAGTGAATAATTCGTAATATACATAAGGTCCATCTTCAGCTTGTCCATGGCAGTGGTATTATATTTTCCATAGACCTGGGCGAGGCCTGAAAGACCTCCTTTGACCTTGTACCTGTATTTAAATTCCGGAATCTCAGCGCAATATTTTTCTACGTGCTCGACTCTTTCGGGACGCGGTCCAATGATTGACATATCACCCTTCAGGATATTGATAAGCTGCGGAAGCTCATCGATTCTCGTAGCACGGATCACGTGACCGACCTTCGTGATCCGGTCATCCTTTTCCCCTGCAGGGTGTGACTTCCCATCTGCCTCTGCATTTACAATCATGCTTCGGAATTTCAGAATCATGAATTTCTTCATATTCCATGTGCAGCGCTCCTGTCTGTAGAATACGGGACCGCCGTCCTCCAATTTAATCGCAAGCGCCACGATGCCAAAAAGTGGCGAAAGCACAGCCAGTGCAAAGCCGGAAAGCACGATGTCGAGAAGTCTCTTTACAAACCTCTGTGTCATCGACATGCCGTGATTTCTCCGGTAATAAAGGGGTGTATCAAAAAGATTCAATTCGCTTGAAGACTTAATCAGAATATCCGAAATCTTGGGAACATAATAAATTCGTTTATTATACTCAAAGGCAAGTTGGATGAGCTCGCTTTCCACATCATCGGGAAGATCCTGAAGCAACAGCGCATCATAGCCCTCCATCTCTGAAATAATCTTGTCCATTCCATCCAGATAGCTCACCTTTCCACCGATATGGTATTTATCCGGGCGAAGCTCCATTTTTGAAAAAGTATGATCTACATCCTTTCCATAAATTTGCAGAAGCTGCAGTGCCGGGAACCTCCGGCGATATATATGAATGAGTGGAATCGTAATGAGACCTATCACTACGGTCTGCACGAGAAACAGCAGAAAATATCTCCATAGAATCGACCAGAAAAATCTGAACTCACCAATAATCAATAGTGAAACGAAGATCTCTATAATGTCTGTCAGGAAAAATGACACGGCTTCTGATGCAACTACCCTCGAGACCTTATTCACGCCAATCGTATATGCGCCAAGTGCATTTCCACAGAATATGAAAATCAGGAAATAGAACACGAATGCCATCGCAAGGTTTCCTGCACCAAGAAGATGTCCTGTGTTATTGTGATCCTGCACGTACTGAACCCAGACAAAGAAGAAAAGAAGTGTAGAAAGAAGTGTCAGAAAAACAGAGCACTCGCCACGATATGCATATTTTTCCTCAACATCGAAGCTTCTCCTCTGATAATCAAAATGTTCTGCTGAGCATCTGTAAAAATATACATTCAGATAAATAAGAGAAATGATGACAGCGATACAATATATGCTTTTGTAAACTATTCTATGAGGATAATATACAATCTCTGCAAAAGCCGGAGATAAATAAGTATACAGGGCTATTAGGAAATAACCTAATGAAAGAATGATGCAGATAATATAAATAAATTTTTTCTTTGTCCTTAAGAAACCCTCAAAGAAAAATGCAAGCGTAATGCAAATTCCAAGCATATAAAAATGCAGGAAAGTGATACTGTCACCGCCCCTGTCAATATATCTGATGAGAATAAAGAGGAGCGAAGTACATAAAAAGCTCATGAGAATTGTCACAGCTTCTGTCACATAAAACATAAGAAAGAAGCCTGTAACAATGCATATTCCAAAGAAAACCTTCAGGCTTCCGACATTGCTAAGAAATCCAAGTACCCCTGACAAAATCATAATAACGGAAAAAATAATATGCGTAATGCTTATTTTCCTGGCCTTATTCTCTTTAGCTGTTTTTTCGTTCATATTTTAACTTTCAAAAAATCAAATTTAACCACCACGCACGCCGTTATGCGCATACAGAATGAATTATAACAGAAATATACCTGCGATGTGAATATTTTTAAATCATTACCTATTACACCATTTGTAAAAAAATATCACCGGTCAGACATTACAAAATTGGAAGCTTGTAAGTCTCATAGACAATAGTTCTTCCACCAAAACCTTCCTTCTGAGAAATAAGTCCTGTATTCAGAAAATATCCATCTTGTTCAGTAGAAATACCAAAGTCCAGGTATTTCTTATTGGAAGAATATTTATCCATTACAGTTTTTATAGTAAGATCTAATGCTCCGATTTCCCGGGCTGTTTCATCTGCTGCCATATACTGGGTATGAATGACAGAGGGATATTCAAATATCACGGTTCCGGCTATCATTTCTCCATCACACATCGCTGCAAATAAATGAATATTTTCCGGAAATCTGCTATGGAGCAGGAATAATTCCGCACCGGTATGCACTGCCTTTGTATCATGATATTTTTCAAGCACAGAATTTTCAAGTTCTATAAAATCAAAATAATCTTCTTCTGATGTCTTTTCTTCTATCACTACCCCTTCTCTTCTTGCCCTTGAAATCTGTGCTTTCCTTCCTTTAGGCATCTTTATGGGATTTTCAAATTTAATTGCAGTTGAAGCTTCGACTTTTTCCAGAGAAGCATGATGAAGGTATAATGCATATCTGTCTTCTTCCGAAGGTTCATTACTATATATTGACGGAACGGACTTATATATGATTTCTTTTATATTATTTTTCTTTGAATAATCTATTAGTGCCTGAAAGCAGTCATTCATCTCATGCTGTTTTAAACTGCAGTCGAAAAAAAATCCACCGAAAGTCAGCCCGCCATGAGAATATAACCTGTCATTCATTATATTCATCGGAAGGACGGAAACTAATTTTTCGTCATCATAAAACATAAGGGAATGGTCAGTAAATCTGTCCCTATGATAGTCCATATAATTCCTGTTAAACATAAACATGGGCTTTGTTGATGTCTGAATAAAATCATCCCAAAGCTCTTTATTCTCCTCATTATATTGAATAACTTTTATCATAATTTAATATCTCTCAATACTGCTCTCTGCTTTTAAGAAATTTTCTTGTCGGGGCAGTAAGTGAAAATAAATATTTCAGTGTCACCTTAAGACTCTTTGGGGACTTTTTTAAATACTCTCTGAAATTCTCCATATCATCTTCGTAAAGATAATGATTCGCCATCTCATAGGAAAATCCCTCATTACAAAGTCTTTCAAAATCCTGCTTTGCATCATCATCTCTTGCATATTTTTCAGCAAAGAATAATTTCATGTCAAGAACATTCTGAAGCATCTCAATATCATCGTCACCATTTTTATGCATTACGCTTCCACCTGTAATTCTGTAAATGGAATGAACTTCGTCTAGAAATTTTATCCTGCCTGTAGCAGCCGTATAAAGCCATAATGGATAATCTTCCAGTGTCCAGTTTTTAGAAAGCGGATCTATTTCCTTCAGATAATCTTTTACAACAGATGTCCTTATGCAACAGCTTAATGATGGAATGTTATTATGAATCAGAAGATCCTTAAAGCTGCACCCATCAGAACCTATGAGGTCTCCTGAAAATTTATTTTGTTCTTCAAGAAAAATCTTTGCCTTGGAATAACAGGCATTATATTCTTTGTGCGCCTCTAGAAAATACACCTCTGTAGCAAGCATGTCCGGCAGAAATCTGTCGTCATGTCCCATCGAAAAAATATACTCACTCTCTACACTTTCAAATCCAGAGATAGAATTTCTTACTACCCCCATATTCTCTTCATTGAAATGAAGTCTGATTTTTTCAGGATACTTTTCTTTATACTTTTTTAAGAGTTCTCTTGTATCATCTTTAGAGCCATCATCGCTTAGTGAGATCTCAAAATTGTCAAAGTCCTCCTGGTTCAGGACACTTTCAATGGTCTCACCAATGGTCTTTGATGAATTGTATGTTGGAATCAGAATCGAAACTTTCATAGCACTACCGAACAATCATTCAAATTCATTCACCGCAGCGATGACATAGTCAATCTCTTCATCAGTCATACCATAATACATTGGAAGGCTGAGTTCTGTTTCGCTTATTTCCTCGGCAATCGGGAAGTCGCCCTTCTTGTAACCTAAGTCTTTATAGCATTCCTGAAGATGCATTGGAATAGGATAGTGCTTGTTCGTGCCGATGCCTCTGTCATTTAAGAATCTCTCAAGCCTGTCCCTCTCTGGAGAACGAACCGCAAAAATATGCCATACGGGCTCAGCATATTCAGGAACAGTTGGAAGAATCACTAAAGGATTTTTCATGCCGCTTAAATACTTTGAAGCAGTTTTTCTACGGTTCTCATTTACCTTATCAAGTATCGGAAGCTTCGCTGAAAGAAAGGCCGCCTGCATCTCATCAAGTCGGCTGTTATTCCCGTGATAGATGTGATGATATTTATAATCGGAGCCATAATTTCCTAAGGCACGAATCTTTTCTGCAAGCTCAGAAGAGTTTGTAACAGCAGCTCCTGCATCACCTAGTGCACCAAGATTCTTCCCAGGGTAAAAGCTAAAGCCTGCTGTATCGCCAAAAGAGCCTATCCTTTTTCCCTTATACCTTGCACCATGCGCCTGGGCACAGTCCTCTACAATAAAAAGATCATGCTTCTTTGCAATCTCTATAATCGGATCCATATCGGCAGGCTGTCCATAGAGATGTACCGGCATGATGGCTTTTGTCTTGCCTGTAATCTTCTCTTCTATCTTCGAAGAATCAAGATTAAAGGTATTAATGTCAGGCTCTACAAAAACAGGAGTCGCACCACAGTATGTCACCGCAAGCGCTGTTGCAATAAAGGTATTAGATGGAACAATTACTTCATCGCCTGAACCAATTCCAAGAGCCTTCAAAGAAAGCATCAGCGAATCAAGCCCGTTGCCGCAGCCCACGGCATAGTTCACACCGCAGTATGATGCAAAGGCTTCCTCGAATTGCTTATCTTCTTCGCCTTCTATATACCACGACCTATCATATACTCTTTCAAAAGCCGCCCTTATTTCCCTGTCAAGCGCCCTTTCTAGCGGCTTAAATGTCACGAAAGGAACTGTCATTTTATTTTTCATTTGATTCCTCAAACCAATCGATTATAGAAATAATTACAAAATAACGTCTGTCTTTTTGTTCAAAAACAGCATAGAAATAAAAGTAAAAAAGCAATACGCCCCTCGGAGTAACAGCCACCTGCCACCATACCATGAGCCGATGAATACAAGCGAAAAATAATATATCACTGAAACCAGAAAGTAGCAAACTGCAATGATATTCAATAAGACAAATAATTTATTATTATCTGCTTTTTCAAAAAAATCTTTTTTAATCCCAGAAATTCCAAGCAATAAAGACTCAAGAATTCCTAAAGCATAAATAGTGAAGAAAAATGGACTGTCGCCGCCATAGTATAAAAAGCGAAACAGAATAAAAATAATAATCCCGCCAATACCAACAAGCAGAATATCTATTATTTTAGCAAGACGAAAAAGTAAAAAAATCCCAATCAATGCCACAAAGCTGAACACAAATCTCGTGGTGTCATAAAAGCCAAAGTCTCCAATCACTCCAGCCAGAATCATCAGAATAGAATAGAGACAATATATCTTCTTATTTGAAATATCAAAAAGTTTTTGCATGAAATAATCCTTATTTTATTTCTATTTCAACATCCTGCACAGACTATTCTCCGGCCAAACGAATGTCACCTGCTTTGAATCAAAAGTCCTTGTGAGATACTTCTGCATTCCTGTAATCTCATAGTTTAACGCGTCATAATCCTGCGCAAACTCAGTGTCCTGCCCCAGAACCAAATGAGATGATGTGTGGCTGATTAGTTCAGTATGACCGTCTTTAAGTATTTCTTTCCAACCATCTTCATACGGCTTTACATAATATCCGACTCCGGCAACAATCACATCAATATCATTTTTCTCCGCAAGTTCATTTAAAAGCACGGAAGAATCATACATGCCATCATCAGAGGCAATAGTAACAATACTATCTGCGTCGCCTCTTACATCCGCAATCTCCGTCCTTAATTCCTGCCCAGATTTTTTATTTTCGGCTAAAACATTACTTGTAATAGCAATAAATACGATTGTAAGTGCAATAATAAAAAATATTAAAATATTTTCTATTTTTCTATTACTCATAATCCTTTACCATCCAATATCCATCTCTCTTTGAGCCAACACGTTCCAATAATCCCATCTCTTGTAATGTGTGACTTATTTTTTTCACCCCTCCAACGCTGATACCAATTTTTTCTGAAACCTCCCGAAGTGATAACCTCCCATTACCTTTTAATGCCTCATATACTTTTCTTTGATTTTCATTAAGTCCTCTTCTATTCAGCTCACTTCTCTTTCTTGCAACGACCTCATCTCTTTCAAATGCAAATGGAATTGTAACTGTCAACATTCCATTGTCAAAAGAAAAAGCATTTTTACCATACTTTGAAACAATTGTCGGTACCCCATGACCACTCTGCTCTGCAAGCCCTGCTGCAATAAATATTGTAAGCAAACTTTTATTCACAGGTACGCTTGTACCGTTAAAAAAGCCATCCAAGGATAATGTGTATGGAATTCCTCCATAAGATACTATCTCCATACGATCATCAAAGATATATATTGCAGGCGGAAGAAAGTCCTTCCAGCTATTATGAAGACAGGCATTCACCCAAGCCTCCCGAAAACTTGGAAAATCAAATAATTTAATTTCTTTTCTAATGGCTTGTGACACATCTACTTTTGTAATATTAATACTATCAAAATATGAAAGTATTTCATTTAGCGAAACCAAAAGGCATTTGCCGCCATATTCTGTTCGTTTAGACATTGCTGCTTTATCTGTGCCATCAAAAGTCACAACATTTATCCTAATATCGTTATTATCCGCTAAAAGATATGCATTGATATTAAATTGTCCATCATTATTCAGCAATCCATAATTTCCAAGAAAATCATCTGAAAGATTGGGGTGTACGCCATTTGATGATAGCAGTGCAAAAAAAGAGGAAAATTTAAGCTGTTGATTGGGAGACATTTTTTGCCTAATGATATCTGCATCTGACGATGCAAGCATCTTCCTTAATATTTCATTATCTGCCTGCTCATCAGCCGCAACAATTCTAATATAGTATCTTCCATCAAAAGAATATGGTATATCGCTGCCTTTCGCAAAAAGTACTATATATTCTTTATCTGCATTATTCCTTAGCTCTATTTCAGGATATATCCTCGGCTCAACTTTATCTCGTATTCTGTTTCTTATATCCATAAGGGTATCTTTACCAGACTTAAGGCCACAAACATCGCCATTATCTTTTACGCCAAAGTATACTGTACCTTCACCATGTTTATTCAGCATGGCAGTAAGGGATTTTATCCCCTTGTCAAGCTGTCCGATACTTTCTTTGAATTCCTGCGATTCATTTTCCTTGCCAAAATTCATAAAAATCTCGCATTTCCATTGTATGAAATTAGTCTATAATACTGTTCATATTTCAAAGTATAACATAAAGTCTACTCAAAGTCTACTTTCAAAGTCTACTTTGTAGTCTTAACCATCCGTTAAAATTTCACCACAATAGTATCATCTATCTTCTTGATTGAATTTGCATTTGGATAAGAAGGCATAACCTTTACTTCATCTAAATTTTCAAAGTCTTCTACATTGCCATAAGATGGTTCATAACCTAACCAATCTTTTAAATACAATGAAAGATGTCCATTTACAAAATAGTAAGAATATGGATTTGTTTTAGGATAATCATATCTTGCATCTATGGCATCATCGGCTGGATCTGTCATATTCTCTTCATTTACAAAAACAATCTTATTTCTGACATCATATCCTTCATATGACTCTATTCTTGTCTTTAATTCCGTACAAAAACTAAGTGCTTTCTGCTGCCTTAGTTCGCTCAAAGTATATAGATAATTATCATATCTAAAATATAAAATTCCAAACAAAAAAATTGTAATGCCTGATACAACATATACTATTTCTTGAATATTTTTCCAAGGTCTCTTTAATTCCTTAATTGATAATAATAAATGCTCGTTTGTCAAAAATACAAAAGGCAATACAAAAAGTAAAACCATCTGGTACATATGCAGAGAATGTATAGCAAATTCACCACCATTTTCTACATCACCGTACATTACATAATTAAAATTCAATGCCAATGGAAAGAGAAATAATAAAAACAACACCTGTATAGTTTTCCTTATCTCTTTTTTTACTAAACATATCAATAAAAACAATATCACTGATGCCATGCAAATGCCAATCAATAATATGTACCATCCCTTAAAATGAAATGGGAAAACATTGCCTGTATACCATAAATCTGTATCAAGAAATGTTTTATAACAATATTTTGCTCTTATCAGATAATTATGAAAACTTGTAATTCCAAAAGAATCCACATTATCATAATTGGATAATGATGCTCCTGCAAGCAACAAAACAATTTTCAAATTAACAAAATATAATATCAATCCAAATACAGCAGACGACAGATATATTAATCCTGTAAGAATAAATTTTGAAAATACAAAATTCTCATTACAACATTGAAAAATATAATAAATTAATATAACTGAAAGGTAAATAGTAAGATAACACTGATATACTCCCATAGAGCAGCTTAACACAAATGCAGAAGCAATGAGAGCTAATATTTTCAATTTATTAGTCTTGTCCTGTAGCCCCCCCTTCACAAAAATATAGCATGACAAAAATGCAAGGAAAATTCCAAACATATTCTGCCAAGCCCCAGACATATAAGCAAACTCTGAAGGAATAACGGGAATGCTTACAAAAATCAGTACCAGCAGATATTTTATCAGTTTATTATTGATATCAAAAAGAGAAAAAACAATACAGGCACTAAATGCAATAAATACCGCTGAAAGCAAACCATTTACTACCGGAAGTACTTCATTACCAGACAAAAATCCTACAAGATAATTAATAACATCAAGAAACCATCTTCCGTTTTGAATCATCGGTCCAACATCATTAATAGAAAATAGATGGTCGTGCCAGATAATGGATTGAAACAAAATCTGCCCATGCATTATAAATGTACAAACTATTGTAAAAGCAATGAGTTTTATATCAAAAATCTTTAATAATTTTTGTATCCATTGTGGTTTATATTCAATCATGACTCCTCCTATTTAAAATGATAATATAGCCTGTTCACCTGCTTATCAAAATAAATCTTCTTAAGAATTCTCCTGTCTTCGGCAGCTGAATCTGAGAATAGATGTCCTGTCGACATATATTTCTCGGCAGTTTTAAGCCCGTAAGTTTTCGCAATATTTAAGTATTCAGGATTCACATCCTGAAAGGCAGCTGCTCTTTCAATAGCCTCAGAAAATACATTATAATAGCGTCTCCTTAACAGGCTCTCCATATTAGGATTTATCTTCACAGCATAATCATAACCCATAATCTGGCGGACGACAGTCACCATGGATTTTGCACCCATGAAGATACTGCCATTCAGCTGTCTGTACACTGCCATCGCATCGGGAAGATAATATATTTTCCCAAACTGCATGAAACTGTATGTAATCAGTGTGTCATTAAAATCCTCAGTCAGTAACTTTGTATCAATATCTTTTATATACCCACTTCTGAAAAGCAGAGTATCTGTAGAAAGATAATACTTTGAGAGATAGGTCTTCAGATCTATTTTTCGCTCCGGAAGATCAAAATCAGGATAGCTCGTAGTATCTTCGGGATGATCCTCCCAAAATCCGGAGAGCTTATGCCCGCAGGCTACACAGTCAGAATTCTCAGGCTTTTCTAAAATATCCACCTGCCTCTGAAGCTTCTCCTCAGAAGTCCAGAAATCATCTCCGTCGAGATAAATAAAATATGGTGTCTCCACTTTTTCTAGTAATGCCAGCCGGTTCTTTGATGCCCTGGAGGCACTGATGTATTTTTTCCCCGGGTCGCGCGGCATCACAATATGAGAAATGATATCCGGGTATTTCCCTTCCCATTCCTTTATTTTTGAGACCGTTCCATCAGAAGATCCATCATCCCCTGCAATAATCAGAAAAGGAAAATCTGTCTTTTGATCCATTACGCTTTTTATCGCATCATCCACATACTTTTCCTGATTATAAAAGGTAATAAGGACGGAAACCTTTGCTTTTTTCTCTTCCATCATAAAATAACTTTTCTATAAATTGCTGCTATTCAAAAAATGTCCCTTAGCCAAATTCCTTTAAATTAATCTCTAAAACCATCTTTGCTCGCAATAATATCAGAGTCTCCACCATAAAAGACCAGATTTCTTAAGTGATGGAATGTCATAAAGACCCTTTACGTCTATGAGCACTTTCTTTGAATCGGGAAGGTCCTTTTTATAAAACCTTTTCATTTCATCAAGTGATAGAGCCTTAAATTCATTATGCGCCACTGCAACGATAATACAGTCCATATCTGAAATATCTTTTATGTCTGTAAGCTCAACACCATACTCTCTCATCGCATCAGCAGGATCGGCCCATGGATCCACTACTTTTGGCTGAATTCCATAGGTCGAAAACTCCTTAATAATGTCCTCTACCTTGCTGTTTCTGGTATCGGGACAATTTTCCTTAAAAGTAAGACCAAAGATTGCAACCTTGCTTTCCTTTGGAGCCTGCCCTGCCTCAATCATCTTTCGAACTGCAGCATCTGCGACGTAAGCCCCCATATGATCATTTACGATACGACCGTTTAATATAATCTGGCTGTGGTACCCAAGCTTCTCCGCCTCATAAGTAAAATAATATGGATCAACTCCAATACAATGCCCTCCAACAAGACCAGGTCTGAATCCAAGAGCATTCCACTTTGTATTCATTCCATTTACAACTTCATTTGTATCAATCCCCATTCGGTCAAAGACCATGGCAAGCTCATTCATGAAGGCGATATTAATATCTCGCTGGCTGTTCTCCACTACCTTTACAGCCTCTGCCGTCTTTATACTCGAAACCGGAAAAGTCCCAACCTCTATCACAATATCATAAACATTTTTTACTTCCGAAAGTGTCTCCTCATCCATTCCGGAAACTATTTTTTTAATATTTGAAAGTCTGTGCACCTTATCACCAGGATTTATTCTTTCTGGAGAATAGGCTATTTTCCAATCCGTTCCGCACTTTAGGCCGGATTCCTTTTCAATAATGGGAACGCATACATCCTCCGTAACTCCGGGGTAAACCGTCGATTCAAAGCAGACTATAGTGCCTTTTTTAATGTTTCTTCCAACTACCTCCGATGCGCCCTCAACAGGTGAAAGATCTGGAGTATGGTCAGTATTTACTGGTGTAGGAACTGCTACAATGATAAAGCCTGCCCTGCCCAGATCCTTTTCATCACTTGTAAAATGCACGCTTGTCTCTGAAATGGCTTCATTCCCAACCTCTCTCGTCGGGTCTATGCCGGACTGATACAGCCCTATTTTTTTCTCGTTCGTATCAAAGCCTATTACATCTATGCCTTTCTTTGCAAACTCTACCGCAATAGGCATGCCAACATACCCAAGCCCTACAAGTGCGAGACTCGTTCTTTTATTTATAAGGTCATCAAATACTGACATCATTTCTTCCTTCTACTTAATATACCAACCACAAATTCCTTCGCCTGCGGAAAAATTTTGTCATTTCTTAAAATCAAAAATGTCACCGCAAATGAAATAGCACTGCTGATGATCAGCTTGCAGAAAAGGAATATAATCCGAATTCCCGCACCGCTTCCATTTGGAATGCATTTACAGATAATATAGCACAAGGTGATAGAAACTGCACCTGTGAGAATAAATTTAAGACAGCTCCACAAATAATCCGAAACCTTCTCATTCTTGAAATAGCCCTTATAAACAAGTCCAGAAGAATAGAAAAATATTGACCACATTGAAATCAGCGTGGCAAGAATGACACCGTTTACTCCGAAAAATTTTCCGAGAATGAAATTAAGGGTAATATTTAACACCGCCTCGACGACTTCCCTATAGCGTCCATTCCACCAGAGGCCTGCTGCCTGATAATAAACATAATTAATGTCGCCCAGACGAAGATGGAAGAAATATATGCAGAATAATATCATTGATATCTCTGGCAGCATGTATTTATCGCCCATCCAAAGTTTCATAAACGGCTGATATAGGGATGCAAGCACTGACACGCACCAGATGGTAAGCCACATATAGATAAAGAAAAACTTCTTGAAATCCCTGTAATTTTCCTCTTCTGAATCAGTCACTATTTTATTGCCTACACCTGCTGTAATTGAGCCAAGGAAAATCAAGAACACATCATTTAAGGCATTGATAATATAATAATAATTATTATAAATTGTCACCATCGTGAGCCCAAAGTATGCAGAAATCACTATGCTGTCAAAGGTATTTCTGGTCGCCCCTGCGACTTTCCCAATGGTGAGACCGTAAATCTGCTTCTTTATTTCCTGCTTCAGTTCATCAGGAACAATTCCTACAGGCTTATAAGCAGGGTACATCCTGTCGACTGTGACAGAGTTAATAATATTTATCGCAATCGTAGAAAGCGGGATCGTGATAGCATAGAGATAAAAATTTCTTGAGAAAATCAGCATCAGCACCTGCGCGACATAAAGGCAGGCGTTGACACGCATGGTATTTCTGCTGACAACATCCTCACGCTGATGCGCAGACAGGAGACTTGTCTTGTAAGCGAAAAGAAAATAGCTTATGACAGTATTGAAAAGAAAAATAAAATAGAGGATATAAAGATTGACATCGGGCGGAACAGAGCCCTTTATCATAAACCTTAAAAAAGGCGTCAAAATAAAACCGACACCTAAGATGACAATACCGATGATACGATAGGCCTTTCGATAAAGACGAAGCAAAGCGCAGACCGTCTTTGAATCGTCCTCTGCAATCGGCTTATACATGCTATAAACTATAGCATTTGAGAAGCCAAGCTCAGAAAGTGAAAGTATGGAAAGTATAGAAGAAAAAAGGCTGTTTAAGCCGGCATAGTCAGCAGAAAGCTTGTAAATAAGGACCGTCCGGACAATAAACGGTCCAAGCAGCATCACGGCTTTATTCAGAAAGCCCCAGATGGCGTTATTTATTGAATTCTTCGTTCGTTCAAGCTTCATTTGAAATGTCACCCTGAAATTTTACAAATCTAAATTTCACTGGATTTTTTACGAATAAAGTTCTTATGATAAAGCCCAATGTAATCCACACTATCGGCTCCTGAAGATATGTCCCGGAAACCGCTGTAGAAATCACGGCATAAAGCATCACCATTATGAAAAGCTCCTGCTCAAGAGAGTGCTGTTTCATCATTATTAAAGTAAGAATGATGCCGCCAAAGAAAAATACCATCAGGACCGTACCTATCACGGGTCCGAAATGGATGAGAACTCCTAAAATAAGATTGTGCGCATAGGTCGAATCCCCAGTAATCATCGGGTACCCAAAACCTTTTGTAATCTGTACTGTATCGCCTGCGAGACCGTAACCGAAGATAGGACCATTTTTTATTAATTTCCATGCCAAAGCATAAATCGGTTCACGCCCGCTGGTATATGAGATGAACGTCCCCGAGGCAAGCAATGAAAGATTCTTATTGTATGAATCGCTTGTACGATTTTCCATGATGAACCTTGCAATATTCTGGATATTGATAGCTGCAAGAACAAGTAAGATGACAAAAATGCAAAAATACAAAATCCCTAAAATCGAATATGCATGATTCCTTGTTTTAAAAACAAATCTGTTTCTTTTGAAATCCCTGTTTCTGGCATTTATCTCAAAAGTATTTGTAAAAAGTGCAATAGGGACATATAGAACAGCCACGACAAGAGATCCCCTGTCACAGTGAACTACCATGAAATAAAATAATATTAAGAACCCAATAAATGAAAATACTGTATATTTATGATTAAGAACAAGAAACCACAGCACCATAATCGGAATAAGCATCGCATATCCAAAGCCCTGGTCTATGTCTGTGACGCTAAGGGAAAATAGAATGGCACAGAATAAAAGCAAGAAGCTCATCCTGATAAAAATTTTAAATGTGTAGTCTACATCTTCTATGCCAAGAATAAAACAAAGCGCAGGCAAACAATACCAAAACATGGTATTTGCCGTTCCAGCCAGCACTTCAGTATTTGCAGGGAAGCATAGAAAGGTAAGCAGATATAATGCCGCCATGATGCCATAGGGCAGCAGGACAAGTTTCATATCCTTTCTGAATATGAAATATAGAGAAACAAGTATAGTGCCTCTCTCAAAGGCCATCAGTATATAATAAAGTATATAAGAAAGCGAGCCGCCGACTGACATCACGGCATTATTGATCAGTATGTATGAAAAAATAAGGACCAAGGCAAATGAAACTACATGGTCCTTATTTATTGAAATATTTTTTTCTTTAAGAAGCTTTTTCATTACAAATAATATTTCATGTGTCTGACGACTTCAGTTTTTCTCCTTCTCCTTCCCATGACAGTACCTTATCATGAGAATCAGAAAGGCTAATATGAAGCCTAGCAGCAGGCCTTCTACTGCGGCCTTTACCGTTGCCGTTGCAGCATCAGAAGTCTGAACCTTTTCGATGTCAATATTCGGATCCTGAAGATTATTCAAAGCATTATTGTCAGCTGCGATGACATTATTGTATCCTGTCATGGTGTCATTATGTGTTTTCTTTATAGAAAAGACATTAATAAATTCACCGTTTGAAAAGGTCGTGCCAAAATTATCAGGACTGTTTACGCTTGAAGATACACTGTCATTCGTCGTATAGTATGCTTCAGAAATAAGTGAGATCTGATAATTGCTGTTCGCCTTCTGGATTTCTGCCGTCTTCTCTCCCATTTCCTTCTGAACTGCCTTTGAAAGTTTTGAAACCAGGTCTTCCGTATCACCTACAATGGAAATGAATATCATATCCGACTGTACATCGGCCGTCACAAGAACAAGTTCTCGTATATATTTTGCATCTGTCTTTTCATCAATACTTTTATAAAAATCTGCATTTTTGATATATGAAACATAAGAAGAAATAATTTCAGAATTTACTGAAGAGCCATCGGATGGAAGAATAGAATAGATGAGATTTCCTCTGTAGACATTTGCAGCATCAATATTGTAAAGCACCGAATTCTGCTGGTATTCGGTTTCTGCTGCTATTTTCTCATTCGTCTTATCAATATCATCAAGATAGTTCTGCTTTGTCTGCCTGTAAGTCTCTTCCGAAGCAATTTCCTCTTTAGTGGCAGGAATCTTTCCGACATTTCTAAAAGAAGTCACTCCTCGGATCAGTCCAAAAAGGATAGCAAAGATCAGCATGAGGATAATCACAATTTTTTTCTTTTCCTTAAAGATATATCTATTCATATCTTTAAGGCTGATCGTGATAATATTTGATGAAATTGAATCATTATTTTCTGACATTTATTTTTACCTGATTTTTCAATTATGGAAATTTACAAGCATTGTTTCAATCTACAAGAATAATACCAGCGAGGTTCTTTCCAATTTTCCCTATTTCTGAGATTTCTTCCCTGATATCTGAAATCTTTGAACTTGACTTTGATTCAATAAGCACAACGGAATCAGCCTTTGACAGTGCCTTTGCACCGCCAAAAATAAGTGCAAATGCGATCATCAATACAATAAGCACTCTCCAATGCTTGAAAGAATATATTGCCAATGCCGAAAGATCTATTTCTACGACATTATTCTTCTGATAATTTCCATTCATTCCCTGCCTGCTCTGGACAGTCCCATTTCCTGATGCCATCTTTTTCTCCTAATAAATACGAATAAACAAACATTACGATTATATTAAAAATTCATAATATTGTCAATCCATATTTATCGTTATTTACACCGCTGGAATAATAGTAAATATGCTGTTTTCCAGAAAACAAATTGTCAATAAAATGAACTAGAACCAGTCAATCAAACAAATCCTCCGCTGTAATCTCTGACTGAATCTCGCCCGAGTATTTATTCCTTGAAATGCCAAAAGGAGTCACCATCGTAATGTGCACCGATGACCTTGTGCCTGTTTCCCTTAGAAAGTCAGATTTCTCAGAATCTATAAGCTTTAGCAGCCTTTTTTGTTCTTCTTCTCGTCCGATCAGCATTACAGCATTCACCTCATTTTTCTAAATGTTTTTCCAAATCTCGAATTTTTTTCGACTTTTGGAAAATTATCTTGTATCTCGGTGCTACCGCCGCCAAGGCTATAGAAAATTCGCGGTGACGGGTAGGGTTTATGGATGCAGGCGGTCAGAAAAGTACTGCATACGATATCGTGAAGAAATATATCGAAAACAACATCGGCAAATTTACCGGAGCCGATGTTGTATCTCATTGTCCGAGCATTGGGAGGTCTTCCGTGCTTGGGGCATTGAAGAGGCTTACTGAAGAAGGGTATATCATCAGGGAGGGGACTATGAATGCCGTAGATTACGGTGTCTCCATCTGATTTATTTTCCATTCATCAATGGTACCAATTTTGGAAGAGAAATTTGCTCCAATTTTTATTATCTTCTTGCTGGCAAGATATGGCAATGCATAACCTTTCTCTTCTATCTGAGAGAGTGCTTCATCTGCGGTCTTATCCTGCTTGAACTCAAAAATATAGACATATTTGTCATTCTCAATAATGCAGTCACTTCTGCCGTTTGACGAATGAACTTCGGCTCGTACATACTGTCCCAGAACAGTAAAAACTGCGTATACAATATTCCTCCATGCCTGCTCATTTTCAGGAGCTTTCCCCTCATAATAGGGAATACTGGCAAGCAGGGACTGAAGCATCTTCATAAAAGCTTCTGAATCATCATTCTCAAGATATTTTGTCATACGACCTGCATTAAAACCTGAATCTGGGACTGGATATGATGGATTGGTCAATGGAATCAGAGATTCAAGATAGCCGTATTTCACCTCGTCATTGGGAAAAGCTAATGTATATTCTCTGAATCTTTTGTCAAAGCCTGTAATAGTAAGATAACCAGACTGATAATACAAAGGAATGAGATCGACATTCTCTGCACGATAATCACTCATCCTGGCTTCAGTTGCCTTTACGCCAATACTGAAATCCTGTACAGGCCTTCCAGACTGCTCCAGCTTTTTATATAGGAATGTAGGGGTTCCAGTCTCGAACCAGTATCTCCCAAAATCATGCTTGCTAAAAGCATTAAGCATGCTGAATGGATTGTAAACGCTTATTGGGGATCGGCTGAAATGATACCCATCATAATTTTTTCTAAGTTCTGAAATACATTCATTACGTGAAAGGCCATTCTGTTCTGCCAGCGAATCGATTTCTTCAGAAAAATCCGCAGTCAATTCATCTTCAGTAATTCCGCATATTCCTGCATATTCAGGGTCAAATGAAATATCATTCAGCTGATTCAGGTCTGAAAATATCGAAACCTTACTGAATTTTGTCACACCAGTGATAAAAACAAATTTCAGAAATTTGTCCTCGTCCTTCAGGACACTGAAAAAGCTCTTAAAAATATCCCGGTTTTCATTCTCCTGCTGCTTGTTGTCCAGCATATTTTCGAGTAACGGCTTGTCATACTCATCTACAAGAATAACTACCTGCTTTCCCGTGATGCGGTATGCCTCCTCAATGCAGTATTGGAATTCCGTAGGAAGATTAAATGATGTCTGATGACTAATGCCATATCTGTCTTCAAACTGATGAAGCGAATATGAAAGTTTCTCCGAAAGACCGGTTTGTGTCTTATATGCACCTCCAGACATACTTATGAATAGCACCGGATAGTGGATCCAACGCTCGTCTTCCAGCTTCGAATCTTCATATTTCTCAATCTCAAGACCCTTGAAAAGTTCTTTCTGCCCCTCAAAATAGGCCTCCATAGTTGATAAAAGAAGACTTTTCCCAAATCTCCTTGGACGGCTGAGAAAATAGACCTTCCCACTTTCAACGAGCTTTCGAATATAGCCGGTCTTATCAATATAAAGATATCCGTTGTTTCTCAAGTCCTCAAATGACTGTATTCCGATTGGAAGTTTTCTCATAGTACTTACTCTATCTATTCTTGTCTTTATTCATGGGTTAAGCTTGCAAACATAGTTTGCTCGTAATAAAATCTATGCTTCAGTTCATAGTATATCACGCAAAAAAATGATTAGCCACTGAAAATTATTTCCCCGCCATGAATCGAAGCGGCGTATGACGAATAATCAAATCAAAAATAAAGCAGATGAATACTATGCTGATGAAACAGCAGACAAGATGTCTAAAGATTCATTGCGTTTCATCTGAATTCTTTCCATTTACTTGTTTGCTGATTAACCGCTTTAACAAATTGTAATAACGTTTTTGTTCATTATTGCAGATGCCAAAAAGCTATAGCCTATCTTATCAAGAATCTCTTCTACATAAGAAATGTCATTTGATATTCTTGCAAATACAAATAATTTAATTCTGTCATTCCATCCAGCACTTTCGAGCTTCAATAGCAAGTTAGATTTTGCTAACCGTAGAGGCAAAAAAAAATACCCCGGCTCCACAAAGCCAAATCGCCTGCATCCGCCGAGGGTCTTCATTCACTGTACGCTCTTTTTCGGGCTGAATGAAACGTTCAGTACCATTCCCATACCGTCTGCAAGCCTCTGCAGAAGCTTTATGCTAGGGTTCCTAGTTCCGTTCTCGAGCCTGCTTATCTCAGTTTGAGCAATCCCGGTTCGCTCCGACAGTTCTTTCTGAGTAAGGTTCTGGGAAGTCCGTGCATCAACGAGTGCTCGGATGATATTCATCTCCGGCTGGACTTCCACGTAGGCCTGGGCGAATTCAGGGTCCTTCATCTTCTTCTGTTTGTATTCTTCAAGCGTCATGATAGCCACCTCTCATTCCATATCATCTTTCGTTCCGTATCTCCGTATCCAGTCAGCACGCCGTTTCTTTGCAAGCTCTATCTCTGAAGGCGGAGTCTTCTGTGTTTTCTTTACAAACCCGTTCGTGACAACAATCTTTTTGCCCGTGTAGAAGAAGTAAAGTGCCCTTGTGATGTCAGTTCCGAACTTGCAACGAAGCTCAAAGATTTTGTCACCAAGCGGTTCCGAGTAAGGCATCCGAAGCTCCGTGCCCTTTTCCTCTAGGAGTTCCATCATGCTGACGAGTTTTGCGTTCATCTTAGCATCCAAGGAATCAAGAAACTCTTCCACTGGTTTCTTTCCATCTTCAGTTTCATAAAATTCCAATTCATTTCAAAAAATTTTCAAAAAAAAGCTTGACTTTTTGTTTGCAGACTGACCCAAATGTGTGTGTCATTGTGTCATGATTGGGGTCACGATTTGGTTACGCTTCCTTGATATCAGAAAGCCCGTCTCCGCCAGAAAGATAATTCCGCGCCTGCTCATCAGTAAGGCCAAACTTCTTTTTGATGTCCTCGATGATCTTTTCGTCATTCATGCCAAACTCTCTGAGGGTATCTATTCTTTCTTCTATTCGTCCTTCAATACGACCTTCATTACGGCCTTTTTTTACTCCCTTAATCTCACTGTTCTTCAGTGCCTCCGTATCCGGAAACTTTAGTAAATGTCCGCCCATAGTCTCATCGACCTCCTTTGATATATTCTCATATTTACGTGCCAGCGCATCGGAAACGCTCTTCAAAAGGTTAAATACTTCCCTCTTCTCGTAGTCCGTGATGTCGCCAGCCTTCTCTGCTTCATTCAACCTCGCAATGATGTCTTCAAATGTTTCCTTCAGCTTCGCGAGCTTCTTGTCATCGCCATCTATTTTCTCCAGCTGCCCGTCATACAGGAATAATGTGAACGGCAGCAGCACATACAGCTTCTTCTCAAAAAGCTCGTCAATCGTATACCGCCGGAACCTCAGCGCCTTCATTTCGTAATCGACAGTCTGGTCAGGAAATTCCACCTTGATGACAGAGGTCTCGACCTCACCGCTGCCCTTCCCGACAAGATATAATACCGCGATGTCCGGAAACGGAATATGCAGCACGCCATCTTTCTCGTACCTTTGCTCGAAGCCCGTCCTAGCGCCGTACCGGTACATCCGGACGGTCATCGTGCTGTCGCCTGACGACTGGCACTCGTAAACGAACCTGCCGATGATATTGCCATGAATATCCTTGGCGATGAAGTTCGTATCGGAAAGCAGTGTCTCCTTCGGCTTTGCATCAGCCGAATCCTCATGCTCCTCGTTCAAAAATTCGAACCTCACGCTCTCATCATACGACTCGCCAAAAGTCTCGTTCAACAGAGGGTAAATAATCCCCCTGCACTCGTACATCACAGTCTTGAACGCGCTGTCGTACGGCTTGTCGTCTATACTATTTTCATTCAATAAGCTTCTCCTTCCACGATTATAACATCAAAAATAAAAAAATTAAACACTGGGTATTTTCCTCACGCGAGCTCGCTCCTCAGCATCGCTGCGAAACGGACATGCGTCATGTCAATAATGTCGCTGCCCTCGACATCTGCAATCGTGCGCATTACGCGGAGCATCCTGTTTATCACACGGGCGCTGTATTTGCGGCTTTTCACGATGTCCTGCAGCTCGGATTCCGCATCTGGAGTCATGACGCAGAACTTCTTTAGCATGCCATCGTGCATCTGGCAGTTCAGATTAATGTCAGGATAATCCTTGTACCTTTCAGCCTGTATTTCACGAGCCTTCAAGACCATCTTTCTTATCTCCTTCGTGGAATTCGGACCTTCCCTGAAGCACGAATCGCCGCCAGTCTTGAAAAATGAAAATGTCTTCATGATCACCTGTATGTCGATTCGTTCATAAATAGGCCCGGAAATCTTCTTCCTGTATTTGAAAACCTCCCGGTCCGTGCAGGTGCAATGGCCTGAAAGCTTGTAGCCACATGGACACGGGTTGCAAGCCGCAACAAGCATAAAGTTTGCTGGAAATACATTTGTCCTATTTACCCTCGATATCGTGACCTTCTTGTCTTCGAGCGGCTGCCTTAAAGAATCCAATGTATGCTGGGAGAATTCTGTGAATTCGTCTAAAAATAATACGCCATTGTGCGCGAGCGTAATCTCGCCAGGAAGAGCGTCCTTACCGCCGCCAATAAGCGCATTCATTGAAATATTATGATGCGGTGCTCTGAAAGGCCTCTCCCTCATCAGCCCTCCGCCCCTGTATTCTCCAGCGATGCTGTGGATCCTCGTGGTCTCGAGCGCCTCGCAGTCAGACATCTGTGGTAAAATCGATGGTATCCTTTTTGCAATCATGCTCTTGCCGCAGCCAGGCTCGCCGATCATCAGCATGTTGTGCCCGCCAGCAGATGCGATCATTGCTGCAAATACTGCCTCCTCCTGGCCAGCGACGTCCGAAAAGTCATCGATTTCCTCTTCCTTCTTCTGCTGCTTTGCATTATTCTCTTTCACGGAGACCACGTGTTTCTCGCCGCCCTCCAGTATGCCGATTGCTTCCTTCAGCGTGCTCACGCCTATGATCTCGATGTCCTTGATGACGCTTGCCTCCTCGGTGTTCTTCTCAGGTATCATCACCTTTGAAAAGCCCTGCTCCTTCGCGGCAACGGTCATCGAGAGAATCCCGTTGCACTGCCTGACTCCGGCGTTCAGCGAGAGCTCGCCGATGAAGGCATATTCTGGAAGGTCCCTGCAGCTGATCTGCTTCGTCTCCTGCAGGAGCGCGATTGCCATCCCGAGGTCATAATGCGAGCCCCTCTTCCTGATGTCACCTGGCGCAAGATTCAGAATCGCCTTGCCGCTTGGCATCTTGTAACCCGCGTGAACCAATGCCGCCTCCAATCTTTCAGCAGCTTCTGTGACTGCCTGGTCTCCTAGCCCGATTATCGAGACCATCGGAATTCCTCCCATGGATGACGCCTCAATCTCTACCTTTATGGCATCGACTCCCTCGATGCCGAAGCTGCTTACGACTGTTGCCATATGTAAAACTCCTTCCTTAAGAAATGAATCATGATAATAATGTCAAATGAAAATGTACAAAAAACTGCATATTATGATATACGAAAATTCTCACACGCCTTTCGAGTCCATCTCGACCTGCCTGTCCAGTTTCCCATTACCAGAAGATGTAACAAATTCCTTATATCCGTCGGCTCCGTCCGGGAACATCGATAATATCGTCTTCGTCTCCAGAAAATCCGGGCACGGATTTTTTCCAATGTATGCGTTGTAGCTCGAATACTCATAGAGCCCAGGATCGCAGACCATTCTGGCCTTCACCGGGTTCATGTGGATGTATCGGCTCGCGGCGAGGAGGTATGCATCTGTCTCGACCATGCTGCATGAGAACCTTCCCTGAAAAAGATGCCCGTCATACCTATACCTCGTATTGAAATTCATGGCATATAGTGACAGCACTTCCTTCATCGCTTCTGAAAGCTCCTTGTCGCCCATGCGTAGCAGGAGATGCACATGGTTCGTCATCAGGCAGTAGCCCATTGCGGCAAAGCCGTACCTGCAATGCGCCTTCGAGAGCAGGTCCAGGAATATTCCGTAATCGGCATCGCACTTGAACAGGTCCTGGTGCCTGTTGCCCCTCGTGATGATATGGTATATGCAGCCCTTCGCCCACTCCCTCTTCTTTCTGGGCATAAAACTCCCCCTTCCAGAGATAATGTATCAAGAATATAATGGCAAGAACAAACAAAGACAAAAATGAAAAGGTGAATCCGCAGGCAAAAAGCCCACTGACCTCCTAAAAAACCACATAAAATATAATCTTATGGGAATATTCGACATAAAAAAACAAGACGCAAAAGAAATAACATGCATAGATACACGTCTAGTTGACGATACCACACATTGAGTACATTTTACAATCTGCAATCTGGAGTTTTGCACAAAAATAATGTCTTGGATTTGTGCATGATGACTATCAAAGATGAAAAGTTTACTATTCCGGCATCAGCGCAATAGATGTGAACGCCATCATCGCAATAGCACATATGTTCTTTCTGCGGCAAAAAATAGGGTCTCAGCGCTGCCGCCGAAGTCCTTGATTAATTACATAGAAAATTAATTAGGTATAAAATTGTTGATAACTACGCATATTTCACACGAATTCTTCATGAGAATACTACGATATTTTAAAAGAATGCTGTTTTTCTGCACCTTTCAGGAAACTTGTTCACAATTCCTACACGGTGCATGACAC
>ONHZ01000036.1 GCA_900317755.1 uncultured Lachnospiraceae bacterium
CTAATGCGCTCTGACGACATGCCACGATTTTGCTTCGCAAATATCGTGGCGATACCGCTGAAGGCGCCTTTTTCGTGATAGTTTTGTATCTTCGGGAGCACGTAAAATAAGGAGATAAAATGGAAATTAAGAACATGTACAGAGAACTCGGGATTTCAGACAAAGTCGTTGATTTTGGCGAAGAAATCCTTGATTCTCTGAAGACGAGATTTGACGAAGTAGACAAGATGGCTGAATTTAATCAGCTTAAAGTAATAAAGGCAATGCAGAAGAACCGTGTGAGCACGGAGTGCTTCAACAGTTCGACCGGATATGGTTACGATGATGTCGGAAGAGATACGCTTGAAAAAGTGTATGCGGATACATTCAAGGGCGAGGATGCACTTGTTCGTCCACAGATTACCTGCGGCACACATGCACTTGCACTGGCTCTGATGTCAAATCTTCGTCCTGGCCAGGAATTATTTTCCCCAGTAGGCAAACCATACGATACACTTGAAGAAGTCATCGGTATCCGTCCTTCGAAGGGCTCGTTAGCTGAATACGGGATTACCTATGCTCAGTCTGATTTTCTTCCAGATGGAAGCTTTGATTTTGATGACATTAGGAAAAAAATTAATGACAGGACTGCTCTTGTTACGATTCAGAGATCGCGTGGCTATGCTGCAAGACGAAGCCTCAAGATTGAAGAAATCGCAGAGCTCATCAGCTTTATCAGAAGCGTAAAGCCGGATGTACATATCATGGTCGACAACTGCTATGGCGAATTCACAGACGAGAAGGAGCCCCTTGAAGTCGGTGCTGATCTGATTGTCGGTTCACTCATCAAGAATCCGGGCGGCGGACTTGCCCCAATCGGCGGCTATCTCTGCGGCAAAAAAGAGATGATTGAAAATGCATCATACAGGCTTACTTCACCAGGATTAGGAAAGGAAGTCGGCGCTTCGCTTAATATGATGCTGAGCTTCTATCAGGGCTTTTATCTTGCGCCTGTAGTTACAGCTGCCGCAGAAAAGACAGCTATTTTTGCATCTGCCTGCTACGAGAAGCTTGGCTTTAATGTCTCCCCGAAAAAAGAAGAGAAGAGAACGGATATCATCGAGTCCGTTGACTTAAATGACCGTGCAAAGATGATTGCATTCTGCCGTGGCATCCAGAAGGCCGGCGCAGTCGACTCCTTCGTAACCCCTGAGCCATGGGATATGCCAGGCTATGATGATCAGGTCATCATGGCAGACGGCTCCTTCGTCCAGGGTTCCTCAATCGAACTCTCTGCAGACGGCCCGCTCCGTGAACCTTACCGCATCTTCTTCCAGGGCTCCCTCACCTGGCCGCAGGGCAAGCTCGGCATCCTTTCCTCCATTCAGGCACTCGTTGATGAAGGACTACTGACACTGTGAAACTGTAGTACTACTCGAGCGGAGTAAAAAAATGATACATCTGTAAAAAACATGACTCGGACGTCGGCACTTAGCGAATGCGAGGAAGAGCACCATGCTGCGTAGCAGCATTCTAATGTGCTCTGACGACATGCCACGATTTTGAGAAATCGTGGCGATACCTTAGCGATTGATACTAGCACGAGCTTAGTACCGCTACGTCGAGTCATGAGTGGGAACGGGTTTTTCAGATGTACATTTTTTTGCGACGTGAGTTTTTCAGTAAATATTATGTTTCAAAAAGCACTCTAATATGCTAAAATAAATAAGTTTCATAAAAGATAAATTTAGTTACACGAGGAGCAAATTGATGACAAACGGTTACAGCATAGATATGGGAACCGGCAACCTGAAGATCTATGACAAAGCTTCAGGCAAAATTACAAACGAAAAAAATACAATTGCAATTGTAGATAATGATAAGATGTACGCCTACGGCGATGAAGCATATTCAATGTATGAAAAGGCACCTGAAACTATTAATGTTTCATTCCCTATTGTAAATGGCGTTATTGCAGATTTTGATAATATGCAGGCGATGCTTCTTGAGATGCTGAACAGCAAGATCAATGCGCATCTTCAGGGTTCTGAAATTCTCATCGCCGTTCCTACCGATATCACAGAGGTTGAGAAAAAGGCCTTCTATGATATTTTTGCAAAGACAAAGATAAAGGCTAAGAGTGTTATGCTCTGTGAAAAGCCGCTTGCTGATGCATTAGGACTTGGCCTTGATATTACCCAGCCTACCGGTGTGATGGTAGTAGATATCGGTGCAGATACGACTGAGATTTCTTGTATTTCTCTTGGTGGCCTTGTTCTTTCGAACCTTCTTCCTTTTGGCGGAAATAAATTAGATGACTCAATCGTCACTCATTTAAAGAGAAAATTCAATCTTGTTATTGGCAGAAAGACGGCAAAGTCATTGAAAGAGACCCTTGGCGCAGCACTTCCAGGCGCAGAAGGCACAATGACCATTGTAGGCAGAGATGTTGTTTCTGGTCTACCGATTGAGATGAATATTGATGCCGCTACTATTTATGAAGGAATAAGGGATGACCTTGCAAGTATTGCGAATTCTATCAAGATCCTTCTGGAAAAGGTTCCGCCAGAACTGGCAAAAGACATCGTTCATTCTGGTATTTATCTTACTGGCGGCTCTTCAGCCATTAAGGGTATTGACGAATATATCAAAAGTATCACAAATATTGACGTTAATGTTGCTGAAAAGGGTGAAGAGACAGTTTGCACTGGACTAAACAGAGTACTCAAAGATCCACACTTTAAGAGATTTGGGTACAATATGAAGTCACGGATTTTCTTTTAATTATTTAATATGAGACGAAACAGACGACATATTGACAGCCGGTATATTTTATTTTTTCTGGTTACTGTTTCTGTAATATTCCTGTTTTTGAGTTATGCTTCGAATTTTTCGGGCGGAATTGTTTCTGATGTCGCAAGCTACATTTTCGTACCGATGCAGAAGGGTATATCATATGTTTCAGACAGGATAAATGAATCTGCAGAAGAGCGGAAGACAAATGCCGAGCTGATACAGGAAAATAAAGATCTTAAGAATCAGGTCGAAGAACTAAGAAATGACCTTTCAAAAGTACAGCTGGAGCAGAACGAGCTTGACAATCTTCGGAATCTATATGGTCTTTCGCAGACCTATAGTGATTATGATATGACCGGAGCCCGTGTCATTGCCCGTGGCAGCAGCAACTGGTTTTCCACATTTACAATAGATAAAGGCTCAAATGATGGCATAGAAGTCGGCATGAACGTACTAGCTGACGGAGGACTATGTGGCATTGTCACAAAAACGGGAAAGAATTATTCTATTGTCCGTTCCATCATTGACGATACTTCTAATGTCAGCACAGAGATTGCCGAGACAGGTTCAGACTGCATCGTTTCCGGAAGTCTTAAGGATATGACAGAAGGAAATTATATTTCACTTACGAATCTTGAAGATGCTGATAATAAAGTAGTTCAGGGTAATACAGTTGTCACAAGCAATATTTCAGACAAGTACCTGCCCGGCATATTGATCGGCTATGTGAGCAGTCTTTCAGAAGATTCAAATCATCTCACAAAATCTGGTACAGTGACACCAGTTGTTGATTTTAAGCATCTTTCTGAAGTATTAGTCATCATGCAGTTGAAGGAGACCGGTGAATGAGCAAGTTCTTTTATTATTTTAAAAGAATAATGGCTATCCTGGCTGTCATTGTTGTCGCATTTCTTCTTCAGACTTCAGTCTTTAACCATCTTGAGCTAGCCAGCGTTGTGCCAAATCTTCTCGTACTTCTGACAGCATTTGCCGGGTTTATGAACGGCAGGATGGAAGGCATGTTTGTTGGTTTTACGGCTGGTTTTATTGCTGATTTATATTTTAGCGAATGGTTTGGAATGTTCGCTCTCATTTACCTTGTTATAGGTTTTCTGAATGGTTCCTTCAGGACGGCATTTTTTGGCGATGACATAAAGCTCCCATTATTATATGTGGCTGTCAGTGATCTTGTTTATGGTATTATTATTTATCTCTGCCTTTATATGCCAAGAGAGCAGTACGAATTTGTTTATTATTTCTTTAATGTCATGATGCCTGAAGCAGTTTATACACTTCTCATCACGCTTATTTTTTATCTACCGCTGATTCGTCTGAATCAGTGGATTCATAAGACGGAGCCTAGGAGCACTAGAAGTTTTGGGTGACTTATTTAGATACATAAAAAATAAATTTTTCTCCTCACGTACCAGCATTATCGTTTTTATTTTTCTTATGTCATCAATAGTGCTGATCAGCAGGCTTTTCTATCTTCAGATCATCAAAGGCTCTGAATATCAGGAGAATTATGCCCTTCTTACAAAAAGAAACTTGCAGATTTCCGCTACCAGGGGAAATATTTACGATGTCAATGGCAAAGTCCTCGCTACAAACGAGCTTTCTTATGCTGTCACGATAAAAGATGTCGGCACATATGAAAGCACAAAAGAGAAGAATAAGAAAATCAACTCCATGCTGAATCAGATTATTACAAATCTGGAACGGCTGGGAAATTCTATTGATATTGATTTTGGCATCATCATGAATTCTGACGGTACTTATGAATTCAAGGATTCAGGCACTTCAGAGATGCGATTTCGTGCAGATATCTTTGGTCATACAAAGACAAGCCAGCTCACACAGAATGATAAGGCTGGGCTTAATGAAGCAACCTGCACAGCGGAAGAGCTCATGAATTATCTCTACAGTGACAAAAAATATAATATTTCAAAAAAATATGATGCTGCCACAAGATATAAGATTGCAGTCATCCGTTACAATATGGGGCTGAATTACTACCAGCAGTATCTTTCTACGACAATTGCTTCTGATGTAAATCAGGAAGGCGTAGCCTATATTAAAGAAAATTCTGCTGACTTCATTGGCGTCGATATTGAGGATCAGACGAAGAGAGTATATACAAATGCGGAATGCTTCTCAAATATCATCGGATATACTGGAAAGATTTCTAAAGATGAGTATGATGCGCTCATTGCAAAAGATCCGGACAATGACAAGAAATATGACCTTACCGATACCATTGGAAAAGCCGGAATAGAGCAGTATGCAAATGATGTCCTCTGCGGCACAAAAGGAAAAGAATCTGTATTCGTAGACCATCTCGGAAATGAGATTTCCGTAGAGTCACATACGGATGCGGTTTCCGGTGGCGATGTTTACCTTTCAATAGATTCTGACCTTCAGGTAGCGACATACAAGCTTCTTGAGAAGGAGATTGCCGGCATTGTATATTCAAAGCTTGCAAATATCAAGGAATACAACAATCCATCAGGAAATTCCGATATTCTGATTCCTGTTTATGATGCATATGTTTCATTTCTGAAGAATGGCCTTATTAATGTGAAACAGATGAATGATCCTGATGCGACAGACCTTGAAAAAACAGTATATGCCAAGCTTTCTTCGAAGGTTGATTCTGCAACAGATGAATTAATTAATGAACTGAGCACCGGCGGACAGCAGAATGTTTATTCCAATCTACCTGAGGAATATCAGAATTATTCTACCTATACGATAAGAATGCTCAAGAATAAAAATATTCTTGACAAGGATAAAATTGACGAAAATGATGAGACTCAGAAAGCTTGGGAAGCCCAGTCTCTTTCTGTAAAGGATTACCTTGCATACTGTATTTCAATGAACTGGATTGATACCACAAAGTATGTCCAGGCCAGCAGATATTCTGATAATGAAGAATTATTAAATAACCTTCTTGACTATATTCGTACAGAATTTGCTGAAGATTCTGCTTACAAAAAAATATGCTATGAATATGCAGTGAAGCAGGATATCGTTTCTGGAAATGAGCTATGTGCCATTCTTTATGATCAGGGAATATTAAGTCCTGATGATGCGACAAGAAATTCATTAGCTGATGGCTCAATTTCCGCATACAATTTTCTGAAAGACAAAATAAAATCCCTGGAGATTACTCCGGCACAGCTTGCACTTGATCCATGCTCTGGTTCATGTGTTATCATTGATCCAAATACAGGTGCTACCAAGGCTCTTGTCAGCTATCCGGGATATGACACGAACAGGCTGGCAAACAAAGTCGATACTGATTATTATCTATATCTTAATACCACAGCAGCTGCGCCAATGTACAATCATGCTACACAGCAGCTCACGGCCCCTGGTTCTACCTTCAAGCCTATTTCTGCAACGGCAGGTATGGCAGAAGGCGTCATATCTACTGGTACACCAATCACCGATGAAGGTATATTTACAAAGGTTTCAAACCAGCCTAGGTGCTGGATTTACACCCAGAGCCATACGACACACGGGAGCATAAATGTTTCTGAAGCACTGCGTGATTCCTGTAACTATTTCTTCTATGAAGTCGGCTGGAGGCTTGCAGGCGGTGCGAATTACAACGATAAAAACGGTATTTCAAAAATACAGAAATATGCAACGATGTACGGCCTTAACAGAAAGACAGGAGTAGAAATAGAAGAAAATACACCTCATATCGCAACAGAATATCCTGTCATGGCAGCAATCGGCCAGTCAGATAACAACTACACGACGATTTCTCTCGCTAGATATGCCACAGCTTTGGCAAGCTCTGGAAATGTATATAAGCTTTCTGTCCTGGATCATTCCGCAGATGCTGATGGGAATACGATTGGGACTTATGGTCCTTCTTTAGACAGCACAGTAGACTGTCTTGACAGCGCTGAGTGGGGTGCCATTCATTCCGGAATGCGAATGGTTGTCGAGAATCTTTCTGTTTATGATGAATTTCCAATTGAGGTTTCAGGAAAGACCGGTACAGCTCAGGAATCAAAGAACCGTCCGAACCATGCATTATTTATATGCTATGCACCGTCATCCAGTCCGCAGATTGCTGTATGTACCAGAATTCCTTTCGGTTATACTTCGCACAATGCCGCAGAAGTCACAAGAAATATCGTGGGATACTATTTCAAAGTACCTGGATATGATAATATAGATACCGTTGATGCATTTTCAAGTAATAATGCAAATGGTACAGGAGATTAAATGTTTAGAAATTACAGACTGAAAAATCTTAATATCAGACTGATCATTGCCTGTGTCGCACTGACTATTGTTGGAATACTTGTCATCGGCTCTGCAAATAAAAACTACCAGAACAAGCAGATTATCGGCATGGTTCTTGGTCTTATTATCATGACGATTTTTGCCCTGATCGACTACCAGTTTCTGCTTCAGTACTATTATGTTTTCTATATACTGACCATTATTCTGCTACTAATGGTTCTTGTACTCGGAGATAATTCCCATGGTGCCGTGAGATGGCTTCAGATCGGTGGAGACAATGGAATCCGTTTCCAGCCTTCTGAAATCGGCAAGATATTTCTCTGTATGTTTTTTGCGAAGTATCTGATGAATCATGAGGAAGATATCAATAAGCCGAAGAGAATTCTCATTACATTTATTTTAATGATGATACCGCTTGCGCTTATTCTGAAGGAACCTGATCTTTCAACAACTATAGTTACATTTCTTGTGCTGTCCTTCATGCTGATTGCTGTAGGATTTTCTGGAAAGATCATAGCCATCATATTAGGAATCAGCGTTCCACTTATTACTTTTACCCTTGTCTCTTTGTACAGAGGCGGAAGTTCTATTCTAACCGGATATCAGGACACGCGAATCATGGCATGGCTGCATCCGGAAAAATATCCTGATGATGCCAGACAGCAGCAGAATTCTATGATGGCAATTGGTTCAGGCCAGTTTTTTGGCAAGGGTCTCTACAATGAATCTGCTACTTCCGTAAAGAACGGAAATTATATTTCCGAGGCACATACGGATTTTATTTTTGCAGTTGCCGGAGAAGAATTAGGTTTTATTGGCTCTATCATCATAATTGTGCTATTATGTATTATAGCGTATGAATGTGTCAAGGTTTCCAAAAAGGCAAAGGACACATCTGGAAGGCTCCTCTGCATCGGAATTGCTTCTATTATTTCGATTCAGAGCTTTGTCAATATCTGCGTTGTCACAGGTATTATGCCAAATACTGGACTCCCGCTGCCATTCGTAAGCTATGGACTGACCTCACTTGTCACTCTTTATGTCGGCATAGGTCTGGTCTTAAATATAGGCCTACAGGCAAAGAAAAATTATCTGGACGAGGGTAAGCCGCTAGGTTCAAGATATTATGGAGGTGAAATATGAATATCGGACTCGTTGCACATGACTCAAGGAAAAAATTAATGCAGAATTTCTGCATAGCCTACCATGGAATTCTGCAGAAGCACTCGCTGTTTGCTACAGGCACAACAGGGCGTCTTATAGAAGAGGTTACAAATCTGAATATACATAAATTCCTTGCTGGAAATCTCGGCGGTACCCAGCAGCTAGGTGCACAGATAGAGCATAATAACATGGATCTTGTCATATTTTTAAGAGATCCTTTGAAGGTAAAGTCAAATGAACCTGATGTCAATCCAATCGTCAGGCTTTGCGATGCCCACAATATCCCGCTTGCTACAAATCTTGCAACAGCAGAGTTATTAGTAAGAGCCCTTGAAAGAGGAGACTTTGAGTTCCGTGATGCGTACAAATAAATTAATTTCAATCTTATTATCAGCAGTCCTGATTCTTCCACTTGCCGGTTGTGGAAAGAAAGTCGAAAACAAATTCGATGTCTATGGTTATTCATCGAAATATGGACTTATGTTTACCACGGCGGATGATGTTCCTGGAAATGCATCCCTCGATCCATTTTCATGGAATATCTGCGTGACAGATGGAAGTGATCTGCATCTTGAAAATACAGATGCACAGGTAGCGACATCGGCAATAGCAATAGATGATACCACTGACGAATTATTATATTCAAAAAGCTGTTTCCAGCGTGTTTATCCTGCGAGCACGACAAAGATAATGACCTGCCTGCTGGCACTTGAAAAAGGAGATCTTGATTCAATTGTTACCGTTTCAGCAAATGCCTGTGATCAGGCATCAGATTCATCTACGATAAACTTAAAGCCGGGAGATCAGATTTCTCTTCGGAATCTAATCTATGGTCTGATGCTGAATTCCGGGAATGATGCTGCGGTTGCTATTGCTGAGGCTGTTGGCGGGGATGTAGATACCTTTGTTGGCATGATGAATGATAAGGCCAGAACCCTTGGTGCTACGGGTACGCATTTCATGAATCCGAATGGGCTTCAGGATGAGAATCATTATACGACAGCCTATGACATGTATCTTATGTTCCGCGAGGCAATAAAGAACCCTGATTTCATAAATATTATCAGCACTGTGACTTACGACAGCAATTACACCGATGCTTCAGGAAATCCTCATGAAGAGATATACAAGAATACTGTTCAGTATATCAGCGGAAAGAGAAAGAACCCCAACGGTGTCACAGTAGTCGGAGGAAAGACTGGTACTACCGGGGATGCCGGCTACTGCCTTGTCCTTTATTCTACGAATTCAAATAATGACGGCATTATTTCAATTGTTTTCGGCGCAGATGCCAGAACAAATTTATACCTTCTGCAGAAGGAAATGCTTGAAGGCTTTGCAAATGGAGGAAGCTCTTGAAAAAGAAATCTGAAAATAAAAATTCGAATATTATCAGATTTCACAGGAATATCCAGCTGAATGTAGGTATGATTATCTGCACGCTGATTCTGATATACCTGCTTTTTCATATTTTCACTTATTCTACTTCAAAAAATATTTCAATTTATGAAGTAAATGAGGGTTCTATTACCTACGATGACAAATATACGGCTCTTGCGATACGTCAGGAAGAGATCATGCCGTCAGACAGGGATGGAAATGTATATTATTTTTCATCCGACAGGTCCAGAGTAGGTGTCAGAAGCCTGATCTGTTCTATAGATTCGACTGGCGAGATTACGAATCTTTTGTCGAATTATTCTGGAGATAATATTTCACTTTCCGATACGGAATTATCTTCTTTTCAGAAAATGTTTTCTGAATATGTCACATCCTATTCTGATAAGAATTTCAACAATGTCTATGTATTCAAGACGACACTGAAGGATTCGCTTGATTCTATCAGGAATAATGCCGCACAGGCAGCAAATCAGGATGCCATTGTTCAGGCAGAAGGTGCCGGCACCTATTTCCCTGTTTATGCGCCGAAGCCAGGTCTTCTGGTATTAAAGACAGATGGCTATGAAGGCGTCACGCTGGACAATTTCACTCCGGATATGTTCAACAAGAAGTCATACAGCGAGGCCATCATGACCCCGAACATGACGATAAAGAATGGGGATGCTCTCTACAAATTAGTGACCGATGACAACTGGTCAATTGTAATGCCAGTTTCTGAAAAGCTTGTCACATTATTAGGTGATACGCAGAACATCACTGTAAAATTAGCTGAAGATAATGCTACTGCATCTGGAGTGATTTCTTATGCAAATAAAGACGGACAGACATATCTCATCGTGACATTTGATGATTCGATGGAACGATATGCGGATTTCAGATTCCTTGATGTCACACTTATGCTTGATCAGAAGAAAGGACTGAAAATTCCGAATTCTTCTATTGTGAAGAAGTCTTTCTTTGGCATTCCGAAAAATTATGTCAAGAAAAGCGATGATGGTTCCGATGATGAAGTACAGCTTGACAATGGTTCAAAAGAACCCGATATCATAAATCCTACCTTTTATTATGAGGATGAAAATTTCTATTACACCGATAGTGAGGTATTGAAAAAAGGCGATGTGCTGATCAGTTACGATACTGGTGAAAATTATAAGGTCGGAACGGATATCGATGAAAAGCAGGGTGTTTACTGTGTAAATAAGGGCTATGCGCTTTTCAAGATCATTAATATTATGTCATCAAATGATGATTATACGATTGTGGAAAAAGGTACTGACTATGGCATTGCGAACTATGACCGAATCATCTTAAATGGCAGTGACGTGAAAGAAAATGATTTACTTTACTAGTTTACTATATAGAAAGGCAAAGAAATGCTTAAGGAAAATTATTTAGAAGTAAGAAAAAATATTGATGAAGCCTGTAAGAGAGCAGGCAGAAATCCTGAAGAAGTGACGCTGATTTCTGTTGGAAAGACAAAGCCTGCAGAGATGCTCCAGGAAGTATATGATGCTGGCAGCCGTGATTTTGGTGAGAATAAGGTTCAGGAACTCTGCGATAAAATCGAGATTCTTCCACGGGACATAAACTGGCATATGATCGGTCATCTTCAGCGTAATAAGGTTAAATATATCGTAGGAAAGGTTGCACTCATTCATTCCGTTGACAGCCTTCGTCTTGCCGAAGAAATCGAAGTCCAGTCTGCAAAGAAGGGCGTAGATGAGGTCCCAATTCTTATCGAAGTAAATGCCGCAAACGAGATTTCTAAGTTCGGCGTAAAGCCTGAAGATGTAAAGCAGCTTGTTACAGAAATCGCTGAACTAAAGCATGTAAGGGTTAAAGGCCTTATGACTGTAGCACCATATGTTGACGATCCAGAAGAAAATCGACCGATTTTCCACAAAATGAAGGATTTAGCAGTTGACATTGCAGGTGAAAACATTGATAATGTCTCTATGGACATTCTATCAATGGGAATGACCAATGATTATATCATCGCAGTCGAAGAAGGTGCCACTCTGGTACGTGTAGGGACAGCCATCTTCGGTGCCAGAAATTATGCAACTACATAAAAGTAAAGACAGGAGAATGAAATGGGATTTTTTGATAAGATTATGGATTCCATGAAAATGGATGATGATGATTACGATGATGAAGATGATGAGGAATTAGAAGAAGAGGACGAAGCACCAAAGAAAAGAAATGCTCTTTTCAAGTCAAGAGATGATGAAGTAGAGACTGAGCCTTCTTCAAAGATTACTCCTATGAGAGGCTCTTCACAAAGGAAGAATGTCTACAGTGCGAACAGCACAGAAGTAAAGGTGATGAAGCCTGCATCATTTGATGACGTAAGGGATATTTGTGATACCATTCTTTCAAAGAAGGTAGTCATCCTGAATATGGAAGGTCTAGATCTTTCAGTTGCACAGAGGATCATCGATTTTATGTCAGGTGCCTGCTATGCAGTTGACGGCAATCTTCAGAAGGTTTCAAATTACATTTTTGCTATCACGCCAAAGAGCATCGATATTTCAGGAGATCTACAGGGACTCATGGATACCGCAAATCTTTCTGGTATAAAGACTGGTTTCTGATATGTCTGATATTTTACCTATTACGTATGAAGGAAAGCCTTCATACGATATCGTATTAGAGAATTCTTATGACCTTCTCATCGAGAAGGTCATTTCTTCACGTGAGAAGCCTTATGGCAAGGTTTGTATTATCACGGATTCAAATGTCTCTCCACTTTATTTGAGAGAGGCTTACAGCGTATTTTCCGGTGCCTTTGAAAATGTGATCACTTTTGAGATACCTGCCGGAGAAGCATCAAAGAATCTTAAAAATGTCCAGATTCTATACAGGGCTCTGGTCGAGAA
The DNA here is from genome assembly GCA_900317755.1 of uncultured Lachnospiraceae bacterium. Classification (GTDB taxonomy): domain Bacteria; phylum Bacillota; class Clostridia; order Lachnospirales; family Lachnospiraceae; genus RUG306. The sequence goes on from ONHZ01000036.1 coordinate 12,483, forward strand.
TCATTTCGACAGATCTGACCTTTTGGTCGCTCTCGGGGGCGGTGTCATTGGTGATATGACAGGCTTTACGGCAGCAACATTCCTGCGCGGCATTTCTTTTATACAGATGCCTACGACCCTGCTTTCCTGTGTAGATTCATCTATCGGCGGGAAAACAGGCGTTGATTTTGATGAGTTCAAGAATATTGTCGGCGCTTTCTATATGCCTCGTCTTGTCTATATGAATCTTTCGGCGCTTTCTACTTTGCCACGTGAACAGTTTTCCTCTGGCATGGCTGAAGTCATCAAGCATGGACTGATTGCAGATCAGGATTATTATTCTTTCCTGAAGGAAAATGTTTCAGGCATTTCTTCTCTTGAGCCGGCTCTCATTGAAAAGACGGTTAAGAGAAGCTGTGAGATAAAGGGCAGGGTAGTAGAAGAGGACCCAAGGGAGCAGGGTATAAGGGCACATCTCAATTTTGGACACACGATTGGACACGCGATCGAAAAGCTTTCTGATTTCAATCTCTTTCATGGTTATGGCGTTTCAATCGGCTCTGTAGCTGCCTCATATATTTCAATGAAGAGAGGATTTATCTCAGAAGAAGAATTTTCTGACATTAAGAATACATTTATTTCTTACGGGCTTCCTGTTTCAGTACCCGCTGAGCTTTCTCAAGGCCTAGGCATTACAGCTGAAAAGGTTCTTGCTGTCACGAAGTCTGATAAAAAGATGGAAAAAGGTAAAATCAAGTTCATCGTATTAAAGGCTGTCGGAAATGCTGAAATCGACAGAACTGTTTCTGATGAAGAGCTTCTTGATGCGATCAATTATGTCCTGATGTAAGATACTATTTCAAGCTGATTATCATGAGACAGATATTGTCCCACGAACCGCATAGATCAATTATTCATATGAAAAAAATAAAACCATTCATCATATTCATAACAGCTGCATTAGTTTTTGTAGACCTTCTTACGAAAGCCATGGCAGCTGCCTCACTAAAGTTTCAGGATTTTGTAATCATTAAAAATGTGCTTGTCCTGCATTATCTCGAGAATAAGGGTGCGGCATTTTCAATGCTTTCCGGAAAGGGGTTTGTATTTCTGATTGTGACGCCAATCATTATGGCAATAATTATTTACTTTATTATAAAGCTGCCTGATGAAAGGAAATTCTTTGCACTTCATTTTGATCTTGCAGTTTTGCTTGCCGGTGCACTTGGAAATTTCATAGACAGAGTTTTCCTAGGCTATGTGAGGGATTTTATTTACTTTGAAATCATTGATTTCCCGGTATTTAATTTCGCAGATATCTGCGTGACGCTCTCGGTGATTTATTTATTTATCCTGATCCTTTTTAAGTATAAGGATGTTGATATCATAAAGGCTATACATGCAAATAAATCCTGATAAATGATTCTTTTTGCAGCATAATATTTTCGCAGTTATTGAGAATTTTTTTATATGGACTGATTTTATGCCAGAAAATTTATCTGAAGAAAATAAAAATTATATTATTGATCAAGATTATGTCGGGATGCGTCTCGACAAATTTTTGTCTTTAAATATGCTTGATTTTTCAAGAAGCTTTCTGCAGAAAAAAATTGATTCAGGAGAAATCCGTATTAATGGCGATATAAAAAAGGACAGTTACAAGCTCTCCTTAAATGATGAAGTTGAGATTTCCTTTGATGCGCCTAAGGAAGTGCCGATCAAGGCAAAGGATATCCCGCTTGACATTCTGTATGAAGATAATGATGTCATTATTGTAAACAAGCCAAAGGGCATGGTCGTTCACCCGGCAAACGGACATACGGATGATACGCTGGTAAACGCATTGCTGTATCACTGCGGAGATTCTCTGTCAGGAATAAATGGTGAGAAACGCCCTGGAATTGTCCACAGGATTGACCGCGACACGACAGGCGCGCTCATCGTATGTAAAAATGATAAGGCGCACAATTTCATTGCTGAGCAGATCAAGGCACATTCTGTCACGCGAAAATACGTCGGAATCGTTATTGGAAACGTGCCTGATGATGAAGGCGTTGTCAATGCTCCGATTGGCCGTTCAAGAAATGAGCGTAAGAAAATGGCAGTCGTTCCTGATGGGAGAGAGGCTATCACGCATTATAAGGTGCTCGAAAGATTCGGAGACTATACTTACATGGAGTTTCGGCTTGAAACCGGCCGTACGCACCAGATCAGGGTCCATATGGCTTATATCAAGCATCCGATACTTGGCGACACTGTCTATGGTCCAAAAAAATGCCCATTTACTTTGGAAGGGCAGACGCTTCACGCAGAAACAATAGGCTTTGTACATCCCATGACACATGAATACATGGAATTTCATGCACCGCTGCCGGAATATTTTGAAAAGCTGCTGAAGACTTTGAGAATGAGGCAAAATAAATAATTTTCGATTTGCGCTAAAGGGGCAATTTGATAGGGCTTTGTTAAAAATCTTGAAGAAATAGGGGTGTAATTTATCTTCATGATTCAGTTGTGTCAGGCTTGTTGAAATCCACTGCATTGGCTGCCTGTCTCTTATGTTCATCCTCAATTGCTGCATAATAATCAATAGTCGTATTGATATTTTCATGTCCCAGGACATCTGCAACGAGTCTGATGTCACCTGTTTCCCTGTAAAGTGCTGTGCCGTATGTGGAACGAAGTTTATGCGGCGTAATATGCTTGTTCGGAACTGCCATCTTTGCAAATTTCTTCACGAGATTCTCAATTGCATCAACTGACATCCGTTTCCCCTGAATTGAGAAAAACAGGGCTTTTTCCTGGCCTTCACGAGGCGTGATGGCCTTCCTTTCGCCGTCAATATAGTCGGCTAATGCATCATGGATTTCATTACCAAAGTAAAGAAGATCCTGGCCGCCGCCTTTTCGTACAATCGTAAGCGTATTTACACGAAGGTCGATATCATTAAGGTCCAATCCATTGCATTCGGAGACACGGATTCCTGTGCCAAGCATCAGCGTCAGAATCGCAGTGTCTCTCTGTTTTGTCTTTTCCGCAAAGGCTTTCTGATGTTTGGACATCTGTTCGGTATTACCATTTACACAGTTCATGATCGCCTGAACTTCGTAATTATTCATACGGATGATATTTTTGTCCTTCTTTAATTTTGGTAACGGTACCAAAACCATAGGATTTTCTTTGATGTTTTTGTGCTGGTACTGGTAAAGAAACATGCCCCTGAGTGGCGCCATTTTACGGGCAATCGCACGTTTTCCTTCCTCATGAAAAGCGCCTTCGCCGACATTTAGCTCCAGATAACGCTGGTATTCGATAATGTCTTCAGATGTGAGGCTTCCGATGACGTCGTAACCAATGTCTTTTATATCTTTGCCTTTGCAGACGGGATTTCGTTCAGTGATGAACTGAAAGAATGTAATCAGGTCATAGCAATAAGACACCAGCGTGCTTGTCTGTGTGGTGACTTCCTTGGAATGAATATAATCAATAGCTGCCTGAGGAAGCTTATCAATGAGCCGTCTCAAGGTCAGCGTCTGATTTCTTTTTTTCTCTTTATAAAATTCTGAATCTTTTCCCATTTGTATTTACCAGATAAATATTCAAATAAATAAATTCAAAAATAATTATTTCACATAAATAATCATAAGCAATATCTGAAAAGCCGCATATTTACTGCATTTGCAGTATATTTAGTATAAATCACTCTCCAGCCAAATTCAAGCACTATTTATCGGATAAACAGATATTTATCCGATAGTTTGATTTTTGCTCCCGTGCTCTCCTCCGGGGCAATCGGCCTTGTGTTACATTTGTCAAATTAAAGGCATCGATATACTGGATTCGAGATAAGCCAGAAAAACTGAGATTTGTCAGTAAAGTATAGCCTTTTACTCTGCTTTACTTTGTTATATGCCATAGCATGCAGTCATCATTATGAGAAACTGTGCAGGAATATAAGTAATCATGACAAGTGCACTTCTGAATCTATTCTGATTTTTTCTAAAAGTATTGAATGCCAATATCGTGTCAGAAATAATAAATAGCGTGGATCCTAATACGGCAAAAATATGAAGAGGAAGCGAAACCGTGATGCAATGAAATGATATATCCATCATCTGATTTTTCAGGCAGGAAGATAATGCTCCCATTGTAATAATCACAGACATGTAGCATAGCACCGGGGGCTTCATCTTATGATCTACTACAGGCATGAGCTTTTTCAAAATGATTATAAAATAAACTGCATAAGGGATTAATACAAACAAATATACAGGATTTTCATTGATGCCGCTATTCCGGGCGAAATGAATAATATAAAAGATATGACCGAGCAGGAAGCATGCAAGCCCCTTGACAAACCCTGTATCTTTGAGAAGAAAAATGTCACCAAGCCAGCCGAATATTAGCCCCATAAAAACAGGCAGCTCTGCATACAATACGGGCTTTAACTCATATCCTCCAATGTAAGCCATATCAATAAAAAATGATGCCAGCATCAGCGGGATGATGAGTATCTTCGTGACCTTGCGCATGCTGAAATTTCCAATGCAGATTGATATTATCTGAAGGATGCAGTTTAATATGAGGGTTATGTTTATGACAGCCATTCTACTCTTCCTGTTTCAATGTCATATAATGCCGGAACGACCTTTACTCCGGATATATTTTCACTTATTACGGATGCGCTGTGCTCCGCATTTATACTTGAAGTTCTCTTTGCATCAGTCTCGCTTTTTATTGAGCTTTGTATTTCTTTTATTATTGTAGCGACATGTCCTTCGGCTTCTCCATGCATGGCTGCATCCACTGCACCGCAGTGGGTATGTCCGAGCACTACGACAAGAGGACATCCAAGGTGTCCGACTGCATACTCTATGCTTCCGAGCTCGTTTGGACCTATCGTATTTCCTGCAGTCCTTATTACAAATAGGCTGCCTATTCCGGCAGAAAATATTGCTTCAGGTATTACCTTGGAATATAATCCTCATTTCCTTTTTTCAGCCTCTCAAGGCTGTCCTGCCAGGCACTGCTATTCATCATTTTTATTATCCTTCTTAACTATAAATCTTGAAATCAATCTCCATTTTAGCCTGATAGATTAACAAGTCAATAGACGACGGTAAAGAGGGTACAAATCATCAGGACGTTCCGTGAAAAAATATTGCAGAAATAAGTAAAACTGCTAAAAACGAAATATTTACTACGGTGAATTCCAATATATACTTTCCCCTCTTTGCGCCTTCAACTCCACAATAAAACTGGAAGGAAATCAGCGACGCCATCGAAGCAACAAGCGTGCCCAGGCCGCCGATATCAGTTCCGACAATCAACGCATGGTAATCACCAGTAAATGATGACAGCAGCATAGCTGCAGGGACGTTGCTGATCACCTGGCTTGCTAAGACCGCTGTAATCATCTCATGCCCTCCTATGAAATTAGACAGAGCCTCAGAGAAGCCGGGCAGCGCTTGGATGTTTCCGGTAAGAATGAAAAAGACAATAAATGTCAGCGGCAGCACATAGTTTACCTTTCGAAATGCTTTCCTATCTGCAATTAAGAAAAAGATAATGCACAGTACAAGAAGAGTAAAGACGTTTCCAATGTGAAAGACAGCCAGAATGCATAAAAGAAACAGGAATAGGCTTCCTGCAATCTCAACCTTCTCCCCTTTCCCAAAAAACATCTTTGCGCCATCAGGCTTTTGTTTAATATCTCGTTTTGGCAGGAAGAGACATGAAAATAGTATCAGTACAAAGGATATCAACGCAAATGGAAGCATTATTTTTATAAAGCTGATACCTGACATACCAGAGAGATTAAAAAGATAGAGGTTCTGCGGGTTGCCAAATGGCATCAGCATGCTGCCAAGGTTTGCTGCCACTGTCTCCAAAACCACGACAGGAATCAGCAGGTCCTTTGCGCCAGCCGAGGAAAGCATCAGAATTGTTAATGGCACAAATGAGATCAGAGACACATCATTTGTAACAAGCATTGAAACGAAGAAACAGGTAAATATCATTACTGCTGAAAGGCTCCTTGTCGTGTGTGCCTTCAGGACTATTCTGCTGGAAATCAGCTTGATAGCACCGCTTTCCATCAACCCCTGAATAATAATGAGCTGACACGTAAGAAGCCCGACCGTTCTCCAGTCAATATATGAGAAATATCCTGGGTTCGGAGGAACAAAAAGCATGGATAAAAGTGCTGCTATGCCTGCAATTACGAAAACCGGGTTTGCTTTAACAAAATGGGTAATCATTTTTTGTGACTTCTCCTAATATCTTGCATTGATTATCACTATTAAATGATTATTCCTTTCAGATGGTCGCATTCATGCTGTATGATCTGCGCCGTCCATCCGGAAAATTTCTGCTTCTGCTTTTTCATGCTCATGTCCTGGAACTCGACTTCAATATCTTTATAGCGTTTTGTGCTGCGCACGCCGTCAAGCGACAGGCAGCCTTCCTCAGTTTCGTAAAGACCTGACTTCTTTGTGATTACAGGATTTATCATGATGACATTGGCAAAGCCGACATTTACCACAATAATACGCTTATTCACACCAATCATGTTTGCTGCCATGCCTACGCAGCGCTCTGAATTGGCTGCTAATGTATCAAGCAGGTCCCTTGCCACCGGCAGATCTTCTTTTGTCGCCGGCTCTGATTTCTGTCCAAGGAACAAGACATCACGGCATATATCTCTTACCATAAGTTTCCACCTGCTTTCAAAATCCTCATCAAATCGGTATCGCTGCCCTCATGAAAGTTTTTTCTGATTTCTCTTATCGAGAATATTAAGAATTTCAGACTCCATATACAGGGGCAGATTAATTAGCCAGCTTTCTATTGAAAAATCAGACATTGAAGTTCTGATCGAAGTCTTTATTTTGAACTTTTCATGAAATGCTGAAAGGCTCTTTGCCCGAAGGTTAGTTTCCGCCTTCACTTCAATAGGAATAATTTTGGAATGCCTGCTTATGATAAAATCAATTTCAGAAGTGCTCCTGTCATTTGTATAATAATAAATTTTGTCTTTTAATTCATCAATACATGTAAGCTCCTGGAGTACATACTGCTCCGTAAGCGCGCCTTTAAATACAACAAAAATATCATTTCCTTCCAGCAGAGTCTTTGCATCGAGACCTGCCATGCAGGAAAGCAGGCCGACATCTACAAGGTAAATCTTAAATGCTTTCAGATCCTCATATGCCTTTAACGGTAATTTCACATCCCGAATCCTGTGAACCGTATGTATGAGGCCGCAGTCCGAAAGCCACATGATGGCACTCTCATATTCCCTTGCCCTTGCGCCTTCCCGCACGAGACCATAAACGAATTTCTTATTTTCCCTTGAAAGCTGCGATGGAATGCTTTCCCAAACATATCTGATTCTTGGCACCATTTCATTCGGGGCGTGCTTTGAAAAATCCTGCTCGTATGCAGCTATTATCCTATGCTGGATAATACGGACCTTGTCAAAATCCCCGGTATCGCAGAACTCTAAAACGACTTCCGGCATGCCTCCGACAAAAAAATACTGCTTCAAGAGCTCGCTGATTTTATTTGCAAATATTGAAAGCATGGAAGAATCATGGCTTTTTATTAAATTTAGAATATTTTCATCGCCATGTGCCTTTAAGAATTCCGCAAAAGACATTGGGGAAAGCTTTAAGAATTCTACCTTTCCTACGGGGAATGATGTGCCTTCATGCAGGGCAATTCCAAGCATGGACCCCGCACAGAGCAGATCTATTCCCGGTGCGTTTTCATTGAAATATTTAAGGGCAGCGAGGGCATTAGGAACTTCCTGCACCTCGTCAAAAATCAGCAGGACATCCCCTTCCGATATCCTTTTTCCCGAATAAATTTCAAGGCCTGTAATAATTCTATGAACATCAAGATCCGGCTGAAAAAGCCGCTCCATCGTTTCATTGTGATCGAAATTGATGTAAACAGTATCTTCGTAATATTCTTTCCCAAACGCCTTCATAAGATAGGTCTTACCTACCTGTCTCGCCCCTTCGATAATAAGTGGCTTATGATTCGGCTCGTTTTTCCACTTAATCAGCTGCTCAATCGCCTGTCTATACATAGTATTACCCCACAGATTTTCACTAAAAATAATAACAATCTTTTTTATGTAATATGGCGCAAAACCACATTTCTTTGCTTGTCAATTTTAGCATAGATAATTTTTGGTTTCAATCACATTTTTTCATACATAATATGTGATTAATATCACATTATTAATAATCTTCTAATATTTTAATGTTTTCTGTTTCATTGCATCCTTAAATTCTGATTTATTTACTAATCCCGGCATCCGGATCTACATGGTAAGCCAGCAGCTCCTGTGAAAGGTAATACTTCCTGACAATCTCTTAATTTTATGGGTTGCAGCATTTCGCCGGGGTATATCCCTCATCGATTAATTCCTGCCTGTCATTAGAGTACACCCTGTTCCTGTCGGCTATCTTCGCCGCATTCCCGCAGCTTGCCTTATGGAACTTTCTGCTGCTCTTGTTGGCATTCGCTATATATGTGGCGTTAGTTTCGTCAACAACACTTGAGTCGTCTCCCTCAGATACTGCCTGGCTTTCCGCAGCGTCCGTGCTTTCTCCTGCCGGCTCCTCTGCAACCGAGCCTTCACCATCAGGCGTAATCGCGCCTGTCATATAGTCGATAGAGAATCCTGGGAGCGCGTTGAATACCTCCACCTCCTCGTCTATCGAGCCGTCATCGGAATACATGTCGACGAAGACGCTCCTTGGTATGGGCTCGTCGCCTTCATATACCGGGGTTGCTGAATAATAAAGGCAATTGTCCGGATGCGATGACAGATAGTCCATGGCCTTGGTCTCGCAGTATTCCATGCCTCCCGGAGTCCTGTTGTCCCCGACATTCTGCGCTCTGGTCCCGGTAATCATATTATATGCAGCGTCCTCGCCTCCGAGTGAATGCGCGATCAGATGGCTCCTGTTCCATGCGAAGCCGTTGTAGACCACGCCGTTGGGAAATGTGATGCTTACCTTCGGGTTGTCGCCCCATCCGGAAGGCGTTATGTCTTCGATATCTGCCCTCTCCCTCTGTCCGTAGACGTAATTGTCATGAGTAAGGACAGCCTCCGCAGGAAGCGTGCGCCCGAGGGCGTCAAAGCCACCGTATTTGATCACGCCGGCTTCCGGCATTGGATCGCTTACAAGGGCTTCTTCCGATACCCTGTACATATCGGGATATTCTTCCGGATTCCACTCGGTATACTGGTAATCAGCTTCAGTTGAGTCAGTATCCCCGTCAGCAGAAGCATCTCCATCAGATTCGTCCTGCTGTTCTTCCTCGATACTCCCGCTTTCCTGGTCGGTGCTTCCCGAATCGGCGTCCTCTTCCGCCAGCGCGCCTGAATCATCGGCTCCCGAGTCCGTGCTTTCAGCTTCTTCTATTCCGCTATCAGTTTCTTCCTGATAGGAGTCGTCATAATCGGAGTAGTCATCAAGGTCGCACCCTGAAAGCGTGAAGCATAAAATAAAAATGACGGATAAGGTCTTAATTATCCGCCCGGCCTTCCTGCCAAAATTCATAAAATCCCCCTTAGTTAATATCTATGACTATATTATTCCCCACAGCAGCTTATTCAAGTCAGATATAATCTGATTATACCACTTCGATTTCTATTAATGGTATTTTCCCCGCATCCTCCCAGATAGACGCGATAATCGTCAGGGCATAAAAAATGACCGCGCTTCTTCCGGTTCTGGCTTTTGTTATGGCAAAAATATAACAGACGGAATATTCCATATCCGAGCAGTCCTCCAATCCAATTCAGAATGATATCATCGATATCCGCACTTCGCCCGGTCAAATACTGGATAAATTCTATACAAAAAGAAAATAGTGCCGGAAAGAAGATATCCCAGGCAGTATGCCGTTTCTGATGGGTAAACGGAAAAAGGAAGCCGATAGGTACGAACATCAGAATATTGCCATAGAGATTTATTCCTATAGAACGTATAGCATAAAGCACGCTCAGACCACCGGAAACACTGCTTGTAAGTGCGTTACGGTACATGGCGCCTCGTATCATAGCAAATGGAAAGATATGTAGAGAGCATACCTCCTCCTTCATAAAAAATATCACATATTATGGGATGTAAGTTTACCAAAGACAGTAAAGTAAAGAAAATCAAGCAAATAAAATGGTAAGACCTTTCACCACAAAATTTGTCATGCTCTTACAAGGTAGGTTTCCATCTGAAGTCCTGTCATGCAGCCATTGAAATTCTTGAAGCCTTCTTTTCCAAAGCCTGCCTGATGTTTGATGATATATCCCGGTAGTAAAACTTCTTTTCTGTCGTCATCATCGAGGATGCCGAAGCAGTCCATGATCTTCTTATCGCGCCTTGAGATCAGCCCGTCTTCGTATGCGCTGTCAAAGTCATAGCCGTCTCTCCTGTAATTTGCAAGATATGAAAGCCAATCGACAGATACGAATCCAGATTTGCCCGCAAAGAATTTTCCATAGGCAACCTCTCTGCTTTCCGCTATTATTTCCCGCCATTCCCACGGATCCTGCTCTCTGTCGCCCGTCCACCAGAAATCCGGAGAGACATGTTCTTCAGCTGAGAATCCTGGTATGCTATTCGAAAAAAGAGGGAGAAATCCTATCTCATTCACCCAGTTTATCAGTTCTTTATAGGTCCGGATTCTGAAAGGATCATTCCATGAGAGACCTCTCATGATCCAGCTTCCATGCTCATTTCCCATAAAAATCACTTCCTGATTATAGTCATGTTCCGCTCACTGCCGCAAAGCAAATGTGCATCAGTTATTTTATCTGCTTTTTCACTTCATCAAGCGAAAGACCATTTTCCTCTGCAATTTTACTGATGTCATCATATTCAAGTTTTTCACGAAGAATGCCATATCCAGAAGATATTTTCTTTCGTACATCTCCCCAAGGAGTTCTTACGGTGTTCGTTTCTCTATCTAATGTATATCTACGGCTTACATTTTCCCGAATGCCAATTGTAGTCGTGTATTTAAAGATGGTCTGAATCATTTTGTCTTTTTTAGAGTTCTTACACAAGATAGACAATATTATTCCAGGACGGTTTTTCTTCATGCCACAGTTTACCGAATAGACATCAAGTGCTCCGGCTTTGAAAAGCTGCTGCGTGGCAAAACCAACTTCTTCTGGCGTCATATCATCGATATTACAAGTAAGTTCTGTAACTGTATCTTCATAGTCAGAAGTTTCACCAAGCAGCACACGGACACAATTTGCTACTTCAAAATCTTTTTTGCCCATGCCATAGCCGATTTTTTCAGTCTTAATGACTGGCAGATCACCGAAATCGGATACGAAATGCGTAAGTAATGCAGCACCTGTAGGCGTGCAGAGTTCTCCGTTTTTGCAGTATTTCCAACACGTCTTACACGAAAATCTCTGAATCCTAAGCTGAAAAGATATTCTTCAGATTTTTCAGTAGCATCCAGTTTTTCAGCTGTGATAACTTCGCCTGTTTTTATCCTTGTGGCCAGGCAGGCATAGGATTTTTCACGATATCCGAATACTTCAGAATATCGATGCCCAGAATCCTTAGCTTCGCATGAAGACAATCGGCCAGTCTCTTTGCATCTTCAAGCTCAAACTGTGGCTGAAATGCGCTCTTTACATAATAAGCTATAACCTCTGCACCAGCAGAAACCGCCGCATACAGGAGGTAGCTCGAATCTACTCCCCCGGAAAATGCGATGGCAGCCTTTGGATTTTCATTAAAAAATTCTGTTAATTCCATAGCTATGTGTATCAATAAACGTATTTACTACCTTGCGGTATCGCTCTTCATCAAAAAGGAAGGATACTCCGTGCGGAGCACCTGGAAAAATCTCTAATGTGCACTTTTCTCCTGCAGCTTTCTTTATCTCTTCACTCATCTCATATGGAACAAATCGATCCTGATTGCCATGAATCAGAAGTATTGGAATGTCACTTTTCCTCACTGATTCCGCAGCGTCTGATTCATTGATATTGAAATGACCAAAAAGGCGTGACGCCTGAAGAAGCAGAAACCAAGCTGCCGTGACTGGCAGATGCATGTCTTGAACTACCTTGCAGATAATTGCTTTTGGTGAAGTATAAGGACTGTCAGCGATAATTCCTGTGACATTTGATGGCAGGTTCTGGTCCATCGCCATCAGAACAGTTGCTGCGCCCATGGAAACTCCGTACAGGAAAATCCTGGGATTATTCCATCTCTGATTCGCATACTGAACCCATGATAAAACATCTTTCCTTTCAAGAATTCCGAAGGTCAGCATATTGCCACCGCTATTATTTATGCCTCTTTCATCTACAAGGATGACGGTATTATGGGCTTCCCTGCCAATCGCACTGCCGCCTGCAAAATCACGGACTGCATTGCTTCTCCAGCCGTGAAACTGAATTTCAACCGGCCTGCCTGGATCACCATTGTAAATCCTGCCATACAGCTTCAGTCCGTCGAAGGAATCTATATAGACTTCTTCGTACGGAACTTTGAGCGCTGCATTTACTAATTCCGCCATTCTTAAACTGAGAGGTTCATATTGCTCTCCCTTCGGAAATGACAAGGGCGAATATTCCTTATGCCCTTTTGTCGAAAATGTTACCCTGAACACGCCATACAGAAGCAGCAGATATAAAATTATTACTATGACAATTATTAATATTATTTTCATCGATTCTTTGTAATATCATGCAGTTTCAATCTCATGAATTATTTTACAGTCACGCACCACTCACTGCTGCCAAGAGAATGCGCATCAGCAACGGTTCTTTGTAGGATATCATCATTTTCCTGCCAGTCAGGAATTTCTTCAGAATCTTCGGAGCCCATGTGGACATACAGAATCCTGTCTGGATGTTCGCTTGAAAAATCAAGTAGGCGCACAGGATCCGGCTGCCAGAGCCCAGGAATATAGAGATTTTTACTAGAGGTGATTGAAACAGGCGTCGCATCACGGAATGCCTTTATCGTCTCAATACTCACAGGATAATAATCGTTTGCATCGACGCCGACATCATAACGTCTGATTCCATATCTCTTATTTGCCTCGTTGTAGCTCTTGTCGGAATGAATATGCCCATGCAGCATCACGCTGCCTGCCGTAACCTTCGGCCAAGTCAGCATAGGATAATGCATCATGATGATATTCATTCCGTAATCATTTATCTTGAGGTAATTTCCAACAAATTCAAAGAGAGAAGCATCATAAGGGCAGATCTCCGGCTCGCCTACAACATCATGATTTCCAAGCAGCAGGCACTTTCGTCCATTGATGCGGCTCACAAGCTCATTTGTCTCCTCAGGCGTAATATGGTGGCTGACATCGCCTAATATATAAAGCTTGTCATTCTTCTTTACGCATTCATTGATGTTGTGAATCAGCGCATTATTCATTTCCGCAGCATCCTTATACGGCCTGTGCTGCATATTAATCACTGCATTGTGTCCGAGATGCAGATCGCTAGTGAACCAGATCATGTAGTAGCCTTTTCATTCTCACGAATATATCTTTCAGCTTCCTGTTTATCTAGATGGTAAGTGGTCATAAGCTTTTCTTCGATAATACTATTTGAAATATTTAGGCTTTGTAGAATATTTATCACTCCAGTAATATCTTCATGCCGAGCTTGTTCTCTTACAATTGCTTTTAAATTTTCTGCTACAGTATCCATTGTGAACCTTCTGTTCGCATCATCAATGCTAATATTATAATATCAGTAAGATGTTTCTTCAAGATAAGGCAAAAAATAAGGAGCAGAGGTTTGATGCCCTGCTCCTTGGAGAAAAGATTTGGGAGATAATTAGGAAATGGCTAAATTAGTTTGAATCATCTTCCTTGATTGATTCAGTTGTGATGACAAAACGGACTGTTCCATCCATGCCATCTGCAATTCCGGAGAAGTTATCATAAGAATAATCTCCGTCTGCAATATCCTGAAGCTTGTCAATACTCTTTGTGAGTGGCTTCAGTCCCTTAGTAATAACAGTGTCATAATATTCCTGCGTGCCGTCTGAAAGCTTGTTGGAGCCATCTAACAGCTTCTTGATGCCGTTCTTAATCTGTCCTGAAGCGGTCTTTAAGCTGTTAATGCCACTGACTAATGTGTTCTTGTTCTTCGCAATCCATTTTCCTACTTTAACCAAGGTTTTCTAACCTCCATTCAAATACAATTTCTCCCTTTTAATATAACACAATGTGAATTTTATTCAGAAAATGACCGATGGTCAATATACACAAATAATAAAATGACTATTGGTCATATTTGACTTAATAAAAAAATAATGCTATTTTATCCCCGTAGAAAGAGTAAAACTAGCATTCAGTATAGTTATTATTAGTAAAAATCACTTATTTCATCAATTGATAGTTACTATTTTTATGAAAATATGATAAAATCGCTATCAAATTTGAGATTTTGTTTGATTTTATTTTCTTAGTACTTTATTAATTCTTTTGAAAATACAAAAATAATATGGTAGCAATAGCAAATTCCTGTCCAATAAACAGCTTCGGGGAAAAAATGAGCAAGGTAGAAGTAAACAAGAAAAATAAAAGACTGGCACTGCTCGATAATGCATATAGTCTCTTCATCGAAAAAGGCTTCAACAATACCACTATTTCTGATATTGTAAACCGTGCCGGCGTAGCCAAGGGCACATTTTATTTGTATTTTAAAGACAAATTTGACCTGAGGAATGAAATTGTCGCCAGGAAGTCTATAGAAATCCTGCTCAAAGCAGAGGAAAACATGAAGTCTTCCGGCACAGAGCCGAAGACGCTCGAAGAAGGCATTGCTGCATTTTCTGATGCCATCCTTGAATGCTTCAGAAATAATCGCCTGCAGCTTAATTTCATTTCCAAAAATCTCTCATGGGGAGTATTTTCCCACATTGCCGAGTCGAATTTTTCAAACGAAAAGGACAGGGAGGAAATCAATAATGTCTACAACAATTTCCTCGCTGTCCTGGATGAAAATAATTATAAATGTGCGGATCCAAAGATCCTGCTCTTTACGATCATAGAATTCATCAATTCCACTGGCTATTCAGCCATCGTCGGGGATGCGCCATGCAGCCTCGACAAATACAAGCCGTATCTGCACAAAGGAATCGAATCACTTTTTAAAGCGTACAAAATATAATACGAAAAAGCGCAATTTCTTAGATATCATCACTTCATAAACCGCATAACCCCGAATACTTTGCCCATAATCTTGCATTCTTTGACGTAGATCGGGCTCATCGTGTCATTCTCTGGCTGAAGGCGGATGAACTGCTCCTCTTTATAAAAGGTCTTGACGGTGGCGGAGTCATCGATAAGGGCTACTACGATGTCGCCATTTTCTGCTGTATTCTTCTCTTCTACTATGATGGTGTCGCCGCTGAATATGCCGGCCTTGATCATGGAATCGCCCTTGACCCTCAGCATAAAGCAGGGATTCAAAGGAACATACTCTGACGGCATAGGGAAGTAGCTTTCAATATTTTCTGTAGCGAGGATCGGCAAACCTGCAGCAACCTGGCCGACAATAGGAATATTCACGATGTTCATATTCTTTCGCTCGGTATTGAAAGCGTCATCGACGATTTCAATGGCTCTTGGCTTCGCAGGATCTCTCTTAATATAGCCCTCGCTCTCAAGTTTGTTCAGGTGTGAAAATACACTCGATGTAGAACGAAGATTCACTGCATTGCAGATTTCACGGACTGTAGGCGGATACCCCTTCTTCAGAATCTGAAGCTTCATAAAATCCAGAATCTCCTGTTGCTTTGCTGAAATCTTCCTTTTTGCCATAACAGCCTCCTAGCTTACTTCTTTCAAATGTTTTCCCGCTTGTAACCCTGCTAAAAATATCCACAGAGCTAATTCATGTTCAAAATAATATCATACTTTTTTATCAATATCAAACATATTTTTGATAATTTCAAGGTGAATTTCGAACAGCACAGGAAAGTATTGTAAACAAAATAAGTTCGATAAATAAAAAAAGTCCAGCCGACTTTTTCATCAGCTGGACATTATAGTCATCGAATGAAATACAACTTATAGTTCTTCGGGATTAATGACTTTACCGTCCTTCCAGACCTTCTCAAGATCATAGAAAAGCCTGTCTTCTTCTGAGAAGAGATGTACTACGATGTCGCCGAAATCTATCAGAATCCAAGTAGAAGCTTTGTTTCCCTCGACCTGCTTTGGACTCATATGTTCTTCTTTATACATGACTTCTTCGACATTCTGCTGAAGTGCGCGAAGCTGGTTTGCATTATCTGCGCTAGCGATTACGAAGAAATCTGAAAATGTGGCGATGTCACGGATGTCTATTACCTCGATGTCCTCGCCCTTCTTGTCCTTCAGGGCATTTACAATTTCTAGTAGTGCTTTTTTTTCGTCCTGCATAAGTGTCCTTTCTTGTTAATAATTCATTTGTTTGCTGATTATTTTGCATAATGTGAAGTCATCGTCATAACTTCATGTTTACATTTTTGTCAATACAATGTCCGCTTGTCATCTATAATTTTCTTATAATACCTATACGTCTCTTCTGTCTTTTCGTCGATTTCTGCCTTGGTCTCCCTGAGATAATCCAGCGTGTCTGAAAGAATCATATATGTTGCGAGATTCAGATCATAAAAGGCCGCCTCACGGATTTCCGCAAGATTCTTTGCCTTATTCCTGTTTGGCTCGATGTAGTCAGAAACAAATAGTATTTCTGACAGCAGATCCATGGCCGGCTCACCAGTCGTATGTACGGAAATCGCATGAATAATGCCAGAGTCTACTACGCCATATTTTGCCTTGGCAAGAAATGCGCCTACCTTCGCATGAAGTAAATACGGTGCCTTTTTCTCAGCCTCAGTGACATCCAGATCATTTTCTGCACAGATTTCAAAATAACTCTCTGTCGGAATGTTCTTTGCATTATCATGAAGTAGTCCTGCAGCACGGGTAATCTCCTCATTGAGGCAGTATCTCTCGGCAAGCGCAGCGCATGTATCTGCAACACCTAACGTATGGATAAAGCGCTTTTTCTTTAAGACTCCCTTCAGAGTCTCAGTAATTCCGTCAAAATCAAAGGTTCTTTCAGAGCCCCGGATCAATGCAAATTTCTCATAGAGACGTCTCTCTAGAATAAAATCAAGCACTTTTTCCGGAAGCATTTCGTGAAGTGAATCCGGGAAATCATCAATGTCCTCCCGCTTTAAGAGAATGTCCCTTATTTCTGATGAAGAATATGGCAGTTCTTCAGTGGAAAGTGTCAGGAAATTTCCCTGATATTTTAACGAAAGTGCTTTTGCTTTTTCTTCAGGAGAAATTCCGTAAGCGTCATTTATTTTCGCGCCATTATCATATTTTATTTTTCTTCCAAAAGAAACAATCGTCACATACTTTGCAATGATTTCTGGATGCATCCAGCTTTCAAAAGCAAACAATGAATCTTCGCCAATGATAAAGAAAAATTCATCTAGAGGATACTCCTTTGAAAGAAGCTCGACTGTCTTATAAGTGTAGTCCTTCTTTACGGAAAATATTTCAAAATCACTCGAAGAAATTCCCTCAGAACCAGCAATTGCAAGCTTTACCATTTCATTCCTTGCAAAGCGGGAGGTGTTCTCTGCCACGCCTTTGTGCGGCGGCTCGCCTGCGACAAGAAAAATCATCTTGTCTAAGTGCAGCAGCTCCATTGCCTTTTTCGCAATGAAAATATGGCCATTATGTATGGGATTAAAGGTTCCTCCGAGAATTCCGATTTTCATATAGTCTCCTTACGCCGTTTCCTTCTCTGGAAGCTCAATCTTCGGCTTCTTGCCTTTCTTGTAAAGGATGATTTTTCGGCCAATTACCCGGACTACCTGTGAATGCGTTCTTGAAGCAAGCTTTTCAGCCACTTCATTGATGTCCTCAGTGACAGTTTTCTGTAAGCCAATCTTTATCAGTTCTTTTTTGTTGAAGGCATTTATTACCTCTTCGGTAAATTCCGGCGTGAGATTCTCTTTGCCGAGAATCAGCACCGGATCAATATCAACTGCAAGCTTTGTGAGGTATGCCCTGTTCTTGTTTGTCATATGTTTTCTTTTCTCCTTGCAATCAATCAACATTCATTGATCATGTTAAATAATTATTGATGTTATCACTCGAAGTACTCGAATTCGAGGTCGTTTACCTTGACAGTATCGCCTTCCTGAAGCCCCATTTCCTTCATTTCCTTGATGATGCCCTGATCTTTTAGGAAGTTTTGGAAGAAAAGGAAGCCCTTCTCAGATTCAAGATTCGTATAGCCGAGCATCTTGTCAATCTTAGGACCTGTAACGCAGTATGCGCCTTCCTTATCAATAGAAACGGTATACGGAAGTGCCTCGATTCTGTCAGTATTCGGATCGTATTCACTTTCGAAGAATTCGGTTTCGCCCTTGTGTTCTTCAAGTGTCTTTATGATCTCTTTCTTTAGCTCTTCAATGCCCTGGCCTGTAACGGCAGAAATCAGCATGACCTTATAGCCCCTGCCTGCAAACTCTTTTTCAAGATTTGCTTTCTCCTCTTCTGCCTTTTCAGGTGCAGCATCGATTTTATTTAATACGAGAATCTGCGGCTTCTTCATGAGGTCGGCACTGTAGGACATAAGCTCGTGATTTATTGCCTTTACATCGTGTAAAGGGTTTCTGTCCTCTTCAAGCGGTAATAAATCAATTAAATGTACAAGGACCTTCGTTCTCTCAATATGTCGCAGGAATTCGTGGCCAAGTCCGACACCATCTGCAGCACCTTCGATGAGTCCAGGAAGGTCTGCCATTACAAAGCCATTTCCATCACCTGTCTCAACATAGCCTAAAATAGGGTTCAGCGTCGTGAAGGGATAATTTCCAATTTCCGGCTTGGCGTTTGAAAGCCTTGAAAGTAGCGTTGATTTTCCGACATTTGGGAAGCCTACGAGGCCAACGTCAGCAAGAAGCTTCAGTTCAAGCTTTATTTCAAGCTCGATTGCATCGCCGCCGTTTTCAGCGTATTTCGGAACCTGCATCGTAGATGTGGCAAAGTGCATATTGCCTCTGCCGCCCTTGCCGCCAGTGAGAATGACTTTTCGTTTGTTCTCGCCTGACATATCGCAGATGACCTTGTCTGTTGCTGCGTCCTTTATAACTGTACCAGCTGGAACCTTGAGAATGAGATCTGCTCCATCCTTGCCATGGCAGCGGCGCTTTCCGCCTTCCTCACCGTCTCCGGCAGCAAACTTTCTCCTGTGACGGTAATCTGAAAGATTGTTAAGGCCCTTGTCAACGACGAAGATCACGTCTCCGCCCTTGCCGCCGTCACCTCCGTCCGGACCGCCTGCAGCAACATATTTCTCTCTTCTGAAAGAAACATGACCGTCTCCACCCTTGCCAGATGCGATTATTATTTTTGCTCTGTCTGCAAACATGATGTTCTCCAAATTATCCTCATTTTTTCCTGTGATTTATCCAATAGTATAGGACAAAATTTGCCACAAAACAAACGAAAAAGTAAATAAGGATTTCCATGGTAATTGAAAAGCCCGGCCATAAAGGTCGGGCTCATAATAGTTCTTCTTTATGATCTTAGTTCTCACTAGCGACTGGGTAAACAGAAGCGAACTTCTTGTCACCGCGCTTTGTCTCGTAACGAACTACTCCGTCAGTAAGAGCGAAAAGTGTATCATCTCCGCCTCTGCCAACGTTTGTGCCCGGATGAATATGTGTACCGCGCTGCTTGTAAATGATGTTTCCAGCCTTTACAACCTGTCCGTCAGACTTCTTTGCGCCAAGACGCTTTGCCTCGGAATCACGGCCGTTTTTTGTGGAACCCATTCCTTTTTTATGAGCGAAAAACTGAAGGTCTAAATTTAACATGACCTAATCCTCCTTAATTTCTAAAGACAAATTTTTGGGATAAGTGCTGGCAATATTTGAAAGACCAAAGGTAAGTGAATCGAGTAAGAGTTCGGATTTGTCTGAAGGAACCTTTTCGAAAATGCCCTTCAGAAAACCTGTTTCTTTGTCTGATTCAATCTTCAGTTCATCATCCGTAAACTTCTCGATGGAATTCACTGCATTCAGTGCCAAAACGGAAACCGCTGCACAGACTATGTCTTTTCCATAAGAGCCCATCAAGGCATGACCGGAAAATTCAAATGAACCGTAATGACCGTCTTTTTTATAAAATACTGCCTTAATCAATATTATGCGTTAATCTTATCAATCTTAACTACTGTGTAATACTGTCTGTGACCGTTCTTTCTCTTGTAGTTTGTCTTAGGCTTGAACTTTCCAACGAGAACCTTCTTTGCACGGCCAACCTTGATAACAGATGCATCAACTGTAGCGCCTGAAACTGTAGGATTTCCTACCTTTGTCTCATCTCCGCCAATCAGAAGAACCTGATCGAATGTAACATTCTCTCCAGCTTCCTGAGGGAGCTTCTCTACACGAAGTGTGTCACCTTCCTCAACCTTGTACTGCTTTCCGCCGGTTGAAATAACTGCGTACATAAAAATATACCTCCTAAAAAAACGCCGGCTCTCGGCACTGCAGAATCGCAGTTTACACCTAGCCGTGCGACAACTTCACTATAATACTAGCTTTGGTGCGTCTTGTCAAGGAAAACTTTCTGACATATAACAATTTTCAAAAATAATATTTAGTGAAGAAAAATAATAAAGTTTAATTTTTCAGCGCTTTGCAAGCTCTCTTGTAATATCATTCCATGTGACGCCTTTTTCTGCCATCAGAACCATCACGTGGTATAAAAGATCTGATTCCTCATAGATGATTTCCTGAGGCTCTGGATTCTTTGCTGCAATGACGAGCTCAGTGCACTCCTCTCCGACCTTCTTAAGAATCTTGTCAAGACCCTTGTCAAAAAGATAATTCGTGTAGGAGCCTTCCTTCGGGTGTTCCTTCCTGTCCATGATGACGCCGTAGACGTCTTCGAAAATCTCAAGAGGATTCTTATTTTTTACTTCCTTCTTTGCAATTTCATTGAAGAAGCAGCTGTGAGCGCCTGTATGGCAGGCAGCACCGACCTGGTTTACTTTGGCAAGGATCGTGTCAAAATCACAGTCTGCAGTAAGGCTCTTTACATACTGGATGTGACCAGATGTCATTCCCTTTGTCCAGAGTTCCTGACGTGAGCGGCTCCAGTAGGTCATGAGACCTGTTTCAAGTGTCTTATTAAACGATTCCTCATTCATATAGGCAAGCATCAGGACTTCATCAGTCTTAATGTCCTGAACGACGCAAGGAATCAGGCCGTCTGAATTTGTCTTGAGGTCTGACCACTGAAGCTTTGCATCAAATGTATCTGTATCAAGACCCTTTGCCTTTAAAGCGATTTTCAAGCCATTGAAATCAAAGTCAGGATTGCTTAAAAAATCAGATGTCACGCCAAAAACATCGGCACCAGAAAGAATTTTAGCTATCTCATCTACATTATTTTCAGGAACAGCGACGATATATGAAAAGCTGCCATCATTTGAAATCATTCCATCTTTCGCAAGATTCTCATCAAGAAGAAGGAATCCAGCAGCATTTTCCTTTACAAAGTCTTTTCCAAATAGAGTATTGTCCTTTGTAGAAATGAAAATATTTTCCTTTCCAAAGCGCTTTGAAGCCTCTTCAAGCTTATCTTCAAAATCAGGCTTTGAAGCATTCATGATGACCTTGTCGCAGCCTGCATAGAGGAGCTTCTTTACATCCTCGAGACGCTTGATGTTGCCGCCGCCAAGGATTTCAAGGTCAATTTTAGAAGAAATCTCACGGAGTTTCAGAAGGTTTATTTCGTGCTCGTCATCTTCACTTGAGAGGTCAAAAACAATAAGCCTGTCAGCGCCGCAGTCGTTGAGCTTAATGGCTTTTTCAAGTGCGTCTTCCTTTACTGAAAAATCATCAGGACTCTTTACTGAAAAGCCGTCCTTTAAATATATTGTTGAGATTAATTCTTTTTTCATGATATGTTCCTGTTTATTTTTTGTTTGTAGTGATTTTGAATATTACGTAAGTCAAGCCGCAAATTTCAAAACATTTTTATGTCTGAAATTCTCACTGTAATGATCCCTTGGTAGACAATGTTCCCGTAATCCTTGGGTCAATCGTGACAGCTTCATCAAGTGCCTTTGCAAAAGCCTTGAACATGGCTTCAATGATGTGGTGTGCATTCTCGCCACTCATTACTTTGATATGTAAGTTCATACCTGCATTTTCAGCAACGGCAAGGAAAAATTCCTTGACCATCTCGGTATCAAAATAGCCAACTCTTTCGACCCTGAACTCATAATCAAAGCCTAAATATGGTCTTCCGGAAAGATCAATTGCACAGGCAATCAGCGCATCATCCATCGGAAGCATGACTGAGCCAAAACGCCTGATACCCGCTTTGTCACCGAGAGCCTTATTGATAGCCTGGCCAAGAACGATGCCAACATCTTCAATCGTGTGGTGGCAGTCAACATAGAGGTCGCCGTCGCATTTTGCCTTCAGGTCAAAAAATCCGTGCCTTGAAAATGCGGAAAGCATGTGGTCAAAAAAACCAATTCCGGTATTTATTTCGGACTCGCCTGTACCGTCAAGATTAATTGAAAGAGAAATGTCAGTTTCCCTTGTTTTTCTTGCGATTTCAGCCGTTCTTTTCTTTGTGACAGCCATAATTTTCTCCCTGAATTCTAATACTACTCGAAACGTACCGCGATTGAGTTTGCATGTGCAGTCAGCTGCTCGCACTTTGCAAAGGTCTCGATATCCGTGTGAATCTTCTCAAGCGCATCCCTTGAATAAGAAATAATGCTTGATTTCTTGATGAAGTCATCAACAGAAAGTGCTGAGAAGAATCTTGCCGTGCCGCCTGTTGGAAGCACGTGGTTTGGTCCTGCAAAATAATCTCCAAGCGGTTCAGATGAATATGCGCCGAGGAAGATTGCGCCGGCATTCTTGATTCTCGTCATGTCTGAGAAAGGATCCTTTGTGACGATTTCAAGATGCTCTGATGCAACTGCATTTACGAGGTCATAAGCTTCCTCCATATCGCTTGCGACAAGAAGATGTCCGAAATTCTCTAAGGATTTTGAAATGATTTCTTTCCTTGAAAGCTGTGGTACGAAGCCTTCGATTTCGGTCTTTACCTTTTCAGCAAAATCCTTTGATGTTGTTACAAGGATTGCGCTTGCCATCTCGTCATGCTCTGCCTGTGAAAGAAGGTCGGCAGCGATGTAGCGTGGATTTGCGCTCTCATCTGCGAGTACGCAGATTTCAGAAGGACCTGCAACTGAGTCGATTGATACATTTCCAAATACTGCCTTCTTTGCAAGGGCAACATATACATTTCCAGGTCCGACGATCTTGTCGACCTTCTGGATGGATTCTGTACCGAATGCCATTGCTGCGATTGCCTGTGCTCCGCCGACCTTGTAGATGACATCTGCACCAGCCTCATGTGCTGCGACAAGCGTGGAATCAGCAACCTTGCCGTCTTTTCCCGGAGGCGTGCACATATAGATATGCTCTACGCCGGCAACCTTTGCAGGAACGATGTTCATGAGGACGGATGAAGGATAAACTGCCTTTCCGCCTGGAACATAAACACCGACATTTTCAAGAGGGATGACTTTCTGACCTAAAATAATGCCATCGCCTGTCGTAAACCAGCCGTTCTGTTTCTGCTTTTCATGGTAGGAACGGATGCTGACAAGTGCCTTTCTAATAACATCGAGAAGGTCTTTTGAAACCGTCTCATACGCTTCCTTTATTTCATCATCTGTGACAATGAGTTTTGAAGGGTCCATATCGACACCGTCGAATTTCTTCGTGTATGAGAAAAGAGCCTTGTCACCATTTTCTGCCACGTCTGAAACGATATCCTTCACACCCTCTTCATAGGAAGCATATTTTGAAAGGCCTCTGCCCTTTATTTCGCTAATTACTTTTTCCTTATTTTTACTGTCAATTAATTCAATTTCAAGACTCATGATGCACCTCTGACAAATTATCACTATATCTAAAATTTCTGAACTTTTCATTTCCTGATGTCGGAAAAATCAACTCAGGCATTTATCCCGCCAGTCATTGATAATCTTTGTAATCCTGTCATTCTTCATACGCATAGAAACCTGGTTTACAACCATTCTGGCTGAAAGCGGACATACCTCTTCAAGAACGACAAGTCCGTTTTCTTTCAGCGTTGAGCCGGTCTCAACGATATCGCAGATGACATCTGAAAGCCCGACGATTGGCGCAAGCTCTACAGAACCGTTAAGCTTAATGATTTCAACTGTCTGGTTCTTTTCATTGTAGAAATAATCCTTGCAGATCTTCGGGTACTTCGTAGCGACCTTGATTCGCTCACGTCCTTTAAGAAGCTCTGCCGCTTCTTTAGGTCCCGCGATACACATGCGGCATTTTCCAAAGCCTAAGTCCATGACCTCAAAGATGTTTCTGTTTTCTTCGAGAATCGTGTCCTCTCCGACAATCCCGATGTCGGCAGCACCGTATTCAACGTAGGTCGGAACATCTGGTCCCTTTGCAAGGAAGAACTTGCATTTATTTTTTTCGTCTGTAAATATCAGTTTTCTCGTGTTCTTGTCTAGGATTTCCTCGCAGTCAAGCCCAATGCTCATCAGACATTCTGCAGCATGTCGTGCAAGCCTTCCTTTTCCAAGAGCAAAAATAAGATAATCGTCCTTTTTCATTTTATTCACCCTTTGTGATTCAGCTTCACATCAACACCCTGCGCCCTTAGTTCAATTGCTTCCCTGATCTTCTCATCACGGTCTTTGTCAGTATATTCAATAGTCTTGGATTTTCTCTCAGACTCAAAAGAAATCCCCTGGCTCCTGACAGCCGTCATCATAGAATCAATGAAAATCGCAAAACCGATAGCCGGTGCGCTGAAGCCGAAATTATGAAGAAGATTGTCATAACGTCCACCGCTAAGGATGGGCTCGCCGCTTCCATAAGTGTAGCCTGAAATCATGACACCGGTATAATACTGCCGCTTGCTGATGAGTGAGAAATCATATGTTACAAACTGATCAGCATCATAAAGCTTAAGAAGACTTTCAAGCTCTATCATTCTTTCAAGTGCTTTGCGAATGACAGGATAAGGCTTTGAAAGCTTGATAAGCTCCTTCTCATCAGAAATCGAAGTAAAATTCTTTGGAAGGTATTTGAAGAGCTTCTTGATATCAGGCTCGATTGAAGTCTTTCCAAGGAATTCATCGAGACCGAAGAAATTCTTATTTAAGATCAGGTCTCTGATCTTCTCTTCATCCTCGTAGAGATTTCCATATTTAATGAGTCCTCCGAGAAAATCTGCGTGTCCAACTGAAATAATGAAATCAGAAAATCCGACGCTCTCAAGCACATCCTTTGCAAGTGAGATGATTTCAGCATCTGCTTCAACAGATGAATCATTGATGAGCTCGCAGCCTACTTCGGTGCTCTCATTAAACTGCCCCTTATACGAGGTGCGGTTTACAAATACATTGCCTGAATATGTAAATCTCAGCGGCTCATCAGAACCATCATGAAGAATCGAAGCCAGACGGCCGATAGAAGGCGTAAAATCCGGTCGAAGAACTAAAGTATTTCCCTCACGGTCGAAGAATTTGTAAAGATTCCTTGACGGCGTGGTTCCAATTTCCTTTGAAAAAACATCGAAAAACTCAAAGGTCGGCGTCCTGATTCCCTCATAACCATAAGAAAGAATCCTGTCATTAATCCTCTTCTTTAATATCTCTTCGTCAGTATAGTCTTTTCCATATACATCCCTGACTCCTTCGGGCGTATGTATTTTTCGATTCATCCTGTCTCCTGTTTTGGCTGCCATTAGCCATTGAATGGGCAATATTCTGTATTTTGTGGTAATTTTCACACAAACGCAATCATTACTTTTAACATATAATGCATTGTCTGTCAAACACACGCTTTAACGCGCTAAAACAAAAATAATTAAGCTGTAATTTAATAATTTAGCACAATAAAGCAGACGCAAAACATTAAGTTTAAAGAATGCTTTAGCGTGCTAGCATATTAGCATAGTATCGTAATGCTGTCAACAAATAATTATCAACGATTAGCTGATTATTTGGATATTATTGCAGGTAATGCCTCCTAAGCAGCATGAAAATGAATCAGTCCGTATCAAGATTTCTCTCGGAAATGTCCCGGTTTACCATTTCAAGATAGGGAATGTAGGCATTTTTGAGATGATCAAAGAAATATTTTGGGTCAAGCTCATCGATTGTGAAGCTCTTCCTCCCGCCCTTTTTCATTCTGTCCCAGAAATAATTTGCCTCAGACATCCTCAGATAATAGAATTTATCCTGTTCCGTGAAATGAATTAAGAAAAATCCAATTCCATCCTGCTTTTCAAAATCGTTCATGAACACGATCTGATGCTCATGGATGTTCTGAAGCGGAAATGTATCTTTCGCGCATTCCTTTGCATCAAAGCATATAGGAATGCCCTGCGCAACGCCAATATAATCGACCGTACTCTTCTCATCAAAATACGCCAGCGTAATATGCCTTGTCGCCTTATCGATATTGATAGGCGTGATCGGCGTCGGAATCTTCTGTATGAGGGCGAGCTGCTTTTCGCGGTACAGTGCATTCGTCCTGTTTATCATGTCTTCCAAGACCGAGCCCCTGAGGCCCCTCGATTCCCATGTTCCCATTCGTATGCTTTCTAAATCATATCCAGATATTCAACTCGTTATATTTCAATTACCAAAAAACATTCCTATTCATCAATTCCGGAGAATTCCATAATCTTGTAGAAAAGTTCCATATCCTTCGCCATAGGCGCCTTGAAATCCCTGCCATCAGAAAGCTTTACTTCATAAGAATGCAGAAACTGCCTCTTTCCAAGCACCTGTAAGAACCTATTCGGCAGATGCTCATCAGAAGAAGTAATTTTTCGTATCAACGCCTTATCCCTGTCAGGATTCCCATATTTCATGTCAAAAAGTACATTATGTCCTAGCGACTGAAGGTGTGCTCGAATCTGATGCGTTTTTCCAGTGTATAATTTTATCCTGAGTAAAGTAATTCCATTTACACAGGAGACCGGCTCAAAACCTGTCTTTATATAGGTTGCACCATTTGATTTATACGCAGAAATACTTACTGAATTTTCACGGTCGTTTTTCGTGAGATAGCCCTCTACATCAAAAGGCTCTTCTATTTTTCCATAAACAAATGCAAGATAATATTTCTCGATATTCCTTTCAGAAAGTGCTGTGGAAAGATAATTCGCACCTTCATAAGTCTTACCGAAAAGAATAAGTCCCGATGTATTTCTGTCAAGCCTGTTTGCAACGGAAGGATGAAATGAGCGGAAATCCTCCTGATTCAATTGTCCCGACTTTATCATATAAAGAATCAGATCCTCATTCATTGAGAAATCAGTAGGCTTACTCTTCTGGGAAAGTATAAATGGAGGCTTATTTGCGGCGATGATATGTTCATCTTCAAAAATGATGTCAGGCTTAAAATATTTCGAATCCTGTGACAGCGGATCTTCGTGAGCCTGCCCACTAAGTTCAGAGAATCGTACATCAGAAGCTGCCTCACCCCGCATTTTAGAAAATGTATCATCAGAAAAAAAGACCTTGACGACATCGCCATCCTTGATTTTCTCGGTGCCATCGGCCTTTTTTCCATTCAAAACGATATTCTTTTTTCGAAGCATTTTATGAAGAAAGCCATTGTCTGCCGCCTTGAAATAAAGGCTCAAAAACTTGAACAATGACTTTCCTTCTGATGCTTTATTAATTGTTATTTCTTTCAATTTTTGTTGAACAGATCTTCATTGAGTTCAATATCATTGCTATCTGAACTATTTGAAGATTTCTTGCTAAGCTTGTCAAGTGCTGACTCAGATACAGGTGCTGCCGAATCGCTTGCAGGAGCAGATGAATTCATAACTGTATCTATTGGATTCGGAGAAAGTTCCATTCTGTTCTGCTTTACCGTAGTAAGGTATCCCTGCATTGAATTTAAGAAGCTGTCTGTAGAAGCCTTCGTGGTATCGATGGAATTTACCAGGATCTCCTGAATATTATTAAGCAGGCTGTCTGTATAAGCAATAGCTGAAGAACGGATTTCATTTGACTCTGCAGTAGCCTTGTCAACCATCTCCTGAGCCTGCTTTGAAGCAAGATTTACAACTTCATTAGCCTGTGCGTATGCCTGTTGCATGATCTGGTGCTCAGATACAAGCTCTGTAGTCTGCACTTCAGCATCCTTTATGATCTGATCTGCTTTCTTCTGGGCATCAGCAAGAATACCTTCACGGTTATTGATGATCTTCTGGTACTGCTTTATTTCCTGCGGTGTCTTTTCTTTCAGAGCGTCGATATATGACTCGATTTCATCCCTGTTTACGATAATCTCGGTGCTTGAGAAAGCCTTTGGCTTGCAGCTATCGATATATTTTTCAATGTCCTCAATAATGCTTTCAATTTCGCTTGTCATATTCTCTCCTTAATAATCATACATGAACAAACCTTATTTATATTTAGCCTCTACAAGAGGAACAATCTCTGGCGGTACAAATCTTGAAATATCACCATGATATGAAGCAAATTCCTTTACTACAGTAGAACTAAGATAAGAATATTCCATGCCAGTAGCAAGGAAAATGGTTTCCAGTTCTTTATACTCCATATTGTTCGTATGAGCAAGCTGCAGCTCATATTCAAAATCAGTTGTCGTGCGAAGACCCCTGATCACGATTGTAGCGTTCTTCTCTTTTGCATAATCTACCAAAAGTCCGTCATTTGTATCAACACAAACATTTGGCATATCCTTGACAAGGCCTTCCATCATGGAAACTCTCTCTTCTGCAGTGAAAAGAGACTTCTTCGCACTATTCTTCAGAACTAGTACGATCAGCTTATCAAACATTCCAGCAGAACGCTTTATGATATCTAAGTGTCCTAATGTCACCGGATCAAAGCTTCCCGGATAAATCGCTGTCTTCACTTATGCTTTCCTCAAAAATATGTGCTTGTTTGTCTTGTATATTTTGACTTTCTCTATATCATAACCATCCGGAATGTGATTTTCAATATCATTTTCACGAACGGCTTCGATTATGACAAGACCGTTATCATTTAATATATCTGCTTCTTTAATGGCTGAGAGACAGGTTCTCTCTTCGCCTAAAGCATAAGGCGGATCCATATGGATAATGTCAAATTTCTTTCCTGAATATGACCTGACGAAATCAATTGCTTCCCTGCAATAAACCTTTGCATCATCAATGAATCTCGTCTTTTCAAGATTCTCATTAATAATTGCAATGGCCTGTTTCTTTGAATCCACAAGGGTAGCAGAAAGTGCACCACGGGATAAAGCCTCGATACCGATCTGTCCGCTTCCAGCATAAAGATCAAGAAAATTCGAACCTGGAACTTCCATTTGAATCACATTGAAAAGTGTTTCCTTTATCCTGTCCTGTGTAGGTCGTGTAGCCATTCCATCGAGTGTTTTCAGAGGAATGCTTCTTCTGGAACCTGCTATTACTCTAATCATGTTTTGATACCATATTTATAAAAAGTGTCTAGGCCAAGCCTGAATGCTTCTTTGGTAGCTGCAAGTCTGATTGCAGCACGGCTTCCCTTGAAAAAGCATCTTCTGGTAACTACTTTATTTCTGAATGCACAGGAAATATAAACAAGTCCTACCGGTTTTCCATATTCGCCCTTACCAGGTCCTGCAACACCTGTAGTAGAAAGCGCCATGTCTGACCCCGTCTTCTTCAACGCGCCCAAAGCCATCTGACGTGAAACTTCAAGGCTCACAGCCGTGTGTTTTTCAAGAGATTTTTTTGAAACATTTACATCCCTCTCTTTACCAATATCCTGGTATGTGACAAAGCCGCCTGAAAAAACTGCCGATGAACCCGGAATATCTGTAAGCGCTGCAGCAATCTTACCGCCAGTGCATGATTCAGCGGTAGAAATTGTAAGCTTTCGTAATTTAAGAATGTTAAAAAGCCTCTGTGCTTCTTTCATCCCTGCTCCTTAAGGACATTTTTGTTCTTTACAATATAATCAATGAGGGAAATCACAGTAAGTACAAGTGAAATCCACATCAGAATCTGTCCTAATATATAGAAGAACATGTTCACTTTGTCAGGTGCGAATACAAGATACTTATTGTCAATAGTAAGAACCATAACAATAACAGTCACCATTGAAAATGCAGTCTTGAATTTGCCCCAGTAGCTCGCTGCAATGACAAGGCCGTTCTCTGCAGCGATGAGACGGAAACCGGAAATGATGAACTCTCTAGCTACTACGATAAGTACAAAATATACCGGAATCTGTCCCAAATACATAAGACATATAAATGCAGAAACAACAAGAAGCTTGTCTGCAAGCGGATCCATGAATTTACCGAAATTCGTGATAAGATTTCGGCTTCTTGCTATATGTCCGTCAAGCGCATCAGTAATGGATGCTGCAATGAAAATAATGTCTGCAATGAGACGCATCACAGGATCAAGATCTGTCCCATGCCAGCATAATAGAAAAATAACAAAAAACGGAATAAGTATGACTCTCGTAACTGTAAGCCTGTTCGGAAGATTCATGAAACTAATTCTCCTTTATAATCATATTCGTTTACTTCTCTAATCCTTGCTTTTAATATAGTTCCTGAAATATATTCATGGTCGCTTTCAATGAAAAGAGTCCCATCAACACCTGGCGCATCTCTGTAGATTCTGGCTGAAAGAACGCCATCTTCAGGCATATATCCTTCAATCATTGCAGGAAATGTCTTTCCAACAAGAGATTGATTCTTCTTTAGCGAAATCTCCTTCTGGATAGACATGATTTCGTCGTATCGTCTCTGTGCAGTCTCCTCATCCACCTGGTTTTCAAAAAAATAAGCTTTTGTGCCCTCTTCCCTTGAATAAGTAAAAGCACCGAGATGGTCGAACTTTACTTCCTTTATGAAAGACTTCAGTTCTTCGAAATCTTCTTCCGTCTCGCCAGGAAAGCCAACCATGACAGTCGTTCGGATTGCAATGTCAGGAATAAGACCACGCATCTTTTTTATGCCATCGAGAAGATCTGCTTTCGTCGTCTTCCTGCCCATCTTTTTCAGAATATTGTCCGATGCATGCTGAATCGGAATGTCGATATAGTGAAGGACTTTTTTATTCCAGCGAATGACATCAACGACATCCTTTGTCAATTCTTCCGGATACGCATAGAGAAGCCTGATGGCTTCAATCCCATCAATATCAGAAAGCCTGTTGATAAGCTCCGGAAGACATTTCTTCTTGTAAATATCTGTTCCGTATAGCGTCGTCTCCTGTGCTACAAGGATTAATTCTTTAATCCCATCTGCAGCAAGACCTTCAGCCTCTTTAATCAGAGACTCCATAGGAACTGAACGGTAAGGTCCCCTGACATAAGGAATCACGCAGTAGGAGCACATCTTGTTGCAGCCCTCAGCAATCTTTAGGTATGCATAAGGAATGGGATTTGTCCTGATCCTGCCTTCTGATTCATCCGGAAGTCTTGACAGATCATCCTTCAAAACTACCGGACCATCTTCGTCCGTAGAATCAGAAGAAATCCCCTTTCTCTTGAGAATATCTTCTATCATCTCAGGCACTTTGTCGTATGATGAAGTGCCAATGACACCGTCCACTTCAGGGAGGTCAGTCTTTATCTCATCAGTATATCTCTCTGCCATGCAGCCAGTAACGATGAGTGCTTTTTCATTTCCATCTTCCTTGAGTCTGCCAAAGTCAATAACAGAATTGATGCTCTCTTCAAGTGCATCATGAATAAAGCAGCATGTGTTTACAATGACGACATCTGCTGCAGTCTCATCATCTGTAATCTCATAACCGCTTTTGATTAGAGCCGAAAGCATATGTTCTGTATCAGAGAGATTTTTATCACAGCCAAGAGACTGTACAAATACTTTCATGATAATATTTACTTACTCGGCGTCGTCTGAGCCTTGAGCATCTTCAGAATCATCAATTCCATCATCTATGGAATCATCGATACCATCATCTGCTTCTTCCGTATCACCGATGACATCTTCATCTTCTGAAGAGACATCATCAAGATCTTCTTCAGCCTTTTCCTTGGCCTTTGCCACTTCTTCAGCTTTCTTTCTGGCAGCCTCTTCTTCTCTCTTCTTACGCATATTTTCATCATATGCGTCCTGCTTTACCTGCTCAGCAGCAGCTTCTTCTTCAGTAAGGATCTTGAGCTTGCCTGAATATAATTCGTCAACAGCTATGGAAAGAGGCTTCTTTCCCTCTTCGTTTGGAAGAAGTACGGAATCGGGATTGTCAATGAGCTGTCTCGCACGCTTTGCAGTTGCAGAAACAATGCTGTAACGGCTGTTTATTACTGGCTCATCTCCGACATCAACGCCTTCGTTTACGACTTCCATAAGCTCTACATACGACGGATGTATCATATTAACTGTCCTCCTAATAAAAATTCAAAACAAAGTGATATTGTAATAATTATTTTCTATCTTGTCAAAGATTTTTCATTGACAAAGCATTATTTTTTATAGATTGAGAGGTCATTCTGCATTTTTTTCACAAATCCCATGCTTCTTGATACTCTCAGATGTTCGCATTCAATGATGTCATGTACGCTCTTTACGGCTGTTTCAAGGTCATCATTTACAATGAGATAATCATATTGTTCCATGTAAAATGACTCCTGATCTGAAATAGCGAGACGGTTTCCGATTTCTTCCGGAGACTCTGTGCCGCGGCCAACCAGCCTGTTCTTTAACGAAACTGCATCAGGCGGTGTCACAAAGAGAAGAAGTGCTTCCGGGAATACCTTTCTTACATTCAGCGCACCCTGCATTTCAATCTCCAAAATGACGTCGTGTCCTGAATTTGCAAGGTCTTCGACATATTTCTTCGGTGTGCCATAGTAGTTGTCATTAAACTGGGCATATTCGAGAAATTCATTATCTTTTATCATCCTCTCGAATTCAGCTTTTGTCTTGAAGAAATATTCCCTGCCATCTTCCTCGCCAGTCCTGGGCTTCCTTGTCGTGGCTGAAATGGAAAGATGGTATTTGTCAGGGTATTCCTGAAGAAGATGCTTCATGATCGTACCCTTGCCTGCTCCGGAAAATCCGGAGAGTACGGTTATTAAACCTGTTTCGTTCTGCATGATCTGCCTCTATTTATTATTTTGCTGCAGCGATATTACTGCAGATTACTTCTTGTATTAATACTTTTCAATAATTGCTTTTGTTTATTTATTCAGCAATACTGATTTACATATTATTATGGCAAAAATATTTAGCCATTTTAAAATCACTCAAGATTTTGAACTTGTTCTCTGATTTTCTCAATCAGGGTCTTTAGAAGTACACCTTCATGCGCTACCTCTGGATCCGTAGATTTTGAAAGAATGGTATTTGCCTCACGGTTCATCTCCTGCGCAAGAAAATCCATTTTTCTGCCAACTGCGGATTCATTTGTAAGCGTATCTGTGGCTTCTTTAACATGGGACTTGAGCCTTACTATTTCCTCATCTATTGCGATCCTGTCCGTGTAAATCGTGACTTCTTCAAGGATTCTGCTCTCATCTATAGAAGAATCAGCAAGCACTTCCTTTACTTTCTCATCAAGCTTTCCTTCATATTCCTTGATGATTTCAGGCTCGCGAACTTCAATCCTTGCAACAATCTCAGACATCTCTTTTAGTTTTTCAAGAAGATCTGCCTTTAACCGCTCGCCTTCTTTTTCACGGCTCTGACAGAAATTCTTTACTGCCTCATCGAGCGTTTTTTCATAGAGTTTTGTGAGAAGTTCCTCTGAATCTTCATTCTCTACGAGATCGAAAACATTCGGAAGAGACATGATGTCTGATGCCTTTATTTCTGGAGAAATCCCATACCGCTCAGCCATCAGCCTTGCGCTTTTAATATATTCTCCAGCTATATTCGCATTGTATACTACAGAAACTGCATTGTCACTGTTTGCCTGGAATGTGACCTGAATCTCGACCTTGCCGCGCGAAATACTGTTTTTTATTTTGTCACGAGTGAGTGGCTCCAAAAATGAAAGCTTCCTTGGTTCCTTTATTGAAAGG
Source organism: uncultured Lachnospiraceae bacterium (assembly GCA_900317755.1). GTDB lineage: Bacteria > Bacillota > Clostridia > Lachnospirales > Lachnospiraceae > RUG306. Next base: position 46,624 of record ONHZ01000036.1, read on the forward strand.
TCAAGGTATTTGTGATTTACAGACTTGATTTCAATAGAGAGCCGGCGTCCGTCTTCGTCCGTCTCTGCTCTTCCGAAACCTGTCATGCTTGAAATTGCCATTTATTTCTCCTAATTGGCGCACAAATGCTGTTGGTACGCTTTTAATCGTCTTATTCTATTATAATTTTCAATATTAGTCAAACTGGATTCGCAAATTCATGGCATTTTCTTGTTTTTATGATTTTGGCTACCACAAAATCAATATTTTCGATTGTGGTTGCCAATTTGCATTTTTGTTTTTCTCAACCAGCTACCACAAAGCC
>ONHZ01000004.1 GCA_900317755.1 uncultured Lachnospiraceae bacterium
ATTCGGCATTCCGCTCGAGCTTGACCTAAACCTTATCATTGTTGGTAAATTAGTGTTTTCTACGTAACAGCATAAAAATAACCACCGGGGCGCCGAAGATCGCAGTCACGGTCGAAATGTTCATCTCGACTGGTGCGAAGGCGGCGCGGGCGATGAGGTCCGAGAAGCCGACAAAGGCACTGCCAAGCAATAAGGAGCAAGGTATCATAATCGATGGCCTGTCTGTTTTCATGATAAGGCGGATCAGACAGGGAACTGCGATACCGACAAATGAAATAGGACCTGCATAGGCTACAACTTCTGCAGAGAGAAGGCTTGAAATCAGGATGACGCCAATACGAAGTGCCTTTACATTTACACCCATCGAAAAGGCGTATGATTCACCGAGACGAAGCGCACCGATTGGCTTCACCAGTAGAATTGACAGAATGAGAAGAATGATGGTCATTACGAAGCAGATCTTTACATCACTTAATTTCGCGCCGGAAAAGCTTCCCTTCGACCAGTCACGGAGATTCACGATATTTGAGTCCGATGCAAATGTCACAATGAGATCTGTGATTGCCGTTGTGATATATCCTATCATGACACCAGCTATCAGAAGCGTCTCCATGTTCTTAACTTTTCGTGCAATCAAAATAAGCACAAAGGTCGTCAGCATCGCACCAATGAATGAACTTAGTACAAGCAGAATCGATGACGAAAACCCAATTCTCGCAGCTAAGAATACAAGATACAACGCTACAAAGGTCTTCGCACCAGACGAAATGCCAAGCACAAATGGACCAGCCAAAGGATTCTCAAAATAGGTCTGCAGCAAATATCCTGACAGCGCCAGCGCTCCGCCAAGAATTGCAGATAAAAGTGCCCTCGGCAGCCTGATCGTATGAATGATCATATACTCCGGACTCCCGTCGCTGCCTGAAAACAACAGCTTCACCGCATCGATGAACTTAATATCTGCACTACCGACGAAAATGTTTAGGGTGATTGATGCGAATACCAATATTATTAAAATTAATATTATTAACTTATTTTTCTTATTCAATTTAGTTTACTCATTACTTTAAGATCCGCATCGTCGCCGGTAAAAATATCATGCATATCCTCGATGCAGTCGCCCATGGAGTCTGTCGCCTGATACATCGACTTGTTGTAGACGTAGACATTTCCGTCTGAGATAGCCTTGATGGTCGAGAGTGCCGGGTATTTGTCAGTTAGCTCCTTGAGTGACGATGGTGTATCAACAATTGTTCCATCTAAGAAAAGGTAATCCGAATCGGAAGCCTGAGACACAAACTCCTCCATCGAAATGTGCACAGTATCACTGTGCGTTCCTGACTGCTTTGCAAGCCCTTCAAATGTATAGTCTGCTCCAGCGAGACGGATCATCTCAGAAACATAATCGCTTGAAGCACGGACGATAGCTTCTCCCTTTGAATTGATATAGAAAAATGCAGCCTTTTTGCCAGTCTTCTCACCAGATGCGATGGTCTCAATCCTTGTCTTCTCTGAATCAAAGAATGAGTCCGCCGCATCTTCTTTTCCGAAAAGTGTGCCGTAGAATTTCACCCACTCGAGCCTGCCCAAAGGACTGTTCTCAGAAGAAGATCTGTCTACAATGACAGGAATCCCAAGACTCTCAAGCTTTTCCATGACATCCGGCGTCTGCTCAATCATCATCGACTCAATTGCAACTGAACATTTTCCTGCAGTCAGCAGCTCATAATCAGGCTCAGAATATTTCCCGGCATAGGTGAGTTTGCCATCATCCATCGCCTTCTTCGCAGCATCCACATACCAGTCTTCTGCCTTAAGCGAACTGTAAGAAAGTGAATCAATAGCATCAATCCTGTCAATCAGAGACATGGCAGCCGTTGCAGCAAGATATACATTCTTTGGATTTTTGCTTATATACTGCACAGTCTGCTTATCCGTATTAGAAGAATATTCAGGAGTTAATTCGTCTTTTTTACTCAAGTCACAGAGAACATAATCATTGCCAGGATAAATGTGAATCAAAGTTGCATCATCATAGGTAAAAATCTTGAAGTTTTTCGCATAGGAAAGAGAAACCTCGGAAGTAGGCTCTTTGCCATTGATCTTTGGGGCAGAATAATTCTCAGTTGATGCGTCGTCGCTTGCCGAAGAGTTCATGCCATTGGACGCACTGCCTGAGCTATGATCAGAAGCTACACTGTCCGAAGAATTTGATGTGCTGCCATCGCCTGCTGCCACGCTGCCACTTGCTTTTCCTTCTTTCAGCGTATCTCGATTGAACTGAATCTGGTATTCAATCTCGTGCGGCTTGCTCATTGCGACAGTATCAGCAACGCACTTGAGCTCGACTGAAATGTCACACGGCACTTCAAATACTGAATTTCCATCAGTATTGACAGGTTCATATGTCTTTCCTCCGACCTTCATATAGTCGTAATTCGGACTCGACCATACGATTTCTAGCGTCTCATGTCCATCCTTTACTGTGAGGTTTGCAGGACTCTGGATTGTTGCCTTGCCTGAGCCGCCCGTGAGCGTCACTTCGATATTGTACTCGCCATCTGCAACTACATTTCCTGCATTAAATTTCTTCAGAACAAATGCAAAAATCAGGCACACCAGCACGAGTAATGCGATGAAACCTAAGATAACTAATATTACATTTTTTGCCTGGGAGTTCTTTTTTCTTGACATGTTTTTATCTTCTTGTTAATATAATTTATGCACTGCATCAAGCAGGCGGTTGTTCCATTACCTCCGAAAGGAGGTGAGAAATATGAGAATTACTTTTCATATAGGTAAATTTACAATTACCATTATAATAAAAAGCAACAACCGCCACTCTGCCAAGTGACGGTTGTTTAGTAATAAAAAACACCTAATCTTGTAATGAGCAACCGCTTGCTGCAGTGTTCTTTTACTTCCAAATAATCATTCCAACCGCCACTCTGGCAAGTGACGGTTGTTAATGTAATTTAATAACTGTTTCTCATAAGACCAACCGCTTATGCAGTGCTCTTTTATTTGTTATTATAATTTCTAACCCCTTTTTTGTCAACTCACTGCATCAAAAAACGGATGAATCCCACTTGATATTAACAAGTGTACTTATTCCTTAACCGGATTTGACACCTTGACCTTGTGGTCGTACCACTTTCCTTTGGTTCCGAGAAGGGCGAGGTCAAATTCCTCATCAATTGCTGGAACCGGCACATCAAAACCATAGACCTCTTCAGTAGTTCCGTCAGAATATGTTACTGTATCAGTCGTTGGCTCAAGTAATTTGGCGCCGTCCTTCTGGGCATCCTCAGCAGTTCCTTCGAAAAGGTTTACGATATTCTTTGAAGCAAGTGAAATATGAATTGTCATCTTGCCATCCTTTACCGTGAGATCGCCCTTTCCGTCCTTTGCCTCATTTACATGGAACATTGCATTATCTGTTGTGAAATCTGCTGTGTATGTGCCATCTTCGAGAGTTTCAGCTGAACCTGCTGATGCAGAATCAGATGAATCTGTTGCGTCTGCAGCAGGGGTTGCTCCAGTTGCATCTGCTGTGTGGTTAATATACATCTGCTCGATTGCAGGAATTCGACCAAGGCCTTCGATCTGGCAGTCAACTGAATCAAACTTGTCGCTTGCCTTAAACTGTGATTTCCAGGAATCGTCGTCATCACCAGCCATATCATTATTGGCGTGGTCACCAGCAACGACCATGAGCGGCCTTAATATTACCTTCTTATATCCTGCATCAGAAACCTTCTTTATTACTTCTTCGCATGCTGTGTCAGCAGGCTTGCCTTCAACGGTTCCGATAAAGACATTCTTGTAGCCAAGATCTCCGACTGTCGTCTGCATCTGATCGTATGTGACATTTGCCTCGTGGCTTGTGCCGTGGCCCATGAATACGAAGGCAATACCATCGTTTGCTGCATCATCAAGGGCTGAAATCGACATGTCGCTAGAAGAATCATCGACCTTGTAACCGGCTTCTTCAAGAGCCTTTGCTGTGATTGCGTGGGCAACAGTCTTCTTATCATCATTTGTGACAGATGCATCTGCACCAACCTCGCCAAGAAGCGGCTCAGCAACCTTTACCGAATCAAACTTGTCCTTGTAATTATCAACTGCCTCAACAAGCTCATCATATTCAGCACCGTGCATGAGGTGAGTAGGCTGAACGACAAGGTTCTTGACGCCGTTATCCACTGCACGCTGGAGCGCCTGGTCCATATTATCAATATGCTCATCATCTCGCGCCTGGACATGATTGATGATAATCTGGGCAGTGAATGCACGTCTTACAGAATAATCCGGAAATGCCTTCTGGAGAGCTTTCTCGACTCCGCCGATATCCTCAGCCCTTGACTCATTAAATGATGTACCAAATGATACAACGAGGAGCTCATTTTCGCCGATATTGTCTTCATTCAGTGGATCATCCTTTGAGGCATCACCTGTGTCCCTGCCAAAATAATCCGGATCGGCATTCTCACCTGAAACCAATGCCTTCTGGGCATCAGTCAGCTTGTCCCAGGCCTCCTTGGCTTTCTTGCAGTCCTCGTCCGTCGTGTCTGTCCTTTCCTGAACATAGATTGCGTCAATTAATTTTGCAACCTCATCGGCTTTTGCCTGATCGTCCTCTGCAGCGCCAGATGCATCCTCTGCAGCGCTGCTTCCAGCACCGCTTTCATCTGAAGATGCAGTGCTTCCGCAGCCTGCAAGAAGTGAGGCCGCCATACTGAATGCAAGCAGTCCTGTTACTAATTTTTTCTTCATGAAACTTTCCTTTCCGCCAATTCCTCGTGGCTTTTCTTCGTATCGAAACGAAGCAGGCTGATATTCTCGGCAGGTCTCCTGACTTGAACAATTATTTTCACCTTCCCATGTAAAACACAGTGGCATAAGAAAATAATTATTCGTTCTTCACAGTGACGAGATCGTACAGGACTTTCACCTGTTTCCCTATTCTCCGGACCGCATAAAATATGCTCCGGCACCGAAAATATATTAAATTGTTACTAAAACCTCTCATATTTCCCAATGTCATAGGCCTCGAATGTGCCCATCTTTTGGTAGACTGAGATGGCCTGGTCGAGAAGTGGGAGCATCATCACGCCGCCGCTTCCTTCACCGAGTGCTAATTGTGCATCAATTACCGACTTCATGTCAAGTACAGATAGTATAATCTGTCCAGCTTTCTCCTTTGGAAAATGTGATGCAAGAAAATAATTTTTTGATTCCGGGCTGAGCTTGTAAGCAATATAGGCGGAAATCAAAGATATTACTCCGTCTGCCACTGCCGGGATTTGATATTTTTCTGCCCCAAGGAAAACACCGGTCATCGCTGCGATTTCAAGCCCGCCGGCAGAATACAAATAATAGAAGGCCTCATCATCACCAGATGAATTTTTTTGAACTCTTTGTATTATTTCTTTTACTACTTCAATTTTTCTTTTATATCCAGCCTCATCAAGTCCGGCACCACGTCCAGTAACCTCTTCTGCTTTTTTATCAAGAAGCAGTGCTGCAAGTGCACTGGAAGGCGTCGTATTTCCTATACCCATCTCGCCGGTAAGAACAATGTCATAATCAAGTTCCTTTAGCTCACAAACAAGATTCATTCCTTCTTCAATTGCTCTCCTGCACTCTTCTGGTATCATAGCATCTTCTACAAAAATATCACCTGTACCATGGCGGATATTTCGATTATTGATCTGGTGCATTTTCAAAGAACTATTGGTATTTTCTGATTCTCCAGATGATTTTTCTTTTGAATTTTTTTCGGTTTTATCCTTTGTGCCATCAGAATCATTATTGTTTTCCTGAAGCATCCCGATATCAACAGGGTATACATCACAGTTTGCATTTTCTGCCATGATTGCGGTGCAGGCATTTCCGGTGCAGAAATTCTGCATCACGATTCTTGTGACAGAGCTGTCCGTCTGAGTCACACCTTCCTTTACAACGCCGTGGTCTGCACCGAAGACAAGAAGGGCTCTTTTCTTTAGAACAGGAGGCTCGGCGCTTCCTTTGATTGCGCATAGCTTTGCCACATCACCTTCCAATGTTCCCAAAGAATCAATTGGCTTTGCAATATCATCCCAATTTTTCTTTGCTTCAAGGTATATTTTTTCGTACTCTGGATTCATTGTTCGTTCTTGTTTTCGTACTGATTACGATAATTGTCCCATGTATCACCAGAAGATGAAACATTATGGTTTTGCTGTAATTGTATATTATTTTGTTGCTGAAAATTATTTTGCTGCGGCAGTGCTGGCCTGTTTTGATAGCCTGAGTTAATCTGCTGTGGATTCTGATAACCGGGATTATTCTGATACCCCGCATTGTTGTAATTTCCTGCATAATACTGCTGATTAGGTCTATTTAGATACACAGCATTATTCTGGTACCCATAGCTATTTGGACTAACCACATTGCTTTGATATTGATTTGGCCGGTTCTGATAACCAGGGTTGTAAGAATTTTGCACTTGCTGATTCTGATAACCATAGTTATTTTGATAGCCGCTATTATAACCAGGCATACGGAAAATAGGATAATATCCGCCTGGATTAAGATTTGGATTCGTCACCTGAAAATTAACAGGAAACTGCATTCTTCCATAGAATGGCACATAAGGTCTGTACTCAATATCCTGCCTGAATGGCGGCATGTAAGTGTAGAAAAGTTCATCGTCGCGGGCTGCCCTCTTGGCCTTTCCAAAAACAATGACATAACCGGCCAGGACAAGCACGATTGCAATGGCAAATCCTGCGTCACCAAATGCAGTGAGTGAAAAGTCATAAAGGCCATGATAGAGAACTGCAATAACAAGACCGATGATGACCGGCTGATGTACATGCGGCTGATTATTCACGGACCTGTACTTTGAAATACCATAGCCGTAGCCCCAGATGATACCGCACATCGCATGGAATGGAACCGCCATGAATGCCCTCGTAATTGCTGTACCAAATGCACTGCTTCCACTGGTAAACACATAGGTGAAATTTTCAAGCGTGGCAAATCCGAGCGCTGAACAAACACCATATACAACACCATCATATGTAGAATTGAACCTGTAATTCTTCCAGGTCACAACACGCATTGCAAAGTATTTACTAAGCTCCTCGGAAATTCCGACAGTAACAAAGAATTCAAACAGCATACCCGCAATTGAACTTTCCATATCTGGTAATATCATATCC
>ONHZ01000009.1 GCA_900317755.1 uncultured Lachnospiraceae bacterium
ATCCATCATACGCTCATACAATTCCCGGCCAACCTCATATCTCATCGCATCAGATATGATCACGACCGTTCTTTCTTTTGTCTGATTTACAAAACCGTTAAAGAAGTTTTTCTGCAAAGGAAGCACGGTCAATCCATCTTCTCCCACGAAAGCTTCGTTCCACCTCGGCAAAAGATCATTCAGATATTCATTTGTATAAATGTTCTCTACCAGTGTCTGAAGCTGCTCATACCTCTGCGAATCTTCTATGCGGTCAAGATTGTAATAGAATTTACGATAAGCCGTATCTATCCGGCAGTCTTCGTCCTGATACTTCTTCACTATTGTCTTCATATCGTCATTGCCGCCATAATTAGCCGCATTTACAATAGCAAAGGCACTTTCCAGCATAGTGTACGCATTCTCATACCTGTCACCGAAATGCATCTTTGAACGCATATCACAAAGCTGTAATATGCTACTCTCATCAAGCTTCGCACCGATATCCTCGGATATAAGCCTCTCTACCATCCACTTGAGGATCATTTCATCAAAATATGTGAAGGTATCACAATGAACGATATCCTCCGGATCATAATTTGACAGGCTGTCTGCTACTTTTAATCCTTTTGCTACATGGTCTGATAATCTGTCATAGTCTTTTCTGTAAAGAACACTGTTCATCAGATTATCAAGGAAAGCAATAATGTTTCCCTGCTTCATAGATACGAATGTACGCCAGGGCTTCGGAACTCCACCCTGCATATATCTGTCTGTATATGTCACAAAGAGCGTAACGATCAGACGCTCCAAAGAAGGCTGTGCATCTACATATCCAAATTGCTGCTCGCACAGTTTCCAGAATGCCCCCAGAAGTTCATACTTATCCATCTCTTCGAGATATTTATTCTCTGCAAAATTTTCTTCAGAGATTACAATCCTAAGTACCTCTTCAAATGAGCAGGTTCTGGTCTTGCATATTGCGGACAGCAGGCCTACAAGAATGTTTTCCTCATTGAAATTCTCGATTTCCAGGTCATAGAACCGCTGTGTTCTGTCCTTATTTGCAAAGAACTTGATATGCTTTTCTATGATAGGCTTATACTTTTCTTCGATACCAAGATCCACCGACAGAAGTGATGCTCTGTCTGCAAAAAATCTCTTGGAATAAAGCATAGTATCTTCCAGATGATTGTCTTTTACTTCCGGTTTCGGAAACGGTGCATAGATCAGATAGTTGGTTTCTGTATCCTGTCTTTCAAGGAAATACTTTGTATAGAACTGATTGTCTTTAGTCAGCCGATACACCTTGGCATTATGTAATTCAACAGAGTCCATATCCTCTGCAAACTCAGCCTTATCGTCATACCAGAAAACCAGCTTACGGGTTTCCCCGGTAAACTCACTATTCAATCTATCTATAATCTGTTTAAGATTCAACTCTGCCATTTATTACATCTCCTTACATTATGCTGCCTTTACATATCCTATAAGCACATGCTCTTTTTCCTTTTTAATTAAGCCGTGTTCATCCCAATCCTCATTCACACTGGATATATATCCTTTTTCGTCCAGAGCATCTAATAGTTTTTTGTTGAAATCTGTGTACGCAAACTTGAATTTATGTTTTGTGCGTTCAGTAAGCTGCTTGTAAACATCATCCAATTCATTAAACATATCCGGCAAATCTTCATTCTCGTAGTTGTCTATTTGATTAAGCAACAGCTGATACTTGTTCTCTTTATCCAGCAAAGCCCATGCAGCATCAGAATATGTTTTATCTATTCTGAATGTTAATTCACGCAGTATCATAGCAGTATCCTTTGTTATATCACCTGCAGGAAGAATTTTCATAATATTAAGTATCTCATCCTGATCAAAACATTTAGTTTTTAACAGAGAATTGTATTCAACAACATCAATCTCTATTTCATCCAAATGTTCAATAAATTCATCTTTATATCTCTCCGCATACGATACACGACAGTCAGGTGCAACAGTCTTCATTTCTTCCCAAAAAACTGTTGTAAATGGTAGAATACCTTCTTCTATCATTACACGAACTTTCATTTCACCCAACATAGAGAGTTTTCCACTAAATTCCGGCATTTCAATTTTCGATATGTAACTCCTAAAATTCTCTTCAGATAGATCAGACATCAAAACGGATTCCTTAATCTCCGGCGTAAGGTATTCGCTATCCAAATCATCAAGTAAGGGATTTACATGACTATTCACATATTTACCCCATTCTGCTGGTGCCCCATATATCTCATAATAAGATGCGAGATTCTCCCACGAACACACTACTCTGTCTTCTGCAAGTAAGTAATTCCATACTTTTTTCTTTGAATCATCTGCGCCCTCTTCTATATCAGCACAGCATTCTGATATTTCCGGCCATTTAACTCGTTCCTTCTCTAATACCTTAAAAGCAAGATCTTCATTATTTGGAATGAGACATTCAATCAATTCGTTAACAGCATCCAATTCTTCTTCTGTGTCACAATCTAATTTCAATAAAACATTCTTTACATACTCTTCCAAATTCTCATGTACATAATCATACAATGGATCATAATCAAGAGCTGTAATCACTGTATAGTTTTTCTTTTCAAAATCAGATATTTGACCAGGTGCCTTCCACTCAAACAATCTACGAAGCATAACAATATTGATTTCATATCTGTTATTATCAAATATTTCAGCTTTTACTCTATCCTCAACACCATCTAATTCAACATTATCAAATACAACATCAAGCTCGCTTATCAGTTCGATCTGCTTATCAATCGGAGCATCGCATATTCCCTTTAATACGCCGGGATTATTCATGAGAAATGCACTAAGAACTCCATATACTGATTCGTCATTTGAATCTGTAACATCAAGTGCCATTACATCATGCATATCCGCATACATAAGGAGAGATACCAAATAGCGATAACTTGTCTCCAGCGGAATCCCTTCGTCAGATTCGATATCAGCCCATAAATGTGTGTTGGCATTACATAATGCTCTTATAAAAACATCTTTGTTCTCATCCCTATCGACGTATGCCTTTATGAAAGACATGCTTTCCGATGAATGATCAGAAAGCTGTTCAAACAACAGTTTCATTGCACTTGATTCGGATTTTTGATCAAGTACATAATCGACGAGGTCAAAATTTAACACCTCTCTTTGCTTGAACTCATAATCCTGCAATAAATCAAATATTCTCGATACATTTTTAAGCGTATACACATACCCGCCATCAAATCGTCTGTTTCTAACTCCCAATATAAAATTCATCTCTTCCTTAGTTATGCTGTTGGGATGGAAATAATTGATATAATTGACATATGTTTCATCCAAATAGCCGTTCCTAAGCAAAAACACAAGTAAATCGTTATTACGAACTTCCTCATCAAGAAAATTCAGACCAAATTCATCAATAAGCTGCTTTATAGAGTAGGCACGAAGACCGTTCATCTTTTGCTCAAACTCTTCAATGGTCTTGCGTGATTCTTCCTTACATTTCTCTACGCCTTTTACAAGCCGGTCAATTCTACCAAAGTAATCCTCCCCAGCTTTTTTTACTGTTTCTTCAATATTAGAAATATTTACAGTATTTGACCCATTTGCATAAACGTAACGAACGACAATCTGCTTTCCCTTAAGTTGATTCACATCGAATTCATCTGCCAATATCTCAGCTAGAGGGTGATTGTTATTGGCAAAAGTCAGTTGAGTCACAGCACCAGCGTGATTTGCCAAAAAACTAAGTAGTACTATTTTTAACTCTCTGACACTATGTATTGCATCTTTCTCTATAGATTCTAACTTTTTCTTTTCTTCTTCCTTTTTTGAACTGACTATGCTTCTTCTGGTTTCAACAAAGGATGCTTTATTCTTAAATGCCATCCTTACAATACTACTGTCTGATTCATCTTCCAATTCCGCGAAATCCTTAGGATAACGATTTTTAAAGACTATAAGTGCAAACATTTTTTCATCATTCAGATCAAGGTTCTGATTTCCTTTTAATGTGTTCTTGAATACATGGAATTCATTACATATGCATATTAATTCCCTGGCATCAGAAATGTACGGGGAAATCATTGAAACAAAACCACCTGATATATCAGATATTTTGCTGCAATTCTTAGCATCGTCAAATAGCAATTTATCCCTGAGTATTTCACAGGAATTCGTAGAACTGATATAAGGAACAATAGGAATTATGAAATCAAAGAATTTTGTTCTTTCTTCATCCTCGTCAAACATGTCATCCTTGATAGCATAAACAAACTTTACGCGTCCGGCTATTTTCTCGTTATTATTGAGAATACTATTTAATTCCCTAAGTGCCACAAATATATTCGTACTTTCAAATCGGTCAAGATCCTCAATTACAACAAGGCTTTTTCCTGTCATTTCAAAGAAATAAACAATTTCATCCATGTTCTTATTAAAAATGGATTCTTTGTTTTCGTTGCTGTTCTTAATGGAAGCCTTATCTAATATCTTTATCTCCTGAATACTGCCATTTTTTCTGACCCATCCGATAAAGCATGATAATGCATACCATAGGATCACAGTAATTCCTAAGCATTCCGAGGCCGCAAAAATAATATTTTGCGCAAAAATAGCATCAACAAAGGTTGTCACTTTTTCCGGTGCCACAAATGCTATCATGACACCAAGAATAACCATTGTGATTACAGAAATAACACGATTGCTGCTCTCTTTAATAGTCTGCAGCTTGCGATATCTGCTTTGTGGTATTTTATTGGTTTCAACAGAATAAAACAGCTGCTTCAGTATTCCCGTTTCCAGCTTATCTGTATCTATCGTTTTATTTCCGTTGTCACCGCTTAACATTTCATCAAGATTAAATGCAGCAAGTGATATCCTTACTACATTATCTCTGTTAGACTCCGAAAGATATGACTCAATAACACTACTTTTCCCAGATCCATACGGTCCAGAAATAGCAATATTATGAACATCAGCTTGCGAAAGTGCCCAGTCAAGTGCAGCTTTATATTCTTGTCCGTTTTTTATATTATTGACAGGAGTAAGAGCCTCGTATCTGCTGTCAACGCTTGAACGAAGAGAATTATCTGTATTCAGTTTTTCTTTCTTAAACAAACTCATCAATTCAGTCCTTTCAAGC
>ONHZ01000023.1 GCA_900317755.1 uncultured Lachnospiraceae bacterium
CAATAGCAGATAAAATAAAGATCCAGCATGACGGGTACGTCGTGCTGGATGATGGCAGCGTGTACAGACTGGATAATGATAGCGAATAACAATGACTAAGGATTGACTTTTTTCATATGAAATAATACATTATTTTACATTATGAAATTAAATCAAAGAAAAAATGAATTATCGGTAAATCTCATCATTATTATTTTTGAAATAATTACAATAGTATGCTGCATACTGCCGATGAATCTATCCAATATTTGGACAGGAAAAGTGGATTATACCGTAGGATGGCGGCAGCTGACAGAATATGATGATTTAGCTCAATCCATATTACATGGACATGTGAATATCGATAGCGATATTCTGGATCCAAAACTGGAAACTTTGGAAAATCCTTATGACTGGCAGCAGCGTGATGCAGCTGGCATAACACTTTGCTGGGATAGAGCCTATTATAATGGACATCTATATATGTATTATGGCGTAATCCCAGTTTTATTACTTTTTTTACCTTATCGGTTTCTTACAGGCAACGCGCTTCCATGTTTCAGAGCCACTCAGATTTTCACAATATTTATTATTTTGGGAATAATTGCCCTTTTAAAAAAGTTTTGGAAAAATTATTTTCAAAATGTGGGTTTATCTGTATATTTAGCACTTTGCGCCAGTACTTCTGCAATTTCATTATGGTATATTATTTCTGCTCCAGGGATTTATTGTCTCGCAATAGCTTCAGGAATTTGCATGGAATTATGGAGCTTGAATTTCTTCATTAAGGACCACAGCTTTTCGAAGAAATTATTAAGAGATCTGATTATTGCGGCGCTTCCATATCTTATTATTTGTGTCTTGCTGGGACTTTATAATTATGTCAGATTTGACAGTCCATTTGAATTTGGTCAGTCATATCAATTGACCAGCGCAGACCAGAGGAATTTAGAAGGCTTTTTTGCTTCTTTTGATGCAAAAAATTTTTTGTCACAATTCATTAATATATTATTTGCTCCAATGCAGAGGACACCAGTTACATTTTCTAACGGAATGACAATTAATTATTTAGGTTTTTCTGGTATCTTCTTTGAATTTCCGGTATTATTTTTGACGCTATTAATTTTTGTTCGGCCAATAAATAATTATCTTAAGGAAAATAAAATATATAGTCTGCTGATTACATTATTTTTCGTTCCAATAATAATTATTATTACAATAATACTTAATTCTCCTTTTGCTACTGAGCGGTATAAATGTGATTTTTTATTTTTAATAGCTATAAATACTGTAGTTTTGATTATGTGCGCATTGCATTTGATAAAATCAGAGAAATTAAGAAAAACATTATCAATAATATTCATTCTTATTTCCATTTTTTCGATAATAAAATGTATTTTATTATTCTTAGTTCCGAATGATTTTAACTGGACATTTAATAATCCAGATAATCTATATAAAATACTACATTTATTTAATATAAAGTAAATTTATATTTAGGGGATTGCATTGGGAAATATTAGTAATAGTAAAAAACGCAGGGTTTTTGATATCATTCAGATCGGGCAGGAAGATGATATTTTGAGCCGTGCCTTTGATATTTTTATCACGATTGTGATCGTGCTGAATATTATCGTATTATTTTTAGAGACCTTTGACACCTTCAATGCATACAAGCATATTTTCAGCATTATTGAAATTGTGACTACGATTATATTTATCGGTGAGTATGTCCTTCGAATCTGGACAGCGGAGTTTCTCTATCCGAATCTGAAAAAGTGGCAGGCTACACTTCGTTTTCTGGTTTCCACTGACGGAATTATCATCCTGCTTTCAATTCTCCCCTTCTTTTTCCTCTCGGGTTTCGTTGTTTTCAGGATGCTGAGGGTTGCGAGGATTTTTCATCTTTTCAGAATCGACAAGCGGTTTGACAGCTTTACGGTCATTCATTCAGTACTTGTCGATAAGAGAAATCAGATTATCTCCAGTCTCTTTATTATTCTCGTGCTCATGTTTGCGGCATCGCTCTGTATGTACAGTGCAGAGCATGAAGCGCAGCCTGATGTTTTCAAAAATGCTTTTTCCGGAATCTGGTGGAGCGTTTCTGCGCTGCTGACCGTCGGGTATGGCGATATTTATCCGATTACACCATTCGGACAGTTCATGGCAATTGTGATTTCATTTTTGGGCGTCGGAGCAGTTGCTATTCCAACAGGTATTATTTCTGCCGGCTTCGTTGAGCAGTACCAGAAGGTGAAGGACTCATCTGAAGGAATTGCAGCGAGCCTCCAGACGGTGGCCATCGACATCGACAGCAAGTGGATCGGCATGACGGTCGCTGAGATCAAGGAAGAAGACGACATTGCGATTGTCCTTGTTTCTCATGACAATGACACCTTTGCACCAAAGCCGGATTATCATATTGGAATGAGGGATAAGCTGGTGGTGTACCGAGGGGAGTGACACTATCCGCAGATTCTCAAAATTGCTTCAGCATAGACCTTTTCAGCCGTGATGAGGTTTGAAATATCGATGAACTCATCTGCTCCGTGCATGTGGGTGTCAATTCCGGGTAAGACTGCGCCGAATGCGACGCCGTTTTCGATGTAATGGACGTAGGTTCCACCGCCTAGCGCCATGCATTCGCCCTTCAGTCCGGTGACGTCTTCGTATGAAGAAAGCAGGGTGCGGACGAATTCTGAGTCGCCTGGAACCACATGAGGAGGGATGATCCCTGGAGTTTCAAATGCAAAGCCAGAGGATTCTGCCGCTTTTCTGGCCTCGTCTTCGCAGTTATCTTTCGTGGCAGAAACGGGCGTCCTAGCATCAAAGGAAAATTCCATATTATTTTCATCTATGTGAAAAATGTCAAGCGTACAGGTAAGGTCATGTGATTCTTTGTCACTCATCTTTATGCCGATGCCCGAGCCATCGGTAATGCCGTATGGGAAAAGCGTAAGGATAATTCTGATGTCAGAAATTAATTCGCTGTCGGCAAGCGGAAGCCTTGTGACAAGTTCCAGTGCTGCAAGTCCAGCATTTCTGCCTTTTTCAGGTGTCGAAGCATGGGCAGATTCGCCAATTACTGTGAGTTCCTGTTCACCTGTAACGGTGACTTCAACACCGCATTTCTTTGAAATCTCAGCAATCGCTTTTTTGGAAGAATCCATGTCAAGACCTTCAAATTTCATCACGGCTTTCTGAGGGACGGCATTTAATGCAATTCCGGCATCAAGTGAAATTAGGCGCGGAAGATCTGCAGATTTAGTCCGGG
Organism: uncultured Lachnospiraceae bacterium; assembly: GCA_900317755.1. Lineage (GTDB taxonomy): Bacteria > Bacillota > Clostridia > Lachnospirales > Lachnospiraceae > RUG306. The sequence continues at coordinate 3,254 of ONHZ01000023.1, forward strand.
GTTTTGAAAGCGTGCCGCGGAATTGTCCTTTTTCAATATTAATGAGAGGGAAATTTGCATCAGGAGAAAAGGTCATCGGAGCTGGTTTTTCGATTTTAAAATAATGTGCAATGTCAAGGGATTCTGTTTCCTCGTCAGAGCCTACAATAATGCGGACGCCTTTATTAAGAGGAGTATTTGTCTCTTTTATTGCACGGAGAGCGAAAATGGCAGAAAGAAGAGGACCCTTGTCGTCACTTGTTCCACGGCCATAGAGCCTTCCGTCCTTTTCAATTATTTTGAATGGCTCGGTTACGGTCCAGCCTTCACCAGCCGGTACCACATCAGCATGTCCTAAGATGTCAAGCGTGTGAGGAAGTGATTCATCAAAATCCAAAGCGCCGACATAGTTATCATAATTTTTAGTGGAAAATCCATAAGACTCAGCCATTTCAAGCGCCTTTGAAAGTGCTTTATATGCATTCTCGCCGAATGGCATATTGTCTTTTGCCGGTGCATTTACAGACGGTATAGAGCAAAGTTCCTTTACGGCATGTATTAATTCTTTTTCATGTGATTCAATCCACTCGTTTACATTCTTATTCAATTGCTGCTCCTTATTCTTTTCTGTTGGATGGCACGCGTCAAAAGGACAGGTTTTTGGCCATCCTTATATCCCCATTATGATCTCAACCAAAGGGATGGTTGTTACTGACAGCAGTGTCGAGAGAGCAATGCCCTTCGTGGCGAGTTCTGCGTGATTATTATATTCTTCTGCAAACATGCCGACCATGCTGGCTACCGGCATGGCGAGCATGATATATGCGACATCAAGCATCATGCCTTTGACACCGATTGCACGGAAAATCAATACGCCGAGGATCGGCAGGAAAATTAATTTTATCAATAGGAAAATATCGAGTTTTACATCCGTGAAAAGTTCCTTCAGTTTTATTTTTGAGAATGAATAGCCGATGACGAGCATCGAAAGCGGTGCGGTGAGATCGCCTATTGCAGTAAGCGAGTCTGTGATCACAGCCGGTACCTTTGCGCCGAGAAGAAGCAGGATGAGGGCGATGACGACTGCCACTGTTCCGGGATTAATCATTTTTTTCAATGGATTTTCCCCGGTTGATTCCTTATTTACGAGAGAGACACCGTATGTGTACATCAGAATATTGAACGGAAAAAGAAAAAAAGCACCTATCAGGACAGCGTGGTCTCCGTAAGCAGCTTTCAGTACTGGAAGTCCCATAAAACCTGTATTTGAAAAGATCAGCATCAGGGTGTAGATCGCGCTTTCGTCTTTTTTTACGCCAAGAATTTTATTTAATGGAAAGGAAATTAATATCATGACAGCATAAATCGCAAATGCAATCACGATACTTTCAAGAAGTGTCTTTCCGGTAGAAGCATTGATCGGGCCGTCAATAGTTGCTACGACAGACGAAACAATCATGCATGGATTTGCCACATTTACGACGAGCTTTGTGACATGAGAAATGGAATTATCGTCTAGGATATGAATCTTCTGACAAAGGAGTCCGACTCCCATTATGATGAAAAATATCAGCATCTGGTGCAAAAGTATCATGATAAGTCCTTCTAATATGCAATAATGTTCATATTAAACTCATTTTGATAGGAATGTCAACAATACTTTTGCAAAGGGAAAATGGTTAGTTTAATAAATCTCGCATTATTGTATTTGCTGTAAAAATGGTATAAAATATAATCTAATCATATCTTGACGGCAAAGAGTACTCTGAGCCGGAAAGGGCATAGAACTTTAGATTATTTCTTCCTGCCCTAATAGGCGGGAAGTTTTTTGTTTGAACAAAATCCACCTGTTTCAGGCGGTGGGGCTTAACTTATGGGAAATATCATATGATAAAAATTGCAATCTACGGCAAAGGCGGCATTGGAAAATCGACAATTACATCAAATCTCTCAGCAGCTTTTGCAATGAGAGGGAAAAAGGTAATACAGATCGGCTGCGACCCAAAGGCGGATTCGACTGGAAATCTGCTTTCGGGAAAGACTCTTATGCCGGTAATGAATTATCTTCGGGAGAATGATGAGGATCCGTCATCGCTTGATGAGATTTCTTTAAGAGGGTTCGGGGGTGTTCTCTGTATTGAAACAGGGGGCCCGACACCTGGACTAGGATGCGCTGGAAGAGGCATTATTTCTACCTTTAATCTTCTGGATGACATGCATTTAATTGAGCAGGAAAAACCTGACGTCATTTTATTTGACGTGCTAGGCGATGTCGTCTGTGGCGGCTTTGCGGCGCCGATTCGTGAGGGCTATGCCGACAAGGTGCTTATCGTGACAAGCGGAGAGAAGATGGCACTTTATGCGGCAAATAATATTAATCAGGCGGTAAAGAATTTTGAAGACAGGGGCTATGCTTCTGTTGAAGGGATTATTCTGAACAGGCGGAATGTTGAAGATGAATACGAGAAGGTATCGGAATTCGCTTCGAAAAATTCGCTTTCGATCATCGCCGATATTCCAAGGGATAAAAGCTTTCAGACGGCAGAAGATGCGGGGAAGACGATAATAGAAACTGCGCCTGAATCAGAACTTGCCGGGAAATTCTTTGCACTTGCGGACAAACTGATTGCAGAGGAAAGTGAGACGACGGGCAGCGCATTAAAGTTTGGGAAGCTTGAGGATTGTGGGTGTTGATGAATGTATTTTAATGTGTAAAAACACCGCAAAACCAATGATATAAGACTGCAGTATTATGCATGAATGTGAATAGTTGCGATACAAATAATGGATGAGTCTGTAAATAATGATAATAAAATAAGAAATAATGCAGCATCAGGGTTTTCAGCTTTGGAATTATCCCAAAAAGGTTCTGAAAATATCCCTGACGAATATATCACTTCAAAGCATCTCATCTATAATTCGCCTGCAACGCTTGCCTTTAACTCTCCAGGTGCTGAGGGCTTTGGCGTGAAGCGTGCTGGTCTGGCGGTGCCTGGCTCTGTCATGCTCATCGTGAGTCCCGGTTGCTGCGGCAGAAATACATCTGATATTACCAGAATCAAGGGGTATGAGGACAGATTTTTTTATCTTGAAATAGATAATACAGATCTCGTGACAGGCAGGCATCTTAAGAAAATCCCGGATGCTGTTAAGGAAATTGTAGATTTCTGCGGCAAAAAGCCAAGCCTTGTGATGATCTGTATTACCTGCGTCGATGCGCTCCTTGGAACGGATATGGAAAGGGTGGCAGCGAAAGCAGAAGAAAAGGCTGGGATTCCGGTCCGGCCGTGCTATATGTATGCGCTTACCAGAGAGGGCAGAAAACCGCCGATGGTGCAGGTCAGGCAGTCACTTTATTCGCTTCTTCCAAAGCAGAAAAGAAGAGGCACGAGCGTGAATATACTCGGATTTTTTGCGCCTGTTTTTGAAAGCTCGGAATTGTTTCTGCTACTAAAAAGTGCAGGGGTAAAGACCATTAGGCAGATTTCGACCTGTGAGAAAATAGATGAATTTTACAAGATGGGGGAAGCAAATTTCAATCTGGTAGTAAATCGTGAGGCAGAGGCCGCCGCGGATGATCTGCAGAAAAGGCTCGGAATTCCATCCATTGAGCTTCAGAGATTCTATGATCCGGACAGAATCGAGAAGCAGTACAGGGCGCTGGGCCGTGCGCTTGGCATTACTGAGCAGGAAGAAGGAGAAAACGATAATCTGCCAGAAAATTTGGGTAGGATTTTATGGAATTCTCGTCTGGGGAAAAAAGAAGCATTAGATTCGATTAATAAATTAAAGAAAGATTTCCCCAAAATCTCATTTTCGATTGGCGAGGTAATAAACGCAAATCCATTTGAACTTGCGGTGACCTTGGTAGAACATGGCTTTGTAGTAAAAGAGATTTTTGCAAATCCAGATCCGGATTATTTTTATTATATTGACAAGCTTGCAGCACTTTCACCGGGCACTATGATTTATTCAAATATGGAACCGACGATGCTGTATTACGACATTGATTCTGATGAAGCTTCGGAAGGTGATATGTATAAATGCAGAGTTACATTGGGAAAAGATGCTGCATTTTATCATCCATCGTATTTGCATGTGAATTGGAATTCAGATGAGCAGCCGTTTGGATTTGATGGGTGTCGGAAATTATTTGATGCGATTTATCAGGCTTTGAATAGCGGGCGTGAAAATTTGATATTCAAAGGAGTACGAAGATGAAGGGACTTAGGAGATTCTTGACGCCCTTCGCACCAGATCAGTCTGGAGCGGTATCTGTGCTTTATGAGCTTGGTGGGATTGTTGTGATCGTAGATGCCGGCGGCTGTGCAGGAAATATCTGCGGTTTCGACGAGCCAAGATGGTCGGAGACACGTTCCGCAATTTTTTCTGCCGGGCTTCGTGACATGGATGCCATCATGGGGCGTGACAAGCTGCTCGTGAAAAAGATTGCTGATGCAGCAGGAAAAATCCAGGCAAACTTCGTGGCGCTTGTCGGAACGCCGGTTCCGGCAGTAATCGGAACAGACTATAAAGCCTTAAAGAAAATGCTTTCAAAGGAAACGTCTCTTCCGGTTGTCACAGTCGATACGGATGGTATGCATCTTTTTGACAGTGGGGAAGAAAAGGCTTATGCAGCACTGCTCAGGGAATTGAAGGAGAAGAATCTTTTTGATAAGGCACAGGATGATAATCCGTCCCAGCAAGCTGCCGTACGTGATGAAGAAAAGAAGTCTTCAGCAAATTGTGCCGGCATTTTTGGTGCGACGCCGCTTGACCTCTATTCGCAGGATGGGAAGAGAATAATTTCAGATGTACTGAAAAAAGAAGGCTTTGATACCGTTATTTTCTATGGAAATGGTGCATTATTTTCAGATTTTCAGAATGTTTCAAAGAATAAAATAAATATTGCGGTCAGTCCTTCGGGGGTGAAAGCAGTAAAGCTTTTGAATGAATATTTTGGCACGCCGTATGAGGTGAGATTCCCTGGGACGGATGTGCTGATAGATGAATTTTCAAGAAAGACATATGGAAGCATCTTAAAAGATGAACAATTAAATGCTCATTGCAATTCTTTAAAAGATGTTCAGAAAATCCTTATCGTCCACTCGCAGATTTTTGCGAACAGCCTTCGTGCATCAATTAGAAAAATTGATGCGAAAGCAGATATCACAGTTGCCAGCTGGTTTGAAATGCTTGATGAATATATGGAAGACGGCGACGTTCATCTAAAGGAAGAAGATGATCTTATCGATTTGGCAGCAGGCGGCTTCGACCTGATCATAGGGGATGAAATCTTAAAGAAGATGATGCCGGAATATAAGGGAAAATTTTTCAATATTCCGGAATTTTCTATATCAGGCAAGAAGAGGGCTGGAATATGAGTGCTATTCTTGAAAAAAGAATACGGGTTTTTGGTATCGTGCAGGGCGTCGGTTTCAGGCCGACTGTCGACAGGCTGGCGCATGAAGCTGGTATTACAGGAACGGTCGCAAATAAGGGAGCCTTTGTCGAAATTTTTGCCGAAGGAACAATAGAAGAAATCGATGTATTTCTTAAGTTTCTAAAGACCAGGGCACCAGAAAGATCGGATGTGCTGAAAATTGAAGTAGAAGATGTTGCTGAGCCTCATGGATATGATGATTTCAAAATCATTGAGAGTGAAAAAATCAAGGCGGATATTTTCATTTCTCCCGACATTGCAATCTGTGATCAATGTAAAGCAGAGCTTTTCGACAAATCAAACAGGCGGTATCTTCATCCATTCATAAATTGCAATGAATGCGGTCCGAGATTTTCTATTCTGAAGGCTCTGCCATACGACAGGGAGCGCACATCTATGTCGGTTTTTCCGATGTGTGAGGATTGCGAAAGTGAGTATTATAGTCCTGCGTCCCGTCGATACGATGCCCAGCCAGTCTGCTGTAATGAGTGCGGACCGGAAGTGTATATGATCGAAACGGATAGCGCTGCTGAATTTGCACAATTGGATGCTGCCGAGACCATTAGTACTACTGGATTTTCGAAAGCAGCAGGTAATGAAAATAAAAGTGAAAACTGTTCATCAGACAATAGAGCAGATTGTTCACCAAATCAGATTGCAGATTGTACACCAGGTGATGATAAAATTGATAAATACGAAATACGTGACGGAGCAGCCATTACATTAGCACGAAAAATACTCTGTTCCGGCGGCATCGTCGCAATAAAGGGCATCGGAGGGTTTCACCTGGCCTGTGATGCCACAAATGATGAGGCGGTCCGGCGGCTTCGTGCATTAAAGCATCGCCCAATGAAGCCATTTGCGGTGATGGCAAAAAATGAAGCGGTTGCTGACAGGGAATGCATTATTCATTCAAATCAGCGCCGTGAGATGAATGGACACCGAAAGCCGATTATTCTGATGGAAAAGAAGGCAGATGGCCAAATTGCAGAAGCTGTTGCCCCGGAAAATCCATATATTGGCCTTATGCTTCCGTATGCGCCGGTTCAGATGCTGATTTTTGATTATCCGGATGAGTGGCAGGAAAAGATGCCGGATGTGCTTGTGATGACTTCCGGAAACATTTCCGGTGCACCGATTGCATCAAATGACGATGAGGCAGTGACAGAGCTTTCACATATGTGCGACGCGATCCTTTCAAATAACCGGGATATTCAGATTCGGACGGATGATTCAGTTATGGATTATTATGATGATGAACCCTATATGATACGAAGGTCCAGAGGCATTGCTCCGCTTCCTGTTATTCTTGATTCAGAGTTTCGCGGCAGGGTCCTTGGTATCGGAGGCGAGCTGAAGAATACATTCTGCCTTGGCATTAATCATATGTTTTACCCCTCGGCGTATGTCGGTGACCTGGCAGACATTAGGACAGTTTCGGCACTTAAAAGTGCAATAGCAAAAACCGAAAAGCTTCTTGAAATGAAGCCGGAGATCATAGCCTGTGACCTTCATCCAAAATACAATTCAACCAGGTGTGCCGAAGAACTTGCCGATGAAGAAAATATTGAACTGATAAAGGTCCAGCATCATTATGCACATGTGCTTTCGTGCATGGCTGAAAATGATTATTTTGGTGATATAATAGGCGTGTCGTTTGATGGGACTGGCTTTGGCACAGATGGTACAATCTGGGGTGGAGAGTTCCTTCTGTCAAATCTTGACAGCTTTACGAGAGAGGCATCAATCATGCCATTTTTACAGATTGGCGGAGATGCATCATCAAAGGAAGGCTGGAGAATAGCGGCCAGCATGCTGTTTTCTATTTTTGGAAATGACGGAATTGATCTTAGTGAGAAGCTTGGAATTTCTGATGAAAAGGCTCTTAAAGTCCAGAAGACAATGTTCGATAAAAAGATAAACTGCATTTCATCAACCAGTGCAGGAAGGCTTTTTGATGCAGTTTCGGCTATACTTGGAATCAGGAACAAATCAACATTTGAAGGCGAGGCATCAACTGCATTGATGTACAGGGCGATGGTGTATCATACGAAATGTGATGATTTGGCTTATAATGGGCTTGCGTTTAATGATGCTCTTTATGAAACAAATACGAATACAGGGCGTGAAATGCTAAGGACTGATCTGTTCGTAAAGAGAATAGTAGAGGAAAGGATAAATGGCAGGGACACTTCTGAATTAGCATATTTCTTTCATAAGGTCCTGTCAGAAATGATCATTCGTGAAGTGCTCCATCTTTCTGGAAGAAGCGGCGTAAAAACGGCAGCGCTTACAGGTGGCGTGTTTCAAAATAAATTATTACTGTACCTAACAGAAAAGGGGCTGAAAGAAAATGGGTTAAGCGTGCTTCGGCATCATATGATTCCACCAAATGACGGCGGAATTTCGCTTGGACAGGCGCTAAAGGCGTCTTATGAATTATCGAAAGGAAAGGATAAAAAATGTGCGTAGGATTATCTGCGAAGGTTGTAAGAGTAAAGGATAAAACTGCAATAGTTGATGCAGGCGGTGCAAAGAGAGAGGTCTCAGCCGAACTATTAAGGGGACTTGAACCTGGCGATTACGTGATGGTGCATGCGGGCGCAGCAATTGCGAAAATTACTGATGATGACGAGGACGAGGCGAACGGGGTTCTCGATTCGATCTTACCAATAGATGACGAAGCAGATTCGAATGAGAAAAATGGTTCGGCAAATATTCCAGATACAATCGCATCGCGATGAATGGGAGAAAACTTGATAGACGATTTGCATTCGTAGAGGAGTAATACTTTGAATAATGCAATAGTAAGGGCAAGAAAAATAATTGACAATTATAATGGGCCGCACATGCGCATCATGGAAGTCTGCGGAACCCATACGCATGAGATTTTCAGGCAGGGAATCCGAAAGATTCTTCCTGAGAGCATAGAAATGATTTCTGGTCCTGGCTGTCCGGTCTGCGTGACACCGGTAGGATTTATTGATGAAGCAATCATGCTTGCCCTTGAAAAGAACTGCACAATCTGCACTTTCGGCGATCTGGTCCGCGTGCCGGGAACAGAGGACTCGCTTCAGACAGCGCGCGGCAAGGGTGCCAATGTGAAGGTCGTTTATTCACCGACAGATGCAGAAGAATTTGCCATGCAAAATCCAGACAAACAGGTCGTATTTCTTTCAGTTGGGTTTGAAACGACTACTCCGTCAAACTGCATTGCTGTTAAAAATGCGATTCGTGATGGAATTACAAATTTTTCGCTTCTTACAGCAAATAAAACTATGCCAGGCGCATACGAAGCCATGAAGGATTCGACAGACCTGTTTCTGTATCCAGGTCATGTACATGCGATTATCGGAACAAAAATCTGTGAAGATTTGGTAAAGGAAGGCGTGAGCGGCGTCTGCGCCGGCTTTACTGGAAGCGAGCTTTTGACGGCAATTGCGGTTGCCTGTGTGAAATATCAAGAAGGCAGACCTTTCTTTGTAAATTGCTATCCGAGAGTAGTTACTGAAGAAGGAAGCGATGACGCAAAGGCTATTGTCAGTGAAATGATGGAACCCTGCGACGCTGAATGGCGCGGCATGGGTGAAATTAAAAATTCCGGAATGAAGCTTCGTGATGCGTACAGCGATTTTGATGCGAGAAAGAAATATGCGCTTCCGCATATTGATGGAAAGGCGAATCCAGCCTGCCATTGCGGAGAGGTTCTGAAGGGTGAAATAAAACCGCCTGAATGCCCGCTTTTTGGAAAGGTCTGTACACCGGAGCACCCGGTAGGGGCATGCATGGTTTCTTCTGAAGGCGCATGCAGCGCATTCTACTTATATGGGCAGGGATAATAATTAATTTCTGCGAAAGCATTGGCATTATAGAGAAGATTTGCAGAATATATCTAGGAGACAAAATTGACAGATACAATCACAATGGCTCACGGCGCTGGCGGAAAGCAGACATCTGAGCTGATTCAAACGGTTTTTAAGAAGCATTTTAATAATGAATATTTTACGGCTGACGATGCATCCGTTCTTCCTGCACCTAAGGGGAAGATGGCAATGACGACGGACAGCTTTATCGTAAGCCCTCAGTTTTTCCCAGGCGGAAATATAGGAAAGCTTGCAATCTGCGGTACGGTAAATGACCTAAGCTGCATGGGAGCAAGGCCCCTGTATATGACATGCGCCTTTGTCATAGAGGAAGGCTTCAAGGTTTCCGATCTTGAAAAAATAGCCGATTCCATGGAGAAAACGGCTTCAGAGGTTGGTGTCAGGCTTGTTGCAGGCGATACGAAGGTTGCCGGGAAAGGCCAGTGTGGCGGTGTTTTTATTAATACAACAGGTGTAGGAGAAATTCTTCCCAAGGCAAATACGTCTGGTGCTTATGCAAAGCCGGGCGATGCTGTCATTGTGACAGGTGATATCGGCCGTCATGGTACATGCATCCTGCTTTCGAGAGATGATTATGGAATTGATGCCGAAGTGACGACTGACTGCGCACCGCTCTGGAAACCGGTCGAGGCTGCGATAAAAGCAGTACCGGAAATTCATGTTATCCGTGATGCGACAAGAGGCGGCGTAGGAACGGTGCTATATGAGATTGCATCAGAGTCGGGCGTTGGAATTCATCTTGATTCATCAAAAGTACCGGTTGCGGATTCGGTCCGCGGTGTTACTGGAATGCTTGGACTTGAGCCTTTGTACTTAGCATGCGAAGGCAGGCTTGTCATGTTCTGTCCTTCGGAAAAGGCGGGCGAACTTATTTCTGTACTTCAGGGCTTTGAAGATACAAAAGGCGCTGCTGTAATAGGCAGTGTGACCTCTGATATGAAGGGGCGTGTCGTCATGTCAACAGAAATCGGTGCAGAGACGCTGTTGCCGGAACCGGGAAATGAGCTGTTGCCGAGGATTTGTTAGAAAGGAATTATCATGGAAGACAGAGTCGCAGTATTAGCAATTATCGTTGAAAATGAAGCAAATGTAGAAACTGTAAACGAATTGCTTCATGAAGCAAGGAAATATATCATCGGCAGGATGGGCATTCCTTACAGAAAGAAAAATATTAATGTCATAAGCCTTGCAGTCGATGCGCCGCAGACCTTTATCAGCGAACTTTCCGGGAAGCTTGGACAGATTGAAGGCGTCAGTGTAAAGACAGCTTATTCTAATGTGTGATTTTAGCTGTGCTTTAAAATAAGTAATTTTTGCATGGATTTTTCTATTGATCAGATATGCTGAAACGATTTGATGCAGGAAAATATTCATATCATGAACCGTCGAAAAACTGGATGAAAATCGGCGACACCGAGTTCGGCCAGATTTTTCCGTGGCGGCTCGAATACAATTGTCCGGTGCATGAGAACTGGAATATTGTGCATACGGGCATGCTGATTCCGGAATCGCACCAGATTTATGTATGCTCGGACAATTGTCTTCGCGGGGTGATTCTGACTGCTGATGAAATGGATGCAGCAGACAGGATTTCTTCTGTGATGCCCACAGAAAACGAGGTCGTGACCGGAAAGCTTGAAGAAGTGACGATTGATGGTGTCACAGATGTCATTGAAAGGCTCCCGAAAAGACCGAAAGCTGTTGAATTATTCTTAGTCTGCATGCATCATCTGATTGGCGTCGATGAAAGATATATTTATGATTCTCTAAAGAAGCGTTTCCCAGACATTGCTTTCATACCGTGCTATATGGATCCAATCATGCAGAAGGTCTCGCTCACGCCCGAGCAGAAGCAGAGGAAATCCATGATGCTGCAGCTGAAATCGTATGTCTCTTCGATAGCAGGAAATGTGGATGAATCTGGAAATTCAGAATCATCTGTCAATATGAAGGCGGCTATCCTTGGTGATAATCTGCGCCTGCCGGAATCCTCAGATATTTCAAGAATGCTAGCCTATGCTGGATACAAAATCGAGCAGGTGCAGGATAAAAAGACCTTTGAAGAATATCAGAGTATGGGCGAAAGTTCTCTTTTTATTACAAGGTCTGCACTTTCTGTTTATGGGCTCAAGGCACTTGCTGAGCGGGATGGCAAGCCTTACCTTTATATGCCTCCTGTTGCAGTTGACAGTGAAATCGAAGATGAATTGAAGGGGCTTGTTGAAGCTGTTAAGAACATAGCATTTCCAGATGAAAGCTATGTTAATAATGATAATGATCATGCCGCTGGAAACAATAATACCATTGCAAATGATACAAAAAACAATGGCAGTAATTTTGATTTTCAGCAATTTATCGATAAAGAAAAATTATTAACCAAGTCAGCCTTTTCAAAGGCAATATTAGTGATAGGCGATACGGAAATTACCCTTGATTATTTATGCTTTCCAAGACCGCTGAGCTTTGCAAGAAGATTACTTTCAGAAGGCTTTCATGTCACAACAGTATTTCTTGATGGCGTTAGTCTAGAAGAAAAAGAAGATTTTGAATTTTTGAAGGAAAATTATCCTGATCTTATTCTGCATTCGACAAATCAGGTGTTGGACAGGCATCTGCCTGCTACTGCAAAATGTGAAAATTCAGAATATGAAGGAGATTTAAAAAAGAATAGTACAAGCGATTCAGACAGCAATCTTCAAAATCCAGAAGAAAGAAAGGTTCTCGCTCTTGGCCCGAAGGCGGCATTTTCCTCGCAGACGGATTACTTTGTGAACTGGATTGAGAATGATGGAAATTTTGGATTTGATGGTCTTCGGAAGCTTTGTGATGAGATGATTAAGTCTTTTGAAACTCCAAAGAACAGGCGGGATCTTGTCCAGCGCAAGGGTTTGCACAATCCATCGATTTTATATTAATAAATATGATTGAAGAATGTTATTGAAAAAGATATAGAAAGGCTTCTTGCAGCAGAACACAAGCCTATTGAAGCTGGATATGAAGATTATGATTATGCCTGGGAGGTCCTGTGTGAGGATATAAATGTTGCGTTCAGGAATGAGATCATTTCTGAAGAATTAGCATGGGAGTTAAGGGAAGAATATCTTGGAATAAAAAGATGAGAGAAAGCTATACGATTTTGCCGGTTCCGGCGGGTGACGTATCAGGAATTGCTTCCGCACTTTATGAACTAGGTGGAATGGTCGTGATTCACGATCCGTCGGGTTGCAATTCTACATACAATACGCATGATGAATTAAGATGGTACGATAAGGAAAGTGACATCTTTATTTCTGGGCTCAACATGCGGGATGCAGTCCTTGGAAATGACAGGAAATTTATTTCTGATATTGTGGAGGCTGCAGAGACGCTTTCGAAAGAGCGGGCTGTTGAAGAAACTGCCAGCAAGACAGATGCAGGTTCTCAGGCAAAAAGGAGTGATTCTGGAAGACCAAATTTCATCGCAATCTGCAATTCGCCAGTTCCCTATCTCAATGGTACGGATTTCACTGGCATTTGCAAAATAGTTGAGAAGGAGACAGGCATCCCAACCTTCTATGTGAAGTCGAATGGGATGCATGACTACATCACCGGCGTGCAGGAAGCATATGTGGCGTTGGCGCAGAAGATGCTGGGTGAAATGTTGAAGGCAATTGGCCCGGTAGATGGAAATCCTAAACTGCCGCCTTATGTTACTGATGAGGAAAATGAATCTACAAATAAATGCGAAGATCCTATACGAATTAACATTCTCGGTGCAACACCGCTTGATTACGGGCATAAAGATTCGATTTCAAGTTTGAAAAAATTGCTTAATGCAGACGGCTTTGAAGTCAATTCCGTCTGGTCACTTGACACAGATTTTGAAGAAATAATCAGAACACCTAATGCGGATGTCAATCTTGTGATTTCTTCGGCAGGGATTCCACTGGCCGAGTTTCTGAAAGAGAAATTATTAACACCTTATATTATTGGGGCACCGGTGACAGCACGGCTTAATGAAATTTTATGCGAGAACATTCGTAATGCTGTACCTTCAGAATCAGATGGCATAGAAGCGTCTCATGAAGACTTGAAAACTGAGGAGTCGTATAACAAATTCCCATTTTCAGAAATAAAAAGTGCTTCAAAAGAAAAGATTTCAATTATAATGGGCGAAAGCGTTTTGTCAGCCTCTATCGCAGCAGGGATTCGGGCTGGGCAGTTAGAAGAAAATACTTCAGATGCAGCAGGCACGAATGCACATGATGCAATCGTGTTCTGTCCGTATCCATACAAAAGCCCTGCGATGCGGGATGAAGATATTTACTTTGATGGAGAAGAAGAATTGATTTCGGCACTTGATAAAGTAATTAGTGAAAATCCGGAATCTGAAATAGAAGTTATTGCAGATCCATTGTACAGGCCGGTGATACCATCAAATGTGAAGTTTATGGAACTGCCGACACTGGCTATTTCCGGGAGAATGTACAGGTCGAAATTTGCAGACTATTTTGCAGAAAGGGGACACGTATGGGAATGATGGACAAGGCACCTTCATCAGAAAGGGTGCACATAGGATTTTTTGGAATCAGGAATGCAGGGAAGTCAAGCGTGGTAAACGCAGTGACGGAGCAGGATCTCTCAGTAGTTTCTGAGACAAAGGGCACGACTACAGATCCAGTGCAGAAGGCAATGGAGATCACTCCGATTGGCCCTGTCGTTGTCATTGATACCCCTGGCTTTGATGATGTGGGTTCGCTTGGCGAAAAGCGTGTGAAGAAGACCAAGGAAATCTTAAACCGCGTGGATATTGCCGTTCTTGTCATTGACGGAACAATCGGTCTTCATCAGGAGGATAAGGAACTCATCGAAATTTTCCGTGAGAAGAAGCTTCCTTATGTCATTGCAAAAAATAAATCGGATCTCATTGCAGAGCATGAAGTCATTCAGAATCCCGAGATCAATGGCGAAGACAAGAATGCCTACAAGATTTTTGATTATGATGGCAACCGTTTCGGTGAAATAGAAGTCAGCGCGAAGACAGGCTATCACATTTTTGAACTCCGGAGTCTGATTGGTCAGCTTGGAAAAGCTACGATGGAATCAAAAGGATTGCTTGATGGCATTGCTTCTGATGATGGTCAGGATGCCTTTATATTAGTTATTCCGCAGGATACTTCTGCACCGAAGGGCAGATTGATTCTTCCTGAGCAGATGATGATTCATGAAATTCTCGACCATCACGGCGAGGCAATCTGCTGCCAGCCGGAAGAGCTTGAGCGGACGATTGACTTCATGCAGAGTTCCAATAAAAAGCTTCGCATGGTCATCACGGATTCCCAGGCATTCAAGCATGTAGCAGCAACCGTTCCAGATGAGATACCGCTTGCATCATTTTCTATTCTAATGGCAAGATACAAAGGTGTTCTCGAAACTGCTGCAAGAGGCGTGACTGCTGTTGATACCATACAGGATGGCGATACGATTCTGATGGCTGAGGGCTGCACGCACCACAGGCAGTGCGATGACATTGGCACAGTCAAGATTCCGAACTGGATTCGTGAATACACTGGTAAGGACATCAAAATCGAGACTTCAAGCGGCTATGGTTTCCCAGAAGACCTCACGAAATACCATATGATTATCCATTGCGGCGCCTGCATGATCAATGAGCGGGAAGTCCGTTTCAGGATGAATCAGGCCATCGACCAGGGCGTGCCTTTCACGAATTATGGCATTACGATTTCATATATGAACGGCATTCTCCAGAGAAATGCAAGGGCAATCAAGGAATTATCATTTTTGCTTGAAAAATAATCATTTGGTTATTTCTGGTGAAAACTGATAGTTATTTTGTGCTTTAATCTAACTGATTTATTGAATAAAAAGAAGCTTTCAGTTGGTATTTTGGAATAATTTGATTTTACAAAAAAGCCTGTAGGCCTATTATTAAATAATTTGCCGCAGGCTTCGATTTTTTCTAACATTATTTTGTTTGTGACACGAGATGAACAATAAAGAAAATATCGAAAAACTTTATACTTCAGGCGACCTTCCAGATGACGGCTTAATTTCCCTTATCACAATAATGGATAAAGAGGACGAGGAATTAATCTATTCTTATGCGAGAGAAGTGCGTGAGAAATATTACGGCAAGGAAGTCTATCTGCGCGGGCTCATCGAGTTTTCGAATTACTGTAAAAATGACTGCAAATACTGCGGCATCAGGAGGAGTAATGAGAATGCTTCACGATACAGACTTTCTACAGAGGAAATTCTCGAGTGCTGTGACAAGGGCTATGCGCTTGGCTTCAGGACATTCGTGCTGCAGAGTGGCGAAGATCTTTTCTATACGAATGAAAAAATTTGCGATATTGTAAGCCGCATCAAGGCAAATCATCCAGACTGTGCTGTGACGCTTTCGATTGGAGAGAAGACAAGGGAGGAATACCAGGCTTATTTTGATGCCGGGGCAGACAGGTATCTTCTTCGCGAAGAGACCTCAAATCCGATTCACTATGGAAAGCTTCATCCACCGGAACTTTCCATCAAAAATAGGAAACAGTGTCTTTATGATTTGAAGGACATTGGTTACCAGGTGGGCTGCGGAATTATGGTTGGCTCACCATATCAGACACCGGAAAATATTGTAGAGGATCTTCGGTTCATGCAGGATTTGAAGCCCCACATGATAGGAATCGGTCCTTTTATTCATCACAAGGACACACCATTTCGGGACATGCCGGATGGAACGCTCAAAGATACGCTGCATCTTTTGGCAATACTCCGGCTGATGTTTCCTCACATTCTGCTTCCGGCTACGACAGCGCTTGGCACGATTCATCCGCTTGGCAGAGAGCTCGGAATCAAAGCTGGGGCAAATGTCGTGATGCCAAATCTTTCTCCGCGCGGGGTCCGTGGCAAGTATCTTCTCTATGATGGAAAAATCTGCACCGGAGACGAAGCAGCTGAGTGCCGGTCTTGCATGGAGCGAAGAATTGCGAGCACGGGGTATCAGGTCGTGGTATCACGTGGTGATTATCGAGCATAAATAATGCTTACTTTATGATATTTTAAGATCGTTACTATTATTTTGGCTACCACATATTGCTTTTCTGGCGCTTGTGGTAGCCATCATGAAAATTAGAAAATAAAAATGGCTACCACATATATCTGAAAAGACAAATGTGGTAGCCTCAAAATCATACTATGATGAGATTATGCGAAATATCTCTTGTAGAGTCCTTCGAATCCCTTGCCGTGGCGGGCTTCGTCACGAGCCATCTCATGAATTGCATCATGAAGAGCATCAAGATTCAGTTCCTTGCACTTCTTTGCTAATGCGGTCTTTCCTGCTGTAGCGCCGTTCTCTGCCTCAGCACGAACCTTGAGATTCTCTGCTGATGAAGGAGAAACGATCTCGCCGAGCATCTCGCAGTACTTTGCTGCATGTACAGCTTCTTCATTAGCAACCTTCTCAAAATAGAGACCAACTTCAGGATAGCCCTCACGCATAGCCGCACGGCTCATTGCAAGATACATGCCGACTTCTGAGCACTCGCCCTGGAATTCAGCCTTGAGGCTTTCCTTGATATCTTCAGGAACATCCTTTGCAACGCCGATTACGTGCTCAGACGCCCATGTCATCTCATTCTCATCCTTCTTTATGAAGCTGTCGCCAGGAGCCTTGCAGACAGGACATTCCTTTGGCGGCTCATCGCCTTCATAAACATAACCACATACTGGACAAACCCACTTTGCCATGATAAACCTCCATTTCTTCTCTCTGAGAGCTGACAGCGCTCAGAAAAACATTCTCTTTTTAGCATCTGCAAGCAAAAGTAAAGCACTTGCAAAGCCTTAAGAAAACAAACCCTAAAAAACAAAATCTCGTGGCAGTTAAATGCGTCATCAGTAGAAAACATTATCCCGAAATGCCTTTTTTGTCAATGGGATTTTTGTGTATTTTATATGAATACAAAAAAGAAGTCATCTTGATAATGTAGGAGTAAAATGTTAATCTAGCATAATGAACAAAAACAATCATTTACATAGTAAATTGACAAATTGTCTGGAGTTAAACAATGAACAATAATACAAAAAAAATAAATGTCGCTTCTGATATTATTTTTGATAAATTTACATTCTTATTTGCACTTCTTGGAACCATCCTTGCAAATGGAGAAATTATATTCAATAAAATTGCATGGCATGATGAGACAATGCTTGTCTATTCTGGCTGGAAAATCCCGCTTGAACACGGCAGGTGGCTGAATTTTCTCTTTATTAAATTCCTTGAAAATTTTGCAGGTGCAGAGTCTCTTAGCGTGCCAAATGGAATTATAGTAGGACTTTGTATAGGCGCAATGTCCTGCATGATTTTTTATCTCTTTGGAATCTATAATAAATATATCAGAGCAGCGCTCATCTTTGTATTCATTTCTATCCCGGTTGTAGCAGCAAACTTTGGTTATATGTCATGGTCAGGCATGAATTTTATTGGACTTTTGCTCTGCGTAGTTTCACTGTTTATTATTGCTCGTACGCTTGACAAAAGCTGTACTGGGAAAAAGATGCTGATAGGATTTCTTGCAGCATCAGTAATAGCAGGCTGCGCTGTAGGTCAGTACCAGTGCTTTGTCACTTTTTATATTACACTTCTTCTTACATATTTGATAAAGCTTTGCATAGACAGGGATATGAAAGGAAAGAGCTTTGCTGCAATATTTATTTATTTTATTTTATCTGTTGCAGCGGCACTTGTTTTTTATCTTATCGTATTAAAGATTTTTCTTGCTGCAAATCATGCCGAGCTTTCTGATTATGCCGGAATATCAAGCTATGGCAAGGGATCTGTTGCAGATTACCTTGCCAGGATCCAATTTTCATATCTGGGTTTTGTTCAGCCTTCTGCTACTGAATATGCAACAATGTTTCCATTTCACTGGAATGGATGGCATATTATACTGCTTATTCTGATTGCAGCAATCAGTATTTATTATTTCGTGCAGATATTGAGACGGAAGAAAGTTGGAAAATTTATTCAGCTTCTTATTTGTCTTGCAGTGTTCCCGCTTGCAATAAACCTGAATTTTGTGCTCTATGGTTCTGGACTTGAAAAGGATTATCATTTTGTTCATGCACTTCATATGTATCAGATGATTATGCTTTTTGTTCTCCCATTTTTATTCCTCTGCAATGCCGATATGAAGAGTCAGATGGAGTCAGACAAGAAAAAGGTACAATATTTCTTTAAGACTATGCTTATTGCAATGACTGCATTTACCTTCATAATGGGTGGCCTTTATGTGAGATATGATAATTTCTGCTATATGGAGTCTGAGGTTCGTCAGGAAAAAGCAATAGCGTATTTTACTACTTTAAGGGCGAGGGTTGAATCTGTTGAGGGATATGATCCCAGCATGACAGTATATTTTATGAATCAGATTCATAAGGAAAATAATGTCGATGAAGTTACAGCAAATTATGATTATCCAGCGACGTTTCCGTTTGATTTTATGATAATTAATTCAAATTACTGGTATGAATATATGGACCTATGGACAGGATGGCGGCCTCCAATGGGAGACGAGTCAGTATATGTGAATGACCCTAGAGAGCAGGTGATGCCGGCCTATCCAGCAGATGGCTCGATACAGATTTTAGATGGCAATGTGGTTGTTAAATTTAATTAAATAAATATGAAGAATCCTTTTATTGAAAAAAATGTAGATACTGCAAAAGTTTTTGACAGAAATGTGCTGCTGTTTTCTCTGCTGGGAACAGTAATCATTCATGGTGAGATTATTTTTAATAAGATTGCCTGGCATGATGACATGGCAGTTACGTATACTGCATGGGGACTGCCGCTTGAGCATGGCAGATGGCTGAATCAGTTATTTGTTGATTTTTTCGAAAACTTTGCAGGGGCCGAATCGCTTGGCGTGATAAATGGCATTCTCACCGGCTTATTTATTGGCATTATTGCCTGTCTGCTCTTTTATATTTTCGATGTTTCGAATAAATTAGTGAGATTTGCGCTTTCACTTGTATTCATTACAATACCGGCCATTGCTGGAAATTTTGGATATATGTCCGGTTCGGCTGCGAACTTTTTTGGCATATTGCTTTGTGTCATTTCATTATTTTTTGTTGATAAGGCAATAAAAAAGAAGTCTTTCAAAAAAGCAATACCAGACTATATTTTGGCAGTAGTTCTGGCCGGAAGTGCCATGGGCCAGTATCAGTGCTTTTTTACTGTGTCATTGTCTCTGCTGCTGATCTATCTGATAAAGAACAGTATATCATCAGAAATATCTTTTCCAGAATATCTCCGCAGATTTTTTGGATATATTTTTATCCTGTTTCTGGCACTGATTTTTTATCTTGTAATATTGAAGCTGTCTTTAAGCATTACGCACAGGGAGCTGTCATCTTATTCTGGAATAGACAGCTATGGATTAGGTTCTCCTGTTGATTATTATTTCAGGGTGAAATACGCATATCATGCATTCTTTATCACAAATTTCTGCCTGACGGCAAACATGTTTCCTTTTCACTGGGACGGGTGGCGAAACATTCTTTATGCAGTAATTATTATTACGTTAATATCGTATATTGTGTTGATATTAATAAAAAAGAAATTCAGGAAATTTATTGAGGCGATTATCTGCCTGGCATTATTTCCATTAGCATTAAATTTCAATTTCGTATTGTTTGGCAAGGGACTGGATGTTGACTATCATGCGATTCATTCCCTGCATATGTATCAGTGGATATTGCTGTTTGTGCTGCCGTTTTTGTTCCTGTTTTCCGATGAAATGCAGGCATTTATGTCAGAAAAAAATGCAGTGCGACGGCACTTTATGCAGGGGTTATGCTCAGTAATGGCCGTGATAACCATGATTATTGGATGCCTGTATGCAAGATATGATAATTTTCTCTATATGGAAAGCGAAATTCGTCAGGAGAAAGCAATCAGCTATTTTACGGTGCTTCGGTCAAGGGTGGAGTCTGTAGAAGGGTATAATCCTGCAATGAAGGTTTATTTTATCAATAGTGCAGAGCAGGAGAATTCTGTTGATGAAACTATTGTAAATTATGATTATGTTGTTACTAATCCATATAGCGCGCCGATTGTCAATACGGATTTCTGGTATATGCAGGAATATATGAGAATATGGACCGGTTGGGACCCTACATTTGGTGATGAAGCAGAATATGCTGACGATGACAGGGTAAAAGCAATGCCAGCATATCCAAGCGACGGGTCGATTCAGCTACTTGATGGAAATGTAATAGTTAAATTTGGCAAAACAGACAAATAATGTCATGTTTTGTATGCATGAGGCATTAAAATGTATAATGATTTATTTTCGATAGGACCGGTCACGATTCACGGTTATGGTCTGATGATTGGAATAGGTTTTATAGTGGGACTCTTTGTTGGCGACTGGCTGGCAAAGAAAAAAGGCATTGACGGAGATCATGTTTTTTCGCTCGCCATCTGGATTCTGATACTCGGGTTCCTTGCAGGAAAGCTTTTGTTTATCATCACGATCATCCCAGACATCATCGCAGGAAATGCGACGCTTGGACAGATAGGAAACGGTTTTGTCGTATACGGCGGAATCATCGCTGCGCTTCCGATTGGTCTCATATATTGCAAGAGGAAGAAGATTTCATTTCTTTCAATGGGTGACTGCATCGCACCGGCAACCGCTGTCGTACAGGGCTTCGGGCGAATTGGCTGCTTCCTTGCGGGCTGCTGCTGGGGAAGAGAGGCAGATCCCGATAAAGAGCCATACATCATATTTACGCATTCTGATTATGCGCCGAATGGTATTCCGCTCATCCCGACGCAGCTTTATTCATCAGCACTAAATTTCCTGAATTTCGTGCTGCTCTATATTATTTTCAAAAAAGAAAAAAACGAGGGCGAAGCCTTCGCCTGCTATGTTATTAATTATGCAATAGGCAGGTTCATCATCGAATGTTTTAGAGATGATCCGAGAGGATCTGTCGGGGTTCTTTCAACATCGCAGTTCATCTCGATTTTCATGCTGGCATTCGGAATCTGGTTCCTTGTGTTTGTAAAGAGACGTGGGGAACATAAGAAATCTTTGTGAATTTATTGAAAAAGAAACTATTAATGATAAAATAGTTTTTAGGAAAATTTCGCACTTATAAATTGGGGAATTCGTAAGTGCAGCGGGGTTAATATAAGGGGGACATATGTCAAAATATGTTATGGCGATTGATGCGGGGACGACATCGAATCGCGCGATTCTTTTCGACCACAACGGGAAAATCGCAAGCGTGGCGCAGAAGGAATTCCGGCAGTATTTTCCGAAGCCGGGATGGGTTGAGCACGATGCTGACGAAATCTTTGATACAATTTCGGATGTGACGCACCAGGCAATGGCAAACATCAATGCCAATGCCGGAAATATCGTGGCAATCGGCATCACGAACCAGAGAGAGACGACAATTGTCTGGGACAAGCTGACGGGTGAGCCGGTGTGCCATGCGATTGTCTGGCAGTGCAGGCGTACTTCAGAATATGCTGACAAGCTGAAAGCTGATGGCTATACGGATATGATCCGCCAGAAGACAGGGCTTGTCATAGATGCGTATTTCTCTGCGACGAAGCTCAAGTGGATTCTCGATAATGTCGAGGGTGCCAGGGAAAAAGCCGAAAATGGCCAGCTTCTTTTTGGAACGGTCGATACCTTTATCATGTGGAAGCTTTCGGGCGGCAAGATTCACGCCACGGATTATTCTAATGCTTCCAGAACAATGCTTTTCAATATTAATACGCTTGACTGGGATGACGACATCCTGAAGCTACTCAACATTCCGAGACAGATGCTCCCGGAAGTAAAGCCATCATCAGGAATTTTCGGGACGGCAGATCCGTCGATTTTTGGTGCGCCGATTCCGATTGCCGGCGTCGCAGGCGACCAGCAGGCAGCGCTTTTCGGGCAGACCTGTTTCAAGGCAGGCGACGTGAAAAACACCTACGGAACTGGCTGCTTCATGCTGATGAATACGGGCGAGAAACCGGTATATTCGAAGAACGGACTTGTCACGACAATCGCCTGGGGCATAGACGGAAAAGTAAATTATGCGCTTGAGGGCTCGGTTTTCGTTGCGGGCGCGGCACTTCAGTGGCTCAGAGATCAGATGAAGATGCTCGACACGACATCGGATTCTGAATATATGGCAAACAAAGTCAAGGATACGGCGGGCTGTTATGTGGTACCTGCATTCACCGGACTTGGCGCGCCATACTGGGACCAGTATGCAAGGGGCTGCATAGTAGGTCTCACGCGTGGTGTAAACAAATACCACATCATCAGGGCAACGCTTGACTCACTTGCCTATTTTGTAAATGATGTCCTGAAGGCAATGGAGGCAGATTCTGGTGTACAAATAAATGCACTGAAGGTAGACGGCGGCGCTTCTGCGAATAATTACCTGATGCAGATGCAGTCGGATATCATCAATGCCCCGGTTCTCCGTCCTTCATGTGTCGAGACCACGGCCATGGGCGCAAGCTACTTAGCTGGTCTTGCCGTAGGATTCTGGAAGGACCAGAACGAAATCATCACGAACTGGGAAATCGACCGTGCCTTCGAGTCGGACATGTCTCAGGAAAAACGCGAGGTACTGCTCAAGGGATGGCACAAGGCCGTTAAGTGCTCTTTCGGATGGGCACGGGATGATACTTAATCACTATATATTCCCGGTTCGGCTGCAAAATGTCTCTTCATGTGCGGTCCGTTGCGCAGGCAAAATTACGCAAAGTGCCACTACCGACATAAATTTACGCGCCGCCTTTATGCGCCATCCAGGCGCGTTCGGCTAGATTTGCCATCCGTGGCAAATCTGCGCTTGCGGACATGCACTTTGCTATTTTGCACTTGCTCACTCAAAGCACATTCAGAGAAATTTTGCACCTCACCTGGAATGCAATTATTTGAACATTAGAATGCTAAGGCAACAGATATAAGAGAAAGGACGAATATGTACGACGTTGTAATTATCGGCGCGGGCATCACGGGCTGCGCCGTTGCCAGATACCTCTCGAGGTATAAGGGCAGATTTCTTGTGGTAGAACGTGAGGAGGATGTGTGCTGCGGCACGACAAAGGCGAACTCCGCAATAGTTCATGCCGGACATGATGCAAAAAATGGCTCGAACATGGCAAAGTATAATGTCAAAGGTTCAGAGATGTACCCGGCACTTGCAAAAGAGCTTGATTTTCCATACGAGCAGAACGCTTCGCTCGTCATCTGTCTGAGCGAGGAGGACAGGCCGCGTCTTGAGGCACTGTATGAAAACGGCGTGAAGAATGGTGTTAAAGGACTTGAGATTATTGATGCGAAAAGGCTTCATGAGCTTGAGCCGAATGTGACGGATGATGCAGTCGGTGCACTTTATGCGCCGACAGGTGGAATTGTCTGCCCGTTCCTTGCAAATATCGCTCTTGCCGAGAATGCGAATACAAATGGCGTGGAGTTCAGGTTTAATACAGAGGTTACTGAAGTTTCCAGAGCTGAAGCAGGCACGGCAGCAGGTAATGCATCAGATGCAGATGAACCGCATTGGGTGATTCAGACCAATAAGGGCGCAATTGACACAAAGTATGTCGTCAATGCAGCAGGCGTCTATGCGGATGTTTTCCACAACATGGTTTCTGAGAAGAAGATTCATATTACGCCGCGCCGTGGTGATTACTGCCTCTTGGACCATTCGACTGAGGGCTTCGTAAAGCATACGGTTTTCCAGCTTCCGGGCAAATTTGGAAAAGGCGTGCTCGTAACCCCTACTGTTCATGGAAATACGCTTGTTGGTCCTACTGCAATAGATATTGAGGACAAGGAAGGCGTTAATACAACGGCGGAAGGTCTTGACGCGCTCATTTCAAAGGCAGGAAATGCGGTAAAGAATCTTCCAATCCGAGAAGTAATCACAAGCTTTGCCGGACTCAGGGCGCATGAGGATGGCCATGATTTCATTATCGGCGAACCTGATGATGCAGCAGGATTTTTCGACTGCGCAGGCATTGAGTCCCCTGGACTTTCGAGCGCACCTGCCATCGGACTTGATGTTGCAGACAGAATTGCTGGGAAGCTCAATCTAAAAGAGAATCCAGACTTTGTTGCAACCAGAAAAGGTTTCATTGATCCAAAGACACTTTCACTTGAAGAGAGAAATGAACTCATCAAAAAGGAGCCTGCATACGGACAGATTATCTGCCGCTGTGAGATGGTTACGGAAGGACAGATTATTGATGCCATCAGGCGTCCAATCGGTGCCAAGAGCCTTGACGGTGTAAAGCGCCGTGTCAGGGCAGGCATGGGCAGATGCCAGGCTGGTTTCTGCAGCCCGAGAGTCATGGAAATTCTTGCAAGGGAATTAAACGTTCCGCTTGAGTCGATTACGAAATCGGGCGGAGATTCGAAGATTATTGTTGGTTATGCCAAGGACTCAATCTAAAAAGCTGCTGAATGTCTAAAAAATGTTAGAATAATGATAATAAAGAGTTAGATTAGGCGAAAGGAAGCTATATGGAAAATTACAATATTGTCATCATCGGCGGCGGGCCGGCAGGACTTGCGGCAGCAGTTTCCGCCTACGATGCAGGGGAGAGAAGCATATTAGTCCTTGAAAGAGATGTGAATCTCGGAGGCATCCTGAACCAGTGCATTCACAATGGCTTCGGTCTTCACACATTTAAGGAAGAGCTGACGGGACCTGAATATGCCCAGAGATTCATCGATGAGCTAAAGGAAAGAAAAATCGAGTACAGACTAAATACAATGGTGCTCGACATTTCAAAGGACAAGGTCGTCACAGCCTGCTCAAAGGAAGACGGCGTGACGCAGATTCAGGCTAAAGCCGTGATTCTTACCATGGGCTGCCGTGAGAGAAGCCGTGGCTCACTCAATATTCCGGGTTTCCGCCCAGCTGGCGTTTTTTCAGCAGGAACGGCGCAGAGGCTTGTAAATATTGAGGGCTACATGCCGGGAAGAAGAGTCGTTATCTTGGGTTCGGGCGACATCGGACTGATCATGGCGCGCCGTATGACGCTCGAAGGCGCTAAGGTTTTAGTCTGTGCAGAAATAATGCCATACTCAGGCGGACTCAAGCGAAATATCGTCCAGTGCCTCGATGACTTTGGAATTCCGCTGAAATTGAGCCACACAGTCGTTGATATTCAGGGCAAGGACAGAGTCGAGGGCGTCACGATTGCAGAAGTAGATTCGCGCATGAAGCCGATTCCGGGAACGGAAGAGCATTATGACTGCGATACGCTGCTGCTTTCTGTCGGACTCATTCCGGAAAATGAGCTTTCACGCGGCATGGGCGTTGAGCTTTCTCCAGTCCACAAGGGACCGGTAGTAAACGAATCCTTACAGACCAGCATTCCAGGCGTTTTCGCAGCAGGAAATGTGCTTCATGTTCATGACCTTGTCGACTATGTTTCAGAAGAAGCAAAGGCAGCAGGAAAGAATGCCGCAGCTTATGTAAGAGGTGAGCTTAAGGAAGATGAATCCGGCGAGATACCAGTCAAATTCGAAGGCGGACCGAGATACACAGTTCCGGAAACCATTGATCCATCTCAGGTCAAGGACCAGCTCACCATCCGCTACCGTGTTGGCTCAGTTATGCGCGACCGTAAGGTAAATCTCTATCTTGATGGTGAGAGAGTACTTTCAAGACCTAGGAAGGTCATGGCACCTGGCGAGATGGAGGAAGTGTTGCTCACGCGCAAGATGCTGGATGAGCATCCGAATCTCAAAAGTATAGAGATAAAAGTGGAGGATTCATAATGGAAACTCGAAATTTGACATGCATAAACTGCCCGCTAGGGTGCCAGATTGAAGTGAAGATGGAAGGAAACGAGGTCGTTTCTGTCACAGGAAATACCTGTCCGAGAGGCGAGAATTACGCCAGGAAGGAAGTCGTAAATCCGACGAGAATCGTGACATCTTCTGTCAGGGTGTCTGGCAGCGAAACTGGTGCAGTGACCGTTTCATGTAAGACGGCATCTGATATTCCGAAGGGAAAGATTTTCGATGTCGTAAAGGATATCAAGGGTGTGACGATTCCCTGCCCGGTGCATATCGGTGATGTTGTAAAGGCAGACGTTGCTGGGACAGGTGTTGATATGATCGCTACAAAGAATGTCGTATAAGCTTGCATAAAATAGTAGCCTGTTCATATTAAATATTACAAAAAGATTGTAGATTTATGCAGATTATTGTGTGAATTCTAGTTGCACAGAAAATCCGTATGATGTATACTTATCTAGTTTTTAGAGAACAAATCCACTTCCGCTTTCGTTATGCGATTGCGCAGGTGAGAACGGGGATGGTTTTATAGCCTGTCTGATTTCGGAGAAAACCTTCGAAATGGGGCAGGCTATTTTTATTACATTGACTTTTTCGAATAAAATAAGTATAATTAAATATTTTATGTGATTACTACAGAGTGAGAATGTAAACATTCTCACTCTGTTCCCACATAGCTCGAATTTCTCGTTTCGCTTCAAAATTCGAGCTGTGGGAAGTGTCTAAAAGATAATATCTCTTAGACAAATAAATTTGTCACGAGATATTATTTTTTATCCACTAGTAATCATATAATAGAAAGTTTTACAAAATTGTTAACAGAAGAAAACAAAAAGCCAAAGATGGCGCTGATCCAGTCTACAAATTATACTGACTGGCCGATGGGCGGGACGCTCACATATATTAATAATCTCATACCGACCCTTGACAAGAGATACCGCATGCATATCTGGGGCGTGAATGTGCAGGGAAGGCCGAATGACACGGCAGAGATTCTCGGCAAAGAATATAAGCTCTACAAATACGCAGAGGTCGTCACAGGAAGAAAAATCCCGCTGAATTTCGTCCGCGTTTACAAGGGCATGAAGCGGCATGCTGAGAAGCTCACAAAGTACGACATTGCTTTTGTGCATAGCGGAACAGAGCTTATGGCGATAAAGAAGACGCTCGGCGACAGGGCGCCTTTTCTCGTATTCATCCAGCATGGCATCGGCTTCCTTCATTCAAAGGTGAAGCAGGACCACTACTATTACATGTACACGTCGAAATATTCCGTAAAGCATGCGAATCTTTCGCTGATCGTCAGTGATGATGACACCTTTTCAAAATTCATTAAGAGAAAAGATTATCACATCAACTGTCCGATTTATGCGGTTGGTGCACCTATCGACAGGAACTTAATCAAGGTCCGTAAGACAAATGAGCTTACAGATACAGTGAAGTTTGTATATGCCGGGAGATTCTCTCCGGAAAAGCAGCCGGAATATGCGCTTAAGGCATTTTCATATTATCTCAGGGAATACGGGGATAATGCCAGTCTCACCTACATCGGCGATGGCCCTATGAACGATGAGCTTCGCGGCATGGTCCACAATATGGGACTTGATGAAAAGGTCATTTTCACAGGAAAGGTATCGCACGAAGAGCTCATCTCTGAATTGAAGGATTATGACATCATGCTCACGCCTTCGCAGTACGAGGGCTTCGGACTTTCTTCAGTGGAAGCCATGGCAGCAGGACTTCCTGTTGTCGCTTTTGACGTTGAAGGCTTAAAGGGCATCATAAAAAACGGCGTGAATGGCTATCTTACCGAACCATTTGACAATAAAGGTTTTGCCAAGGGCATGCATGACGCAGTCGAGCATTTCACGGAGCTTTCGAAGAATGCGATAGAGACAGCTGGCCCTTATGATGCTGAGGTATTTACGAATCGTCTCTGTGACATCATCGATGAAAATTATCAGAAATATCTGGAGAATAAAAATAAATGATAGATATTAAGGGCAGGAATATTTTACTTCTTGTACCGAGACATTTCGACTATGGAGACCAGATAGCGGGCGTACTTGAGCAGAACTTCGGAGCAAATGTCACAAAGATTTATGAAAATATAGACCAGGTCAGCCCGGTATTCAATATCAGATACAAATATCTGAAGCAGGACGTCGAGAAAAGCGCGACTTCGTACTATCTGAAGCAGGTGGATTTTTCAAAGAAATATGACATTATCCTGATGATCCGCGCATCCTTTGTGTCGAATGAGCTTCTTGACATATTAAAGGAAAAGAATCCTGATGCCGAGTTCGTCCTGTACCAGTGGGACAGCACGATGAATAATCCGAACGCTGTAAAGATCTATCAGAAATTCGACAGAGTCTTTACCTTTGATTTTCCGGATTCTGAAAAATACGGCTGGACCTACCGCCCGCTTTTCTATAATACGGCTTACGTCGAGAAAAAGGAGCGGAAATACGATATCGCCTACGCCTGCACGATTCACTCAAACAGGCTGAAGATCTACAAAGAGCTGAAGGTAATGGCAGAGAAATACAACCTCAACTGCTTTAATTACCTCTATGCGACGAAGCTTTCGGCAATCAGGCACAGCTATTTCGTAAAAGATGAAGAATTTCGAAGCGTGAAGGACGAGGTAAAGACGAAGTCGCTTTCGAGTGAGGAAGTAAACCGCATCTACAATGAGACGAAGATCGTGCTTGACTACACGCATCCTACACAGAATGGTCTTACGATGCGTACGGCCGAGAGCGTCGGACACCGCTGCAAGCTCATTACGAATAATAAATACGCCCGTGAGACAGACTTTTACAATGAATCGAATGTCTTCATCTATGAGAAGAGCCTCGACGAGGTGCCGGAAGAATTTTTGAGAAGCCCGTATGTGGAGCTTTCAGATGATGTTTACAGGCATTATTCTATTGACGGATTTATCGAGACGCTGCTCGCATAAGTAAAAAAACATATTAGAAGACGATAGTGAGAATACGCCCAGCCTCACGCATAGCAACTAATTAATAAAGGAACACTTTTTGAATACAGATTACAGAAAATACGTACCAGCGACTATACTATGTATATTGATGGTTTTCTCATCAGGGACAGCTGTTACTATCATATATGGCGCTGATATTATCCAGACCACCATAAGGAATCTTGTGCTTGGCATAGTAGCTGTGTATGGTGTCTATGAGATTATGAAGCTTCAGGACCATGCGGAGTTTCTTATCCTGTTACTTGCGACAGTTTTTTTCACTGTACTTGAGTGGATGGTGTACCCGGATACTACGATGAAGGTATTATATTTCTTCGTAAAATTCCTGCTCATCTATTATTTCATTAGATATTGCAGGTCGCATGAAATCAAGGTGGAGATGATTTTATTTTATATAATCATGGTGATAACAGTTATCAGCCTGGTATTTTACTTTTTGCTTCATGTATTAAATTTAAAAAACCTTCCTGGCGGTGTGGAAGCGGGTTATGATTATCCTGAATTTTATAATAATCCGTTCAAGATATATTTTGGCATATATAATGATAAGACCTCACTTGATTTTACAAAGACCATCATGGGGCAGGATATCGCCAGACTGTCCGGACCATTCTGGGAGCCCGGAATTTATGGAATATATCTTTCATTTGCGCTTTTTGTTCTTCTGTTCGTGAAAAAACATAAGCCGATAAATGCCATTTATTTTATCATCTTAATGATTGCCCTTGCACTTACAATGTCTACATCCGGCATTCTATGCGCGGCTGTTATCATTGCAATTTATCTTTTGAAACACACAAGTCAGAGGAATATTCTCATTATATTTTTTATGGCACTGGTTGTTGTGGCTCTCGCAATAGTGATTTTTAATGAAAAAATGGGTTCAAGCTCTGGACATACCAGAATGAGTGATATCACTATGGGGCTGCAGATCCTTGGGAACAATCTGCTTACCGGAGCAGGATTTGAAAATAGTACGGCATTTACAGAGCAGTGGCACAATCTCAGGGACAATTCAAACGGTCTCATCAAGTGGATGTATACTTTTGGAATACCTGGAATTGTCATATTTTTTTATCCCTTCATCGTAAATCTTCTAAATGAGACAGGAGATGAAAGGAAATCCGAGACGGTATTTTTCCTGATCATGATTGTCTGGAATATGACAGAGCCAATAACAACGATGACAATTATGCAGCTGTTTATGGCAATAGTATACGAAAGGGCATTTAAGTCCAGAAATTTCACGTTTGAGCTGAAGGGATATTATGCAACGGATAAGAGATAAGCTGAAAAATGCTGACTACATTATAGTCACATTAAGCACGGTAATATGCGCACTCCTTTCCTTTGTATATTCGGTGTATTCAAAAAAATATATTGATCCCTATGACTACGGCATATTTTCAACCTGCATGCTTCTCGAGAATTACCTTGTCTATGCACAGTTTGGAGTGCTGTCTGCATTTAACAGGGATTATCCGCAGGTCATAGGCGCAGGTGACAAAGAAAAGGCAGAGAAGCTTCGCAATACAACAATCACATATCTCTGGCTGATATACGGAATCATTATTGCGGCGACGATACTCATTATTCTTGGAATTTTTGTGCCGCGGGGAATAGATAATAGATATGCCATCGGTTATATCGGTATCTCAATCGTGCTCTTTGCAGAGACTACGGCGAATTTCTGCATGTATGCGACGAGAATCCGCGGCGGCTACAATTATTCAGCTGTTGTAGAACTTGTAAGAAGCCTTATTTCCATAGCCCTGGGTCTGATATTTATCAGGCTCTGGGGATTTTATGGATTATTTGTAAGGGTTCTCATAGCACCACTTATTTCAGTCCTTATGTACAGGACCAGGAGTCTTGACGGGCTGAAGCTAAGCCTTGACAAGCCAGTGCTTACATATGCTGTCGTTACAGGACTTCCACTTATGGTCAGCTCATTTATCTATACGATAATGGGCTCGATTGATAAGTTCGTAATCCTTGGTTTCATGGATACGAGGACGCTTGGCATTTATTCAGTTCCACAGATGTGCTTTACAGCAATGGTTATCATACCGCAGCAGATATCACAGATTTTTTATTACAAGTCGTCTGAGATATACGGCAGGACCAAGAGTGAGAAGAGCCTTTTCAATGTCTGCGGACATTACTCAAAGCTTCTAAGCTTCTGTTCAGCGGCATCGGTTGTAGTTGCATTTTATGTACTGCCAATTTTTGTAAAATTCTTTATGCCAAAGTATTCGGATGGCGTAAATGCCTCAGAGGTGCTTATCATTGGTGTATCGATTTATGGTGCCTCAATGTTATATGGAAATATTTATTCCATATTGAAGTGGAATAAAGAACTCATTTGGACATCAGTAGTCCTCTGCATTTTTAATGGTATTTTCTCTACAGGAATGGTAATGATAAATGGCAGGGACATCATAAATGTCGCACTGGGCACATCGATTTCCTATGCACTCTATGGAATTATCATTTTTGTAGTGCTTGGGCTGAAGGCAAAGATAAATGTGGTAAAGCCCCTGCTTTACAGTTTTCTGCCACAGGTACTGATTATTTTACCTGCGCTTATTTTTTATTTTGCAATTCCTAATATATATGCCGCATTCGTATTGTCTTTTATCATAATACTTATTGTGCTGATACTTATTAGGAAAAATGTTATATTAAAAACAAATATTGATAATGATCTGGTAAAGAAAGATGGAGAGTCTTAATATCTGTTTTCTTGCACGTCCATGCTATGACGTGTTTTCAGCAAAAATATATGCAGAGCTAAAAAGGAACTTTGACAGTGGAGTCATAGGTCATTTTATTACTTCAAATGCTGAAGAGTCTGACTATATAAAAAACGCACTGGGCAGCGACAATGTCTTCATTCATGAGGTATCTTCATATTTTAAAGCCCACTGGGATGAATTTACCAAGGAAGATCTCATTCGAAATGAAAAAAAATACGAATGTGCACCTGTCTGGGAATATATCTATATGGACAGGTTCCTTATCAATCGTGACTATGAATATGCCGTAAAGATTGCAGATGGCTATTTCAGATTTTTCGAAGAAATCTTTCAGAGCGGGGAGATTGATTTTTATTATGATGAAGTAATTGCGACCCTGCAGTCGTATGTCGCATATATTGTTGCAAATAAATACGGGGCTACGTATCTTTCCCAGGCGGTTGCAAGAGGCGGAATAGATCTTGAATATCATTATTTCGTGAGCGATCCTTTTGAGATACCGATTGATTTTCCAAAGGATTATCTGAACATTGATTATTCCGAGGAGGAATTAAAAAGGGCCGATGAATTCCTGAAGGAGAATGAAGAAAAGGAGGTAATACCTGCTTCTCTTCTGGCTCTTCAAAAGAAGCCGAAGCTTAATATACCATATCTTTTAACGGCGCCGCTTCATTATTTGAAGGCCTATATGAAGCCGAAGAATCATGATAAATATTTTTATATGTATTATCATGAGGCTGGTGTTTCACTTGACACGGTGAAATTTTATTTTAATTACAGGAAGTCGAAAAAATACTATCAGGAGCCTGATTACAGCGAGAAATTCGTATACTTTCCGCTTCATTACCAGCCGGAGGCATCGACTATTGTCTGTGCACAAAAATATGAAAAGCAGCTTTACTTTATCGATTCCTGGGCGAAGAGTCTGCCCGCCGATACGAAGCTTTATGTAAAGGAGCATTTCTTCCTTCTTGGAAACAGGGATCCAAAATTCTTTGAGGATCTGAAGCAGTATCCGAATGTCAAAGTGATAAGCCCGTTCGTAAGTTCAAGGGAACTCATAGACCACTGCGAGGCACTTGCGACGCTGACCGGTACAGCGGGCTGGGAGGCAATGCTACAGAGAAAGCCAGTATTTTTGTCAGGAAGAGTCTTCTTTGAAAATGCACCTGGAATCATCAGGCAGGATGAGGTTTATCTTCATTATCTTGATGCGATGGCAGCATGGAAGAAGCCATCCAGGGAAGACCTCATTAAATATATCTGTGCATTTTTCAGAATCGCAAGAAAGGGAAATGCGCATGCGGAAATGACCGAGGCGCTGACAGATGATAATATACATCTTATTTCAAAATCACTTTTTGAAAAGATGCAGGAGATAGGAAAAAATAAATATCATGCTGAATCTAAATAAATTCATTTCAGAATATGTGACATGCCGTCCGGAATCTATGTTCCTCACGGACATAAAAAATAATAAAGAAAAGCTTTCTGAAAAAATCGCAGGGAAGAAAGTCCTCGTGGTAGGCGGAGGCGGCTCGATAGGTTCTTCTTTTATAAGAGCAATCCTGCCATTCAAACCGGCAACGCTTGTAATCGCAGATATTTCAGAGAACTATCTTGCAGAGCTTACAAGAGACATCCGCTCGACAAAGGGCATGTATGTGCCAGATGACTATATTCCGTACCCAATGGATTTCTCATCAAAGGTTTTTGAGAAGATGTTCAGGAGCAGGGGCGGCTTTGACATCGTTGCAAATTTCTCTGCACACAAGCATGTCCGTTCTGAGAAGGATATTTATTCTGTTGAGGCGCTTCTAAAGAATAATGTGCTGAATGCAAAGGGGCTTCTTGATCTTCTCTCAGAATTCCCTCCGGAAGAATATTTCTGTGTCTCTACGGACAAGGCTGCAAATCCCGTAAATATCATGGGTGCGAGCAAGAGAATCATGGAAGATCTGATCTTTTCATATTCAGACCACTTCCCGGTGAAGACTGCAAGATTTGCAAATGTTGCCTTTTCAAACGGTTCGCTTCCTGCAGGCTTTCTTGCAAGAATAGAAAAATGCCAGCCGCTTTCTGCACCTACTGATGTGAAGAGATATTTCGTATCCCCTGAGGAATCCGGACAGATCTGCATGCTCTCCTGCATGCTTGGAAATAACCGTGAGATATTCTTCCCGAAGCTTAGGGAAGCACAGATGATGACCTTTGACAAGATTGCAGAGAATCTCTTAAAGGTCGAAGGCTATGAGCCTCTGTACTGTGCGTCCGATGAGGAAGCAGTCGAAAAAGCAGACGAGCTTAGAATGAGGCTTCAGGCAGCAGGTATAGATGCACAGACCGGCACGCAGGATAAAAAATATCCAGTTCATTTTTCGGGCTCAGACACATCAGGTGAGAAGCCTTATGAGGAATTCTTTACGGATACAGAGACAGTCGATATGAATAGACTCTCGGCACTTGGCGTCATCACTGGAAAACCAATTCCAGATAAAGCCAGGCTTTCAGATTTCATGACAGAACTTGACAAAGCATTCGACAGAGAGACACTTTTAAAGGAAGATGTGGTAGAGATTATTAAATCCTATCTTCCGAATTTTGAACATATTGAAACGGGGAAATCGTTGGATTCCAAGATGTAATAATCATTAGGAGTTATAAATGAGCAAATTTATACCGCTCTCGGTCCCGAATTTCGAGGGCAATGAGAGAAAATATGTAGACGATGCGCTGGATCAGGGCTGGGTCTCGACCGGCGGCGCATATATAAATACACTTGAAGAGAGGTTGGCAGAATTTCTTCATACAGAGAAAACTGCCTGCGTGCAGTCCGGAACTTCTGCTCTTCACCTTTCGCTTGTCGATGCAGGCGTACAGCCTGGAGATGTCGTATTAGTCCCGCCGCTTACCTTTATTGCTGCAGTAAACCCGGTGAAGTACCAGTTTGCGACACCTGTATTTATCGACTGTGATGACAGCTTCTGCATGGACCCGGAGAAATTAAAGGGCTTTTGTGAGCAGGAGTGCATATTTACAGACGATGCACTTTATTTCAAAGGTCAGCATGTAAAGGCGCTTGTCGTAGTCCATGTATTCGGAAATCTTGCCGACATGGAAAAGATCATGGACATCGCCGCAAAGTACAAGCTCAAAGTAATCGAGGATGCGACAGAGGCACTCGGTTCAAAATTTACCGAGGGAAAATACAAAGGAAAATATGCAGGTACTATTGGCGATTACGGTGCATATTCCTTCAATGGAAACAAAGTCATCACGACTGGCGGCGGCGGTGCTGTCACAGCAAGAGACGCGGCAAGGGTAGATCACATCAAGTATCTTTCCACACAGGCAAAGGACGATCCGCATTACTACATCCATCATGAGGTCGGCTACAATTACAGGATGACAAACCTTCAGGCCGCACTTGGCGTCGCACAGCTCGAAGAGCTTCCGGAATTCCTTAGGAGAAAGAAGAAGTTTTACGAGGAATACCTTGCACTTTTCAGGAACTTTGAACTTGGATCCATCATGCCGTTCAGGGAAGGAACAGATTCAAACCATTGGTTCTATTCACTGAATATTGACAGGACAAAAGTCCATCAGACGATGCGTGAAATCATCACTGAGCTTGAGAAGAGAGGCATCGGAACCCGTGCCATCTGGGATCTTATCAACAAGCAGATACCATACCAGGGAGAAGTCACATACCGTCTCGAAAAAGCGCCTTTTTATGCTGAAAGAATACTGAATATCCCATGCAGCACATCTCTTACAGATGAGGACATAAAGAGAGCTGCTGAAACCATAAAGGAAGTTCTGACTGAATTTGCAAATAAATGACGAGAGAAGAGATAGAGAAATTCACGGCATCACCTGACATAGAGCTTGTCGATGCCATGCGGAAGATTGACAAAAATTCATACGGTGTTCTCTATATCATAGATGAAGCAGAAAAGCTCATAGGCTGTCTTTCCGATGGAGACATAAGGCGGTATATCATAAGAACTGGTACGGTGTCCGGGAAGGCGCAGGAAATCATGAACAAGACGCCAAAATTCGTCCTTCAGAATGAGAAATATAAAGCGACGCAGTACATAAAAAAGTACGTCATCAGATCCATTCCGGTCGTTTCGCAGGATGGGAAGATTACCGAGATAATCTTTCGAAGCAGCAATCATTCCTTTGACGAGAAGATTACGGACAGGCTCAAGGGCACGCCTACGATTATCATGGCAGGTGGCAAGGGCACAAGGCTCTATCCCTACACGAAGATTCTTCCGAAGCCGCTCATACCGATTGGTGATGTGCCGATACTTGAAAGGATTCTGAACCGCTTCACGGCATATGGAATCGATGAGTTTTATATTACGGTAAACTACAAGAAAGAGATGATAAAGTCCTACTTTCTTGAGCTGGCTCCGGAATACAAAATTCATTTCGTAGAAGAGGAAAAACCTCTTGGTACGGCAGGTTCAATTACACTCATAAACAGAGAGTTTGACAAGCCGGTAATTGTGACAAACTGCGACATCCTAATCGAGGCAGAATATGACAAGATTCTCGATTTACATGAGAAGAGCGGAAATGACATTACAATCGTTTCGTCTCTGAAAAATACAGAGATTCCATATGGCGTGCTTCACAGTGAAAAGGAAGGCATTGTATCATCTATGGAAGAGAAGCCGACGATTTCTTATCTGATCAATACAGGGATGTATATTGTGAATCCATCGGCACTTAAAAAAATACCAAAGGACACCTTCTATCACATGCCGTCTCTTGCCGAGAGCATCATGAAGGAAGGCGGAAAGGTCGGAACATACCCGATTTCTGAGAATTCATTTCTTGATATGGGACAGTTTGCAGAGATGAAAAGAATGGAAGAAAGGATTGAAAGCGGGGAACTGAACTAGTTCAGCATGTAAAAAAGAGGAAATTATGGAAAAGATTTTTGATGTGGCACTTATCGGTGCAGGAAATTTAGGAAGCCGTCATCTTCAGGGGCTTGCCATTGCAAAGGTTCCTGAAAATATTTATGTTGTCGAACCAAATGAGGAGTCGATGGCAGTTGCAAAAGAGAGATATGGGCAGGTCGCAGGAAATGACAATGTGAAAAATATTGAGTTCCTAAGCGACATGAAGGATCTTCCGAAAAAGCTTGATTTCATTATCGTTGCCACAGGTGCAAGGCCAAGGAAGGCAATCGTAGAAAGCATCATCGAAAATATAGATGTTGAGTATCTTCTTCTTGAAAAGGTAGTATTCCAGGATTCAGACGATTTCGACGAGATGATCCCAAAGCTTCAGGCTAAAGGAATAAGGACATACGTAAACTGCGTGAGAAGGGCATTTATCTTTTATCAGACACTGCGTGAAAAGTTAATAAATGAAAAATATGTAAATATGGAAAATGATGGCGGTGAATGGGGCTTAGGCTGCAATT
This sequence comes from uncultured Lachnospiraceae bacterium, assembly GCA_900317755.1. GTDB lineage: Bacteria > Bacillota > Clostridia > Lachnospirales > Lachnospiraceae > RUG306. The sequence goes on from ONHZ01000023.1 coordinate 40,616, forward strand.
CCATTCATATGCTTGACATGTATGCGTATGTGACTGGGGCAAAGGAATTTTCCATAGCAAGCGACATGCTTGATAATGAAATAATAGAGAGCAAGCGTCCGGGCTATAAGGAATTCACAGGCCAGATTACGATTCAGACTGAAAAGGGTCTGATGACGCTGAATTCTTCATATAATGACAAGCCAAACCTGATCTTCATGCATTCTGAGCATTACAACATTACGATAAATGAAGGAGAAGGTAAGGCATATATCAGCTCAAAGGAATCAGATTTCAGGCATCAGGCAGTTGACATTAATTTCCTGTACCAGAGCGGGCTTTCAAATCTCTATGTAGAGACACTATACAATAATGGCACGCTTCCGCTTACGACAATAGAGGATTCAGCAGTCCTTCATAAGGTACTGCTAAATGAATTCATTAATCACATGAATAAGAATCAGGAAGAGAAGGTGAAATCATGTCCGATAACATAAAAAATATTCTGCTTATTGGTTCAGGCTATATGGCAACAGAATATGCCAAGGTTCTGAATGGGATGAAAAAAGAATATACCATCGTAGGAAGAGGAGAAAAGTCAGCTGCAGCCTTAAAGGAAGAGACGGGACATGATGTCGTGACAGGTGGCATTGAAAAATATTTAGGCGACGGGAATCAGGTTCCTGAATATGCCATCGTGGCACTTCCAGTTGAAAGCCTCTCGGATACCACGCTTCTTCTTATCAAGAGCGGAGTAAAAAACATTCTTATTGAGAAGCCAGGCGCATTAAAGATTTCTGCTCTTGAAGAGATAGAAAAACAGGCAGAAGAAAAAAATGTAAAAGTATATATTGGCTACAACAGGCGCTTCTATAAGAGCGTGAGTGAAGCGAAAAAGATGATTGAGGAAGATGGGGGAGCCATCACAGCACATTTTGAATTTACGGAATGGACGCACAGGGTTGAGGCATCCGGCAACACAGAAAACACGCTGAAGAACTGGTTCCTTGGAAATTCCTCGCATGTAGTAGATCTGGCCTTCTACCTCTGTGGAATGCCAAAGAGCATTAATTGTGAAATAGCAGGACAGGAAAATATCCCCTGGCATCCGGTAGGCTCTATCTATTCCGGCTCCGGCGTCACAGAAAATAATGTATTATTTTCCTATGATGCGAACTGGGGCTTCCCTGGCAGATGGGCACTTCAGGTAAATACGAAGAAGCACAGATTCATACTGAAGCCCTTGGAACAGTTGAAGGTCGTTCAGATGAATTCTGTAAAGATAGAAGACTGCGACCTTGACTACAGCATCGATACTGATTATAAGGCTGGACTTTATAAGGAGACCGAGGCCTTCCTTATAGGTGAAGGAGCAGAAACTCTCTGCACTGCATCTGAGCAGATTGAGGCCATGAAGATTTATGAAAAGATCTCAGGTGAGACATACTGATTTATTGACACATTCTGATTTGGAGGTCTTTTTATGAAAAGTGCTTTAATAGTAGGCTATGGTTCGATGGGAAGAAGGCGTATCAGGATACTGAAATCCCTGATTCCCGACATAAAGATCATATGTGTCGAGAAAAATCCCGAGAGGCTTAAGGCAGCATCGGACGAAGGACTTACAGGATGTGAATCCCTGGATGAGGCTCTGGCTTTGCAGCCGGATTATGCTTTTGTCTGCACATCACCAGGACATCATGCCGACATCATCATGAGCATTATCGTACACGGAATTTCAGTATTTACAGAGTTAAATCTGGTTCCTGACAAATACGATGAACTCCTATCTGTGGCAGAAAAGCATAATGCGAAGATATTCATGTCGAGCACGATGCTGTATGATAAAAAGATTCAGGCGATCATGCATATTGTAAAAAATGCAGATGAGCCATTAAGCTATATTTATCACATTGGGCAATATCTTCCTGACTGGCATCCATGGGAAAGCTACAAGAATTTCTTCATCGGAAAGAAAGAGACAAATGGCGTCAGGGAAATATATGCGATCCAGCTTCCATGGATTGTAAAGACCTTTGGTCCTGTCAAAAAGCTTCAGAGCGCATCTCAGAAGCAGACGGCTCTCGATATTGATTTCGACGATTCTTATATCGCCACGATGCAGCATGAGAATGGAGACCATGGCGTATTTGTCGCAGATGTCGTAGCGAGGAATGCAGTCCAGTACCTTGAAATCATGGGAGAAAATACATACGTCACATGGAACGGGAAGCCTGACGGACTCTTATATTTTGATAAGGAAAAGGGCGAAATGGCAGAGCTCCATACCTATGAAAAAGAGGAGCATATCGAAGGCTATGCAAGTAATGTATTTGAGAACGAATACGTCGATGAAGTGAAGGCCTTTCTTGACTATGTGGAAGAGGAGAGGCAGCCGCTTTATACGCTTAAAGATGACAAATATGTTCTGTCGCTGATAGATGAGATTGGTGCATGAGATGAAAGCAATTTTTGTTGGGATAGGTTCAATCGGGACCAGGCATGTCAAGGACTTTTACAATGAATGCATGAAGCGTTCCATCGAGCCGGAGATTACAGCTTACTGTCATAAGGAAAAAAAGCTTCAGGAGTCAATCGAGAATATTGTTTCCCGTGAGATTACTGAGCTTGATGATACGGTATATGACGCAGCATTCATCACGAATCCTACGAACCTTCATTATCAGGCACTCACGGAATTAAAGGGAAAAGCAAAATATTATTTCATAGAGAAGCCGATTTTTGAAGGCATAAAATATGACCTTCATACACTCGATATTGACAGCAGTAATTCCTATGTCGCCTGCCCTATGAGGCATACGAAGACTTTCAGGGAATTAAAGAAAATAGCTATGGAAAAGAAACCATACTACGCAAGGGTTATCTGTTCGAGCTATCTTCCAGGATGGAGACCGAATATCGACTACCGGAAGAACTATTCCGCTATTGAAGCGATGGGCGGTGGAGTCGGAAGGGACTTAATACACGATATTGATTATATAATAGACTTGTTTGGGATGCCGGAAGCTGTACGGAATTTTCATGGAAAATACAGCCAGCTTGAAATCACGAGTGATGACTTAAGCGACTATCTGCTGAAATATAACGGAGCAGTTGTCAATATCCATCTTGATTATTTCGGCAGGGAATATAAAAGAACCTGCGAGCTTTATACAGAAGAGGGAACGTTCACGGCAGATTTTTATAAAGAAAAAATCATTTGCCCGGACCAGACGGAAATAGACTGCCATGTTACAGAAAATGAAGAATTCGTATATGAGATGAAGTACTTTTTAGACTTCATGAAAGGCAGTGCAGAGGTAATGAATTCGCCGGAGCATGCATATGGTGTTTTGAAGATCGCATTAGGAGAAGAATAATGGAAAAAGATAATGTGCTTATCACGATTTGCGGAAGGGCAGGCAGCAAGGGCTGCAAAAATAAAAACATAAAGGATTTCCTTGGTGCGCCGCTTGTTTATTATACTCTGGCTGCTGCTTTTGATTTTGCAGGAAGAGTAGACGCAGATGTTGATGTCTGCCTCAATACAGACAGTCCGGAACTAAGGGACATAGTATTAAAGAAATATCCTGAAGTAAACTACATCGAAAGATCAAAGGAGCTCGGCGAGGATCATGTACCGAAGCCGGCCGTATGGCATAATTCCATAGATGTGATGCAGGAGAGAAAGGGCAAAAAATACCAGCACATGGTAGACCTTGATATCACAAGTCCCTTAAGGCAGATCGATGATATCATGAACGCATACAAGCTAAAGATCTCAAGGCCAGATGCAGATATGGTGGAATCTGTTACTGAATGCAGGCGCAATCCCTATTTCAACATGCTAAAGCAGGGAGAGGTATATGCCACTACCGTAATAGATTCAAATTTTGCAACGAGGCAGGAAGCCCCTGTTGTTTATGATGAAAATGCATCCATCTATGTCGTCAACACGGATTATTTCGAAGGAAATACAGAGAACACCATGTATGCTGCAAAGACGATTGTCTATCTCATGAAGGATACAGCGGTCCTTGACATCGACAGTGAAGAGGACTTCAGGATGATGGAGTTTATCGGAAAGTACCTGTATGAGAATGAGGACGGGTACAAGAAGGTCAGGGAACTGATCCGGAAGTAAATATAAGGATACGAAAGATACAGGAAGCTGATAATAAGCAGTGCATACAGCATCAGAAATGAAAAAAAAGATTTGCATCGTCACAGCAGCAAGGTCTGAATACGGTTTGCTCCGCTGGCTGATTGATGATCTTAGCAAAGCCGACTGGGTAGAGTTTGAGCTTGTGGTCACGGGAGGCCATCTCCTGGAAGAGCAGGGGCATACCATAGACCAGATAAGGGCAGACGGCTATGAGATTACTGACATCGTGGATGCAGGCCTTGACACTTCTTCAAAGGCTGCCCTTGCCTCGTATATGGGAAGGCTCGCAGAGGGTTTTGCCAGCTGCTTTGAGAAGCTGAAGCCTGACTACCTGATGGTGCTTGGCGACAGGTATGAGCTGCTTCCGATATGCAATACTGCCTTTGTCATGCGTATTCCAATCATTCATATTTCCGGCGGTGATGTGACCGAAGGTGCTATAGATGATGGCATCAGAAATGCCGTGACCATGCTTTCTACCTATCATTTCCCGGGGACTGAAAGCTCGAGGCAGAATATCATCAGGATGCGCGGCAGTGAAGAAAATGTCTGGGCAGTAGGCGAGCCGGGGCTTGATATTTTTAACAGGCTGCCGCTCATGACAAGGGAGGAGCTTGCGGAAAATCTTAAGCTTGATCCTACGAAGAAATGGGCGCTGATGACCTATCATCCGGAGACCACCATCCCGCTTACGCAGAACCTTGACGCTGCAAAGAGCATCGTGGAAAGCCTGAATGCGCTTTCAGATTTTCAGACAGTCATCACCTATGCAAATGCCGATTTCGGCGGGGAAGAGATAAATGGGCTCCTGAAAGACTTCGTGAAAAGGCATAGAGACAAATTCAGAATTCTGCCATCGCTCGGACAGATCAGGTACTTAAGCTTCATGAAGCAGGTCTCATTCGTGATTGGGAATTCGAGCAGCGGAATCGTTGAAGCACCATTCTTAAAAATTCCGGTAGTGAATATCGGGGACAGGCAGAAGGGCAGACATATTTGTGACAATATATTAGAGACAGATGCCAGTCCGGATTCTATTTCTGAAGCAATAGAGAAAGCCGTATCCATGAAGGTGCCGGGACTCGATGCAGAATACTGGGGCGATGGGCATGCGTCTGAGAAGATAGTCAGCATACTGAAAAAGGTTCTTTATGAAGGATGACAGAATAATTGGCGGCGAGTACGCAATCGATGTGAGTCGGTATCAGTCCCTCGGGAATAATTTATTTCAGGGCAGACTGTTTTCGTGTGGCAGGGCAGCACTTGCTGCGATTTTAGATCATATTGGCGGAGGGAAGAGGCTTCTCGTGCCGGACTATCTCTGCACATCGATTACAAATACGGTGCGTGATATTGGCTGGCAGTATTCGTTCTATCATATTGATGAAGAGAGCCTGCTTCCAAAGGACATTCTTGAAAAGAATTTGCAGGATTTTGATGCAGTGCTTCTGATCGATTACTTTGGAATGACCGATGTCTCAGGCTGTGCCGCAGAAATAAAAAAGCACCATGCATCAATCAAAATAATAGAGGATGATGTCCAGGATTTTTTCAATGACAGGAAAAATCCAGACATCGATTATTATTTTACGAGCTTTCGAAAATGGTTTGCAGTTCCGGATGGGGCTCAGGTTTTTTCAAAAATTGAAGATGAGCTTCCTGGCAGGATACATAGCAAAAATGAATTCGCCCAGTACAAATTCGCAGGAAATCTATTAAAGCAGTACAGAGACGATATTGATGACAGTGTCTGCCTTGAGCTTCTGAAAAAGGGCGAGGATATTCTCGATCAAAATTACCTTTGCGAATGTTCTGACATTACGAGAAGGCTGCTGCCGAAAATGGATTTTGAAGAGATAAAAAAGAAGCGGATGGAAAATGGACAGGTGCTTCATGAAGGGCTCACAAAGATGAATATCAGGCATAAGTGGGCTGAAGGGAAGACACCATTTTTTATTCCGATTTTTATCCATGAAAGAGACAGCGTAAGAAAAATTTTCTTTAAAAATAATATGTTCATGCCTGTCCACTGGCCGAAGGAATCAAGGGAGCTGTCCGGAGAGAATCCTCTTTATGAGACAGAGCTTTCACTCATCTGTGACCAGCGCTACAGTGCAGACGACATGAAGAAAATACTAGAGGTTTTGAAAGATGCAGTGTGAAATCACTTCCTCCTGGAACAAATATTTAGAGAAGTTTCCACCAGAAAAGAAGGATATATATTTCACAGAAGAATATGTAAATCTATATAAAGACAGCGAGCATACGCCGGAATGCATTGTCGCTTCAGAGGGTGCAAATATACTTCTGATGCCCTATCTTCGTGCTGAAGTCGGAGACCTGCATGACTTTGAGACAGCATACGGCTATGGCGGACCGATTGCAAATACTGAACATCATGACTTCATACGAAAAGCACTTGATGAAATAGCACGCTTTCTCTGTGAGAAGAATTATGTCTGCGGCTTCACGAGATTTCATCCGCTGCTCAAAAATGCAGAGTACTGCAAGGATGCCATGGATGTGCTTTTTGACAGGCATACGGTGACGATCGATACCGGGATTTCAGAAGATGATATCTGGAGCACGATGATCAAGTCAAAGAACCGGAACATGATTCGAAAGGCCGAGAAGAACGGGCTTGTCTATAAGGCCGAAGAGGATTTTGCATCGCTTCCGGAATTCGTAGAGCTTTATAATGCCACGATGAAGCGGCTTGATGCAGACAGCTTCTATTTCTTTGGAGATGACTATTATAGAGTGTATGTGAAAGCCCTTGCTGGCAGAGGCTTCCTTGGCACGGTAAGGCTCGATGGAAAGCTCATCTGCGGGGCGCTTTTTATGTATTCTGAGGATTTCGGACACTATCATCTCGAGGGTTCTGACCACCAGTACTCAAGTCTCGGTGCGAACAATTTCCTTCTCTGGAATACAGCGTGCGAGATGCATAGGAGAGGCGTGAAGCAATTTCACCTTGGCGGCGGATATAATAGTGATGAGGAGAATTCGCTTTTCAAATTCAAGAAAGCCTTCAGTCCGATACTCACAGACTTCTATATCGGAAAGCAGATTTTTAATAAAGAAGCCTACGACGATATTAAGGCAGACTGGGTAAAGAAGAATCCGGAGAAGGAGGAAGTCTATGGAAACCGGCTTTTATGTTACAGATATTGAGACAAAAAATCGAAAGAATTTGCAAGTTTATCCACTACCGTTAGATGATGGGGAACTTAACTATATTTAAGAAAAATAAGGATAATATGGAACAGAATATACTTCACAGAGATAAATGCCTCATCATTGCAGAGGCAGGCGTGAATCATAATGGCAGGCTCGACCTTGCACTGAAGCTCTGCGACAGTGCAAAGGAGGCAGGTGCCGATGTCGTGAAATTCCAGACATGGAAGACTGAGAAAATCATCACGACAAAGGTCAGCCAGGCTGATTACCAGACGAAAAATACCGGCATCGAAGAATCCCAGTTTGATATGCTGAAAAAGCTCGAGCTTTCTTATGAAGACATGAAGAAGGTTAAACAGCACTGTGATGAGATTGGCATCGTCTTTGCTTCCACATCAGATGAAGAGGAGTCCTTAAACTTCCTCATCGATGAGTGCCATATCCCTTTCATCAAAATCGGCTCAGGCGACATCATGAACATCAAGTACTTAAGATACATGGGTGCAAAGAAGATGCCGGTGCTCTTAAGTACCGGCATGAGCACGCTTTCTGATGTCGACCTTTCAATAAATGCACTTCGTGAAGGCGGCGCAGAGGACATCACGCTTCTTCACTGCACGACGAATTATCCATGCCCATACGATGAAGTGAACCTAAGGGCGATGCTCACACTCCGTGACGCCTTCCATCTTCCGGTAGGATATTCGGACCACACGGAAGGGACAGAGGTTTCTGTTGCAGCTGTGGCGCTCGGTGCAAAGGTCATCGAGAAGCACTTTACGCTTGATAAAAATATGGAAGGACCTGACCACAAGGCATCTACAGAACCTGCAGAATTTAAGAAGATGGTCGATGAGATCAGGGCAGTCGAAAGAGCGCTTGGAGATGGCGTGAAGAAGCCAACAAAGTCTGAAAACAGCATCAGCACCGTCGTAAAAAAGAGAATTGTTGCAGACAGGGATATAAAGAAGGGTGAGACCTTCTCTGGTGAGAACCTCACGGTCAAGAGAAACGACACCGGACTTCCGGCATCAGAGTGGGATCTTGTGATTGGACGGAAAGCGGATAGAGATATCGCAGAAGATGAAGGAATCGAGATTTGATTTCAAAGTTTGAAAAAGCAAAGGCATACTTCTCTTTGAAGTATGGAAAATATAGGAAAATCCACTCCGGCTATCATTCTCTTCTCATCAAACCGCTGCAGATAGACGGCCCAGAAGGGATAGCAATTGGTGACCAGACATATATAGCTGAAGGGGCGTGGCTTTTTGCAGATACTGTGAATGGTGCAAGCCGCATCGATTCAGGCAGCAGTGATGCAAAAGACAGCACAGCATGCAGCCTTCGAATCGGTGCCCACTGCGAGATCGGGCATTTCGCACACATCGTTGCAAAGCAGTCTGTCACAATAGAGGATTCCGTACTTTTTGCAGACAAGGTATTTGTCTCGGACTGCACACATGAATTTGAAGATATAGAAATGCCGGTACTGAACCAGCCGGTCACCTTCATTAAAGAGGTCACAATAGGCGAAGGTTCTTGGCTAGGCGAAAATGTATGCGTGCTTGGCGCATCCATTGGAAAGCACTGCATCATAGGCTCGAATGCAGTCGTTACAAAGGACATTCCTGATTATTCTATAGCGGTCGGGAGTCCGGCAAGAGTGATCAGGCATTATGATTTCGAAAAGAAAGAATGGGTAAGATAAATTGCGAATATTAGTCACAGGTGCAAATGGATATTTAGGTCAGGGCATTGTAAAAGAACTTCTTGACAAGGGTCAGGAGGTTGTTGCAGCCGACTTCAAGCTCGACCATACAGATGAGAGAGCAGAAGGCGTGGAATGTGACCTCTTCGATGTAGGAGATCCTTATGAGTTCTTCGGGGAGCCAGACGTATTGCTTCATCTTGCATGGAGAGACGGCTTTGTACATTATTCTGATGCACATATCAATGACCTGCCTGAGCACTATGCATTCTTAAAGAGCATAGCAGAAGGCATGAAAAATGCCGGGCATGGCCGCATCGCCGTCATGGGTACGATGCATGAGATCGGTTTCTTCGAAGGCGCTATCAAGGAAGAAACTCCGTGCAATCCTGTCACGCCATACGGTATCGCAAAGAATGCATTGAGGGAGCTCACAGCTTTACTCTGCAAGCAGAATAATGTCACATTCCAGTGGCTCAGGGGCTTCTATATAGTCGGAAACAGCCAGTATGGTAGTTCGATTTTCTCAAAGATTACAGCAGCTGCAATGGAAGGGAAAAAGGAATTTCCGTTTACACAGGGGCTGAACCAGTTTGACTTCATAGATTATGACCTCTTTGCAAAGCAGGTCGCAGCAGCAGTAAGCCAGGATGATATAAACGGTATCATCAATATCTGTTCCGGCCGCCCGGAGAAGCTTGCTGACAGGGTAGAGCGTTTCATCAAAGAAAATAATTACAAAATAAAGCTCAAGTATGGAGCTTTCCCAGACAGACCATACGACTCAAAGGCAGTCTGGGGAGATGACTTCAAAATTCGCATGATCATGGAGAAGTCACAATAATAAGTAAACGGGAGATAATCCAGCTGAATTATCAGGCCGGTATCAATTTTTACAAAATAATCATTCAGAAGAAACATTTCGGAGAACATAGTGTCCGCAGATAATAAACCAAAAAAATTCAGGCTGCAGCATTGGCAGATCATAGCCTTATTCTTAGCAGTATATGATGCAATTGCTGTAAATGCAGCATATTTTCTTGCACTGCTTTTAAGATTTGATTTTCAGTATTCTCATATTGATTTGAGATACCTGATTGCATGGCAGCACTTTGCACCAGTATATACAATAATATGCATCATTGTCTTCTATATATTTAAGCTCTATCAGAGCCTGTGGCGGTTTGCCAGCTATCATGAGCTTGTACGAGTCATAGAAGCATCGGTCGTGACATGTCTTGTGCAGATATTTGGCACGATGCTTTTTGTCACAAGAATGCCGATTTCCTACTATATGATGGGAGCGGTAATTCAGTTCTGCCTCATACTGTTCGTTAGATTTTCATACAGATTCGTACTTCTGCTTCGAGGGAGAAGCGATGTGGCAGCGACCGTACCCGAAAAAAACGTAATGATCGTGGGAGCAGGAAATTCCGGTCAGCTCATTGCCAGAGACATCAAGCGTGCAAGGGAATTAAATGACAAGGTAGTCTGCTTCATAGATGACAATGAAAATAAATGGAAGCGCTATGTAGATGGCATTCCTGTAGTCGGTGGACGTGACAGCATCATGAAGGCTGTAGCAGATTACCATGTCGACAATATTTATCTTGCTATTCCATCAGCGACTCCGGAGCAGAAGCGTGATATTCTGAATATCTGCTCTCAGACGAACTGTGAGCTGAAGTCACTTCCGGGCTACTACCAGATCGTAAATGACGAAGTCTCTGTCTCTCAGATGAGGGATGTAAAGATAGAGGACCTTCTGGGCAGGGATCCTATTAAGCCAGATCTTTCAGATGTCTTCTCCATGCTTCATGGAAAGACAGTTCTCATCACAGGCGCAGGCGGTTCCATAGGATCCGAGCTTTCAAGGCAGGTTGCAAGCCACAGTCCTAAGCAGCTCATACTTTTTGATATTTATGAGAACAGTATCTATGCAGTACAGCTTGAACTGAAAGAAAAGTATCCAGACCTTGACCTCGTAGTCCTCATTGGTTCTATCCGGGATTCAAGGAAGATGTTCGATGTCTTCGAAAAATACAGGCCGGAAATTGTCTATCATGCTGCAGCGCATAAGCACGTGCCGCTCATGGAGGACAGTCCGTGTGAATCAATAAAGAATAATCCGCTTGGCACCTACAAAACTGCTTATGCAGCCATGCTCCATGGCTGCGAAAGATTCGTCCTCATCAGTACAGATAAGGCCGTAAATCCTACGAATATCATGGGTGCTTCAAAGAGACTCTGTGAGATGGTCATCCAGAGCTTTAATGAAAAAATCAAGGAAGGCAAGGCTGATGAAATCCCCCAGCTCTTTACACATGATGGGATGAAGGGAATGCCTGATGAAATATCAAAGGAGACCTTTAAGAACGTAAAGACCCAGTTTGTGGCAGTCCGTTTTGGAAATGTCCTTGGCTCGAATGGCTCTGTCATTCCAATCTTTAAGAAACAGATTGAAAACGGAGGGCCTGTCACAGTCACGCATCCTGACATCATCAGGTATTTCATGACGATTCCGGAAGCTGTGTCTTTAGTACTCCTTGCAGGTACATACGCTAAGGGCGGAGAAATCTTTGTACTTGATATGGGATCGCCTGTAAAGATAGACACGCTTGCGAGAAACCTCATCCGTCTTTCAGGCTTCAGGCCAGATGTGGATATCAAAATTGAATACACAGGTCTTCGTCCAGGTGAAAAGCTCTATGAAGAAAAGCTGATGGCTGAGGAAGGCCTCGAAAAGACAGCAAACAACCTCATCTTTATTGGAAAACCAATAGCGTTTAATACAGACGAATTTCTTTCTGAGCTAGATGGACTTATGACTGATGCCTATAAAAATAAGGAAGATATTAAGGAAAGAGTAAAGAGCGTTGTAAAGACCTACCATCCGAAGGAAAATGTGAATTAGCATAAATGATGCAGAAAAGGGAATTTTGTGATATATTGTGTCACAAGTTAACGAATATCATTTTTTATTTAATTATATAGTATGGGTGGATATATGTGTGATGTAAAAGAATATGAAAAAATAGCAAAAAAGCTAAGTGTACTTACACCTGATGATACTATGCAAATCATTAAGGAGACAAATGATCCGGATGTAAGACAAATATATTCAATTGTAGGGGACTACTTTCTTCAAAAAAAACAGAAGGAATTAATAGAAAAGGAAAAGTATTGAGACCTAAATATATACTGTATGCAGGTGTTAATGGAGCAGGAAAGTCAACTCTTTATGATATAAATGGCAATTTGGAAGGGCTACATTATATTAATCTTGATGATGCAATAAAAAGACTTGGTGATTGGCGAGATGTTAGTATTAATCTTGTTGCTGGAAAACAAGTGGTAAATACAATAAAACAATATATAGAAGCTAAGGATTCTTTTATTCAGGAAACTACGTTTTGTGGTAATTCTATTATTAGAAATATCAATAATGCCATTAAACAAGGATATTATATAGAAGTTCATTATGTTGCTGTTGAAAC